>JANPDN010000089.1:0-18699 GCA_031431555.1 Rubrivivax sp.
ATCGCCGCGGCTCGCAGAGCCGGCGCGGGGGTGGCCCGGCGCAGCGCCTAAGAAATCCAGAAGCGTAGCCGGGCCACCCCCGTGCCGGCCCAGCGCACACCAATGTCGAAGCAAGGACGAAGCTTGGCTGTTAGGCTGTTCAGCCGACCTGGTCGGCAAGATCGAGGGCTACTCCTCGCCGCCGCGCCAGATCGCAAAAAACGCCTTCAGTTTGGTCCAGCCACCGAGGCGCTCGTCGGAGATGACATCGAGGAAATCCGACAGGCGTTTGGACTTGACCATCGTGTAGAACGTTAGGCTGATCGTCGGCACGAACACGAGCAAGAAAAAGCCGAACTTGGTGAGCAGCGACGAATCGGCCTCCGCAAAGAGATTCATGCCCAGGAAGCCGGTGGTCACCGTGCCGATGAGGCCGAAGATCGTGACCACCGTCAGGCGGACCACGGTATTGGCCTGCCGGCGCAGGCTGTCGGCGTCGAGATAGCCGTTCATATCGTGGATGCGCTGCTTGACCTCTTCGTACAGTGGGTCGATCTGCAGGTGGTGGGTGCACATGTGGAACAGTGCCTTCACATGCGCTTGCTCGCTGATCTCGTGGAACCAGTAGCGGTGGGTGAAGCTCAGGAAGCCGACATAACTCATGCGGATCTGGCGCTTGAACCGCTTGATCGTCACCGGCCGGCGCACGTCCAGCCCGGTCAGCGCCTCGGCGAGCTGGTCGGAGAACATCAGCAGCGTCGCCTTCTGGAAATGCGCGATCAGGAAGAGCAAAAAGTGTTGGTGCCGGAACTGCGCCAGCACACCGCGGTCGCGGCAGGCGAAGAACTCGGCTCCAGCCTGGCCGACGACGACCAGCGACAGCCCAGAGCAGAGATAGCGCGTATTCGGCGCCGCGCCGGCATCGGCCCAGAAGCGGTCGTAGCAGAAGCGCTGTTCGAAGTCGGCCAGGTGCTGCTCGGCATAGGGCAGTGCGGCGCCACCACCGGCGATGTTGGTGTGCGCCGTGGCCACCTCGCCGACACCGGTGACGAGCCCGAGGCGGACGAAATCGTTGCGCGACAACGCACGCGGATCGTCGACCGCCAGGTAGGCCATCATCGGCATCCGGTAGTACTCGATCTGGCGAAACCGCAGCGTGCCGCTGGCGCTGGAATGGTGGTTCACCAGCGGCGCGAGCATGAACTCCCAATGCGACGAGATGCGCGGCGCGCGGTGCTCGCCAACATGGGCCAGAAAGGCGTCGCGCTGTTGCGCATCACTCGCCGCAAGTACCTGGCCTTTGGCATCCAACCACTCGACCTGCGCCATGCAGTGCAGCGGCAGGCCGCGGTTGTCCCAGCCAGCAGGGTAGGCGCGGCCGAAGCGGTACAGCAGCTCTTGCGCCTGCGCCAGGCTCAGGTCATCAGCACCGACCTCGACATTGAGCAGCACGACGTCGACGCCATAGAAAAAGTACAGGTCGACATGGACCACCGACAGCGTGATCGGCGCCTCGCCCGGCACTGCAACTACACGCACCGCGGCGATATCGTGGCGGCGAAAATTGCGCATCGGCGAGCCCGCGCTGGACGAGTCGTCTTCGCGCCGCGCCCGGCCCTCGCCGTACAAAAAGCGCTGCACATACGGCAAGAAGGTCACGAACTCGTTGTAGTGGCGCTCGTGAAAACCCGCCGCGTCGCCCGTGTATTCGTCGAACTCCTCGCGCCAGGGCGACGCCTCGCCGATATCGCGCAGCAGCTGCCAGGGCGCGCGGCGCTGCTCTGAGTCGTCACCCGCGGTTTGCGGGATCAGTCGCAGCGGCCACAGCAGCACCTGGCGCAGGTGGCGCACACGCTGCGCTTGCGCCCCGGCGTCGGAGGGCGCGGTGGTGTTGGGCTCGGTGGCACGGGCGGCTTGCAACATGGCCGCAGTGTATGCAAACGCGGCCGCCGCCGGCTGTCGGGCGCTGCCCCGATTCGGCCAGCAATGCTCAGCTGAGCTTCGAGGCCTTGGGCGCCGACTCAGGGCACCGCACGTTGCGCCCTGAGCCGGTCGAGCTTGCTGCCGTACAGCGCACGCAGGCTGCGCGTGGGGCTCCGCTCGCGGGCAAGCGCCAGATGGCGCTCGCTGCGCGGCAGCTCGCCGAGCTGAGCGTAGGTGACGCCCAGCGCAAAGTGCAGCGCATGCCAGTCGGCCGATTTCAGCAGCTCGCGCTCGAAAAATTCACGAGCGCGAGCGGGGTTGTGATCACGCAGCGCCTGCATGCCGGCGTCGTAGTCGGCGAAGGGTTGCCGGCCGTCGATCCGCCGCTGACGCACCAGCCATGCCTGCGCCTCGTCTCCGCGGCCCAGGGCAGTCAGCGCCTGCGCCAGGTTGCCCATCGTGTGGGCGTTGCGCTCGCCGCCGAGATCAACGGCCCGTTGCAGCGCGGCCCGCGCGGGCTCGAGATGCGCCGCGCGGCGATAGACCACGCCGAGCGTGTTGTAGGCGTCGGCAAACGCCGGGTCGGCATCGACGGCGGCACGGGCCCAGGCGTAGGCATCGTTCAGGCGCGCCGCGGCCAGCGCCTCGGCGGCCTTGTTGTTGGCGTACATCGCGACGATGCGCGACTCCTCGATCGGCCACCAGCGTGCGTCGTCCGGTTCGGGCGTGGCCATGAAGTCCACCGTCAGCCAGGCTGCCGAAGCCGTCGACATGCGCACCATCGACAGCGGCCGGCCGAGGCTGACGTTGACATGCCCGAGACGCAGGTTGAGGCCTTCGCGGCGCTCCCAAACGGGGCGGTTTTCGACCTCGCGGTAGCGCACCTGCAAACCCAGCTCCTTGGCGAAGGCCGCGGTCATGATGACCAGCGACAGGCAGTTGCCGGCGCGCGCTTCAAAGGCTTCAGCGGCGTCGAAGGTGATCTCGCTGTCGTAGGCCAACTTGAGCTCGCCGCTGGTGTACAACGCATCGACCAGGCCCTGTTGCACGCCCCGTGTTTTCAGTAGCGGCTGGGCGGCACCCTGCAGATAGGCCCGCATCGGCGGGCTCAGCTCGAAGAGCCTGGTGGTGCTGGCCGGCTGGGTGGGCGCGGCGAACAAGGTGTCGTGGAAAAACGCGCGGTGGTCGGCCGGCAGGCGCAAGGTGGTGCCAGCGCAGCCGGCCAAGACAAGCAGCAAAGGCCACAAGATGCACCACGCATAGCGCCGCGGGGACGGCCCCACGACCGGCTCGACAACCGGCGACCCGCCAGACCGCAACGCGCAACGCACGGCAGACGAAGGCGCACACGTCGCCGAGTTCGGCAGGGTTGCGGCAGATGTCCGGCGGGTCATGACTTCGGCAGTTGCGTTTGCCGAAGATGCTGCTTCAGTTGCGCCGCCGCGTCAACGCTGCCGGCGCGATGCCGGCACAACGCCGACTTGGGTCACGCTGTGCCCGGGCTCTCGACCCAGGCCTTGCACAAGGCATGCAACTGCTCGAGCCCGTCGGTCAGCGCCGCTGGCCCGGGCTGCAGGATGTCGCAGGATTTGATCTCGTGCAGGCGGCCAGCCAGCACCGCCGGCACCGCGGCCCAGCCGGCCCGCGCGGCGACCTTCTCGGGGCGAAATTTTTTGCCGCACCACGACCCGACGATGAGGTCGGGCGCGCGCCGCGCCGGCTCCATCGCGTCGGCGACGATGCGGTCGCGGCCCATCGATTGCCGCCCCAGTTCGGGGAAGATATCGTCGCCGCCGGCGATGCCGATCAACTGCGAGACCCATTGGATCGCGCTGATCATCGGCGCGTCCCATTCTTCGAAATAGACCTTCGGCCGGCGCGGCCAGGCTTGCGCCACCGCGGCGATCTGTGCATGCCGGCGCTGGCAGTTGTCGATCCAGCTCTCGGCCGCGACTTGCGCACCGATCAAACCCGCCACCAGGCGCAGCGTGGCGAAGATCTCGTCGACGCTGCGCTGGTTGGTGACGAGCACGTTCAGCCCGGCGCGGATGAGCTTGTCGGCCAGCGCCGCCTGCATGTCGGAGAAGCCGATCACCAGGTCCGGCTCAAGGGCCACGATCTTGTCGATCTTGCCGTCGAGAAAAGCCGAGACACGCGGCTTCTCAGTGCGCGCACGTTTCGGGCGCACGGTGTAGCCGCTGATGCCGACGATGCGCTTGTCTTCACCGAGCAGGTACAGCCACTCGGTGGTCTCTTCGGTGAGACAGACGATGCGCTGCGGGCCGGTGTGGGTCATGTTCGGGTCATGCTCGATTGTGGTCGACGCCGGCAGGCTGCCGGTCGATCGCGGGCAGCGCCACCCAGCGCGGCTGGCCGTTGGCGCGCACCGCCTCGATCGTGACGGCATGGTCGAAGACCTCGGCCAGCGTGGCCTGCAGCGCGGCATCGGCCGGCGCGCCATCGGCAACGACGTGGCCAGCGGCGACGACGACGACGCGGTCGGCGGCCAGGGCCAGGCTCAGGTCGTGCAGCACCGTGACCACCACCGCGCCGGCGCGCGCGCGCTGCAGCAGGCCGCCGAGCAGCGCGCGCTGGTGCGGCGCATCGAGGTGGCTGGTCGGCTCGTCGAGCAGCAGCACCGGGGCCTGCACCGCGAGCGCGCGGGCGAGCAGCACGCGCTGGCGCTCGCCGCCGGAAAGTTCGTTCAAGCGGCGGGTCGCAAACGGTGTCGCTTCAGTCTCGGCCATCGCTTGCTGCACCGCGGCTTCATCGGCCGCACTCGGGCTCGCCCACAGGCCGTGGTGCGGCAGCCGGCCCAGGCGCACGATATCGATTGCGCTCAGATCACCGACCGCCTCGCCCTGCTGGGCCAGCCAGGCGATGAGGCGGCCACGGCTGCGTGCGCTGTGCTCGTGCAGGCCACGGCCATCGAGTTGCACACTCCCGGCCGATGCCGGCAACAAACCGGCCAGCGCGCGCAGGAGTGTCGACTTGCCTGCGCCGTTAGGCCCGACGATCGCCGTCCAGCCGGCACCGAGTGTCAGGCTGAGGTCATGCAACACGGCGCGACCGCCGAGGTCCACGCACAGGCCATTCGCGGTGATCATGGCGCGGCACTCCGGCGGTGCAGCAGCACGAGCAGGAAGGCGCCCCCGAGCACCGCGGTCAGCACGCCTACCGGCAGCTCTTGCGGCGCCATCAGGCTGCGCGCCAGCACATCGGCAGCGAGCAGCAGCACGCCGCCCGTCGCAGCGCTGGCGAGCAGCACAAAACCATGCGTCGCGGCGACCCAGCGGCGCACCAGGTGCGGCGCCACGAGGCCGACAAAAGCGACCAGCCCGACCTGCGACACCGCCATGCCGGTGGCCAGCGCCAGCGCGCCGACCAGCGCGGCGCGCTGGCGCGGCAGATCCAGGCCCAGGCTGCGTGCGCTGTCGTCGCCCAGCACCAACGCGTCCAGCGTGCGTGCCAGCCCCGCGGCCAGCGGCGCGGCGACCAAGAGCCCCGCGGCCAGCCAGAACACATTGCCCCAGCCGAGCAAGGCGGTATTGCCGAGCATAAAACTCTGGCGCCCGCGCAACGCGTCTGGCACCGCGCTGGTGACGAGGTCGCTGACCGCCGTCAACATCACGCCGACGACGACGCCGGCAAGCAGCAGCCGGGTGGTCTGGTTCGCGCCGCGCGCCAGCAGCAGGGTCAGCAGCATGCCGCCAAGCGCACCAAAAAATGCCGCGCCCACGATGCCGGCCTGCGCCAGCGAGCCGGCGGCGGCGCCGCCCAAGCCTGCCAACCCGCCGACCATCGAGCCCACCGCCAGCACCAGCACGACTGCCAGCGAAGCGCCTGCGGCTGAGCCAAGCAGGTACGGGTCGGCGAGCGGGTTGCGGAACAGGCCCTGCGCGACTGCGCCGGCCAGGCCGAGCAGCGCGCCGGCCAGCCACGCGCCCAGCGTGCGCGGCGCGCGGATGTCGCTGACGATGATGTGCCCGGCAGCGGCCGGGTCACCGAAGCCGCGCAGCGCGTCGAAGGACCAGCCGTCGCTGCCGGCCAGCAGCCCGGCGAGCGCCAGAAGCGCGGTCGCGCCGAGCAGCGCAAGACACAAGGCGCGGCGCGATGCGATCACGGCCGCACAGCCGCCGGGTCGGGCAGGCGTGCCAGGCAATCGGCCAGCGCCTGCGCGGCCCGCCCCAGCCGCGGCCCGGGGCGGGTGACAAGTTCGTACTGCGCAGCATCCAGCGCACAGACCTGGCGTGTTTGCAATGCGCGCAACAGCGTCCAGCCCGGTCGCTGCGCCATCGACGCGAGATTGGCCTGCGCGCCGATCAGCACCTGCGGCTGGACGCGCACGACATGTTCGGGGTTGAGCTTGGGGAAGGCGCCCATCGAAGCCGGCGCGATATTGTCGAGCTGCAGCCGCGCCAGCGTCTGGCCGACAAACGACGACGCGCCGGCGACATAGGGCGTGGCATCGACCTCGAAATAAACCACCTGCCCGCGCAGCCGGGCCGGCACGCTGGCGGCTGCTGCCTGGATCTCGGCTTCGATCGCCTGCCAGAGATCACGCGCCTGCGCAGTGCGGCCAAGAAAATCACCGATGAGTTGCAGGCTGTTTTGCACCTGGGCATGGTTGTCGGAATCAAAAGCGAGCACCTTCAGGCCCAGCGCCTCGAGGCGGTCGACCGCGCGGATCGACTTGGCCGCGAGCACGACATCCGGGCGCAGCGCGACGATGCGTTCGATCTGCACGTCGTCCAGGCCGCCGAGCTTGGGCAGGCCGAGCACCATCGCCGGCGCGTTGGAATAGCGGTCGGTTCCGACGATGCTGCCGCAGGCGCCGAGCGCGCAGACCGACTCGGTCAACGACGGCAGCAGGGTCACGATGCGCTGCGGCGGCGCGTTGAAGCGGACTTCGACACCGCGGTGGTCGCGCACGCTGGCCTGGGCCTGGGCGGCCAGCGGCAGCGAGGACAGCACGGTCAGCAAAGTCAGCAAGGCCAGCCCTGCAGCACCGAAGCGCCCGAGCCGGCCGAGTCGGCCGAGTCGCAGCTCTGGCCGCCGCTGCGGTGACACGTTAGAGCCCGCCTTCGTAACGCAGGCCGATCCAGGCCTGGCGGCCCAGCCCCTGGTAGTCGCGCAGCGGCTCGCGGTCGACATCGGTGGCGTTGAGCAGCTTGGTCTGCAGCTGCCAGCGCGGGGCGAAGCGCCAGCGCGCGGAAAGGTCCAGCGTGGTCTCGGCGGCAAGCTGCTTGCCGGCATCGGGCCGCGCGCCGACACGCAGCAGCGCGGCGCCGAAGCGCCACGCGCCGCCGGCCCAATCGGCACCCAGATGCGCCTGGTGCGCGGCGCGCCGCGTCAGCCGCGTGCCGCTGTTGGCGTCGGTGGCGTCGAGCAGATCCAGGCTGGCGCTGATGTCGAGGTCACCACCGCTGAAAGCCGCGATGCGGTGCCGCGCGCCGAGGCTGGCGCCGAACAAACGCGCCCGCGCGATGTTGCGCGCGCAGCCGAAGTCGTAGGCCGGGTCGGCCGGGCAGAAGCTGCGGTCGGCTTCGTAGCCGATCAGCTCACGCACCCGGTTCAGGTAGACCGTGGCCTGTGCCGACGAACTGCCGCGGCGCCATTCAATGCCAACCTCGGCACTGCGGCCACGTTCGGGCTGCAATGCCGCGACGCCATAACCCGGGAAGTACAGGTCGTTGAAACTCGGCGCGCGAAAAGTCTGCCCGGCCAGCACGCGCAGGCGCAGTTCGGCACTCAGTGCCAGCGCGCCGCCGAAGCGCGCGGTGCTGACACCGCCGTAGTCGGAGCTGCGGTCATGGCGCAGGTCTGCCAGCCACGACCAGGCACCGCGCGCGCCGTTCAGCGCCAGCACCGCAGCCTGGGTGCGGCGCTGCACGTCGTTGGCAAAACTGGTCGATGCAGCGCGTTCGGTGTGGTCCTCGACGGCAGCAACGAGCCGGCCGGCAGCGCCGACGCCGAACCCGACTTGGGCTGCAAAAAACTCGCGGCTGGTGCGGAAGTGGTCGATCTGGCTGCCACCGAGCCGGGAGTCGTCGACGCTGCGCGAGGCGCGCGCCGTGGCGCTCAAGCCGCCGCCAAATTCGCCTCGCCAGTCGAGCGTGCTGGCTTCAATGCGCTGGCGGTTGCGGAAGTCGGGCGAGGCATCTTGCGCGAACGTCGGTGGCAAAAACTCAGCGCCGTCGTACTGCGAATTCAGCCGCGACTGCATCAGCGTCAGCGCGATGCGTTGGCCAGCCGCCGGCACCACACCGACCTGCGCTTGCGCGCTGGTCAACGCGTAGCCGTCTGCATCGGGGTTGTGATTGCCAAACAGGTCGCCGGCGCGCAGGGCAGAAACACCCCGGCTGGATTCGCGCGACAACGATGCGGCCAGGTCCCAGGCGCCCGATTGAGTGCCAAACCCAGCCGAGACTTCGCGGCTGTGCAGGCCGCCAATCGCGGCGTGGGCATCGAAGCGCGGCGCGCCTTCACCACGCCGGGTGAAGATCTGCACCACACCGCCAACGGCATCGGCGCCATAGAGGCTCGAGCCCGGGCCGCGCAGCACTTCGATGCGGTCGATCTGCGCCAGGCTCAGCGTTTCGAATGCGGTCGCGCCGACGGTCGCCGAGCCGATGCGCACGCCGTCGATCAAGACCACCGTCTGCCCTGACGCCGCGCCGCGGATGAAAACGCCACCGTTCTGGCCAGGCCCGCCGTTGCGCGAGAGCTGCATGCCGGCTTCGCGGCGCAAGAGATCGGCGACCGAATCAGCGCTGCTGGCGTTGATCGCTTCGCGCTGAATAACCACCACATCGGCAGCGAGCTTGTCGGCAGCGACCGGCTCGCGGCTGCCGGTGATGACGATGGTCGACTGCGCAAACGCCGCCGTTGCCGCGACAAGAACAGAGACGGCCGAAGCGGCCGCAGCGCAAAAGCGCAGACTGAGAATCAAGATGGACCTCCATCCGCACGCCCCGTGCGGACCAGCGTTAAAAACGCCGGCTCGAAGGTTGGGCCCGCAGTCGTGGCACTACAGCAAAACCGCAGCTGCCACGCCCACATCGCCCACCGCGATACCGGCTTCCATTGCATCGGGCCGGTATCCGGGCTGGCGAGTGCCGAACAGCAAGATGCGCTGTTCGAAGAGCGTGGCGCCTTCCCAGGGGCCGTGAAGCCCCCAGTGGCTGCGAATGCCACGCCCTCCTCGCTGACCGTTGCGGGGGCAGCGCCGGAATCGTCAAGACCTTGAGAGGTCTGGACCCACCGGCTTCCCGTTTAACCCTTCGCCGCGAGCGCATCGAAGGGCACCTGGTGCAAGCCACCTGATCGTAACCCAGCATCACACCTGCGCCCGCGCATCGGGCAAGCGAGTCGGGCAAGCGCATCGGGCAAGCGAGCAGGCCGCGCCATGACCGGGCCGATATAATTTCGATTTCCCACTCGGCACTCCGGCGCGCGCACCTGCGCATCGGGCGATGTCGCAAGCAATGACCAAGTTTGTCTTCGTCACCGGCGGTGTGGTGTCCTCGTTGGGCAAGGGCATCGCCGCCGCGTCACTGGCCGCCATCCTCGAGTCGCGCGGCCTCAAAGTCACCCTCGTCAAACTCGACCCCTACCTGAATGTGGACCCGGGCACGATGAGCCCGTTCCAGCACGGTGAGGTCTTTGTCACCGACGACGGCGCCGAGACCGACCTCGACCTGGGGCACTACGAGCGTTTCATCACCACCAAGATGAAACGCACGAACAATTTCACCGCCGGCCAGATCTACAAAACCGTGCTCGAGCGTGAGCGCCGCGGCGACTATCTCGGCAAGACGGTGCAGGTGATCCCGCATGTCACCAACGAGATCCAGGAGTTTGTCAAACGCGGCGCGAATGACGTCGACGTGGCGATCGTCGAGATCGGCGGCACCGTCGGTGATATCGAATCATTGCCCTTTCTCGAAGCGGTGCGCCAGATGAGCCTGAAGCTCGGGCCGACCAACAGCGCCTTTGTGCACCTGACCTATGTGCCATGGATCGCCGCGGCCGGCGAGCTCAAGACCAAGCCGACCCAGCACACGGTGCAGAAGATGCGCGAGATCGGCATCCAGCCCGATGTGCTGCTGTGCCGCGCCGACCGGCCGATCCCCGACGACGAGCGCGACAAGATCTCGCTGTTCACCAATGTGCAACCGCATGGCGTGATCTCGATGTGGGACGTCGACACGATCTACAAGGTGCCGCGCCTGCTGCACGAGCAGGGCCTGGACGAGTTGATCTGCATGAAGCTGCAGTTGCTCACGCGCCCGGCCGACCTGCGCCGCTGGGACACCCTGGTGCACGAGGTCGAACATCCGCAGACCACGGTGAAGATCGCGATGTGCGGCAAATACACCGACCTGTCGGACTCGTACAAGTCGCTCAATGAAGCGCTGCGCCATGCCGGCATCCACAACCACGCCAAGGTCGAGATCGACTACGTCGACTCCGAGACGCTGACCCCGCAGTCGGTGCAGCAGCTCGCCAGCTTCGACGCGATCCTGGTGCCGGGCGGGTTTGGCAAACGCGGCATCGAAGGCAAGATCTGCGCGGTGCAGTTCGCCCGCGAGCACCAGATCCCGTACCTGGGCATCTGCCTGGGCATGCAGGTCGCGACGATCGAATATGCGCGCCATGTCGCGGGCCTGGCGGACGCCAATTCGACCGAGTTCGAACCAGCGACGCCGCACCCCGTGATCGCGCTGATAGAAGAGTGGAAAGACCGCGACGGCTCGATCCAGAAGCGTGATGCCAGCTCCGACCTCGGCGGCACGATGCGCCTGGGCGCGCAGAGCTCCGACGTCGCTGTCGGCACACTGGCGCACCAGATCTACGGCGATGTCGTCACCGAGCGCCATCGCCATCGTTACGAGGCGAATGTGCATTACCTCGAGCGGCTGAAAAGCGCCGGCCTGGTGATCTCGGCGCTGACACAGCGCGAGCAGTTGACCGAGATGGTCGAGCTGCCGCAGGACCAACACCCCTGGTTTGTCGGCGTGCAGTTCCACCCAGAATTCAAGAGCACACCCTGGGGCGGGCACCCGCTGTTTTCAAGCTACGTCAAGGCCGCGCTCGACCACAAGGGGCGGCGCACTGAGGCGCCAGTGAAGGCGGTGGCATGAGCCAATCGAGGGGGCAGCCATGAATCTGTGCGGCTTTGACGTCGGCATCGAGCGGCCGTTTTTCCTGATCGCCGGACCGTGCGTCGTCGAAAGCGAACAACTGCAGATGGATGTTGCCGGGCATCTGAAAGAAGTCACTTCGGCGCTTGGCATCCCGTTCATTTTCAAGTCGAGTTACGACAAGGCCAACCGCTCCAGTGGCAACACTTTTCGCGGCCCGGGCATGGAGCGCGGACTCGAGATCCTGGCCAAGGTGCGGCGTGAACTGAAAGTGCCGATCCTGACCGACGTGCACAGCGAAACGGAAGTCGCCGCCGTGGCCGCGGTGGTCGATGTCTTGCAGACCCCGGCCTTCCTGTGCCGGCAGACCGACTTCATCCGTGCGGTGGCGCAGAGCGGCCGGCCGGTGAATATCAAGAAGGGCCAGTTCCTCGCACCGCACGATATGAAGAATGTCATCGACAAGGCACGTGCCGCGGCGCGCGACAAGGGCCTGGACGAAGACCGCTTCATGGCCTGCGAGCGCGGTGCGAGTTTTGGCTACAACAACCTCGTCTCCGACATGCGCGCACTGGCGATCCTGCGCGAGACCGGCGCGCCGGTCGTCTTTGACGCCACGCACAGCGTGCAGTTGCCCGGCGGCCAAGGCACGAGCAGCGGCGGCCAGCGCGAATTTGTGCCGGTGCTGGCACGCGCCGCGGTTGCGGTTGGTGTCGCCGGCCTGTTCATGGAAACCCATCCTGACCCGGCCAACGCGATGAGCGACGGGCCGAATGCGGTGCCGCTCAAACATATGCGCGCGCTGCTCGAACAACTGCTGGCGCTGGACCGGGTCATCAAGTCGCAGCCGCTGCTCGAAAACGACTTCCAGCCTTGATTCTCCAGGCTAACCATTCAAATGAGCGCCTACATCATTGCCGACATCACGATCACCAACGAAGCCCAGATGGTCGAGTACCGCCAGTGGAGTACGCGCGCGATGCAGGAGCATGGCGCCGAAGTCGTGATCCGCGGCGGCGCCATCGACCCGCTTGAAGGCGGCTGGCAGCCGCAGCGCGTGGTGGTGCTGAAATTCCGCGACCTGGCCCATGCCCGGGCCTACTACGACAGCGAAACCTATACCCATGCGCGCAAGCTGCGCGAAGGTGCGGGCTTTATGAAAATGATCGCCGTCGAAGGCGTCAACTGATTTTCAATTCAGAAAGCAAAAGAACATGAGCGCAATCGTCGACATCGTCGGCCGCGAAATTCTGGACAGTCGCGGCAACCCCACCGTCGAGTGCGACGTGCTGCTCGAGTCGGGCACGATGGGCCGCGCCGCGGTGCCCTCGGGTGCTTCCACCGGCAGCCGCGAAGCCATCGAGCTGCGTGACGGCGACAAGAGCCGATACCTCGGCAAGGGCGTGCTGCGCGCGGTCGAAAACATCAATACCGAGATCAGCGAATCGGTGCTGGGGCTGGACGCCAGCGAGCAGGCGTTTCTGGACAAGACCCTGATCGACCTCGACGGCACCGACAACAAAGCGCGCTTGGGCGCCAACGCCACGCTGGCGGTGAGCATGGCCGTGGCACGCGCCGCGGCTGAAGAATCGGGCCTGCCGCTGTACCGCTACTTTGGTGGCGCCGGCGGCATGCAGATGCCGGTGCCGATGATGAATGTCATCAACGGCGGCGCGCATGCGAACAACAATCTCGACCTGCAAGAGCTGATGATCATCCCGCTCGGCGCGCCGAGCTTTCGCGAAGCGGTGCGTTATGGCGCCGAGGTTTTCCATGCCCTCAAGAAGATCATCGACGGGCGCGGCATGCCGACCTCGGTGGGTGACGAAGGCGGCTTTGCGCCCAACGTCGCCAGCCATGAAGCCGCCATCCAGATGATCCTGGAAGCCATCGACAAGGCGGGCTACAAAGCCGGCGAGCAGATCGCCATCGGCCTGGACTGCGCGGCGAGCGAGTTCTACAAGGACGGCACCTACGTGCTGTCGGGTGAAGGCATGACCCTCAACGCGGCGGAGTGGGTCGACGTGCTCGCCAGCTGGTGCGACAAGTACCCGATCATCAGCGTCGAAGACGGCATGCACGAAGGCGACTGGGCGGGCTGGAAGCTGCTCACCGAGCGCCTGGGCAAGAAGGTGCAGCTCGTCGGCGACGACCTCTTCGTGACGAATACCAAGATCCTCAAAGAAGGCATCGACAAAGGCATCGCCAATTCGATCCTGATCAAGATCAACCAGATCGGCACGATCACCGAAACTTTTGCCGCCATCGAGATGGCCAAGCGCGCGGGTTACACCGCGGTCATCAGCCACCGCTCTGGCGAGACCGAAGACTCCACCATCGCCGATATCGCGGTGGGCAGCAACGCCGGGCAGATCAAGACCGGCTCGATGAGCCGCAGCGACCGCGTCGCCAAATACAACCAGCTTTTGCGCATCGAAGAAGACTTGGGCGACGTCGCGCAATACGCCGGCCGCGCGGCGTTTTACAGCATTCGCTGAAGCACGAGCCAAGCCATGCGCTGGGTCACGCTCGCCCTGACGGTGCTGATCGTTGTCGTGCAGGGCAACCTTTGGCTCGGCAAGGGCAGCCTGCCGTATGTCTGGAGCCTGGAGCAGCAATTGGCGGATCAGGAACGCAAGAATGCCGCCGCCCGCGAGCGCAACGCCGCCGTTGCCGCCGAGGTCAGCGACCTGAAGGAAGGCCTCGAGATGGTGGAGGACAAGGCGCGCAGCGAGCTAGGCATGCTGCGCCAAGACGAGATCCTGGTGCAGGTGACGCAGCGCAAGTGACTCGCGCAGCGGACCCGCGCTGACACGCCGCTGATGGACAGCCTTGTTGCGGCTGCGGCGCCGCTGCTGTCGGCCGCTTTCACAGTCGCTTTCACACTTTGGGGCAGCCCGGTGACGTGGCTCGAAATCGTGGCAGCGCTGCTCGGCGTCGGCATGGTGTTGTGCAACCTGCGTGTCAAAGCGGCCGGCTGGCCGCTGGCAATCGTCAGCTCGCTGCTTTATGCGCTGCTCTTTGCCGACAGCAAGCTGTATGGCGAGGCGGCGCTGCAGCTGTTCTTTATCGCCATTTCGGGCTGGGGCTGGTGGCAATGGCTGCGTGGCACCGGCAGCGATGGCCGCGCCTTGGCAGTACACCGGCTGAGCACGCGCTGGCGTCTTGTGGCGCTGACATCCACGCTGCTGGCCTGGCCGCTGCTGGGCTTGCTGCTCGATCGTTGGACCGACAGCGATGTGCCGTATCTTGACGCCCTGCCGACGGTGGCCAGCGTCACCGCGCAGATCCTGCTGGCGCGCAAGTTGATCGACAACTGGCCGCTGTGGTTGTTCGTCAACCTGTTCAGCATGGCGTTGTTTGCACACAAGGGGCTGTGGCTAACGGTTGTTCTGTACGGCATCTTTGCACTGCTTTCGATTGCCGGCTGGCGCGCCTGGCAGCGCCGCGTTCATGGCTGAGACCAAACAAACCGGCGCGCTGGTCATCTCCGTGCTCGGCGCCGAAAGCACCGGCAAGACGACCTTGGCACAGGCGCTGGCCGAGCGCATCGCGCAGGCCACCGGGCTTGCCACGACCTGGGTGCCCGAAGTGTTGCGCCGCTGGTGTGATGACCACGGCCGCACGCCGCGCGCTGACGAACAGCGCGCCATCGCCGAGCGCCAGCATGCCGATATCGGCGCGGCGATGCAGGATCACGCGGTCGTGATCGCCGACACCACGGCGCTGATGACTGCGGTCTACAGCGCCTTGCTGTTCAACGACCGCAAGTTGGAGGCGATGGCAGTTGCCGCACACCGCGCCCAAGTCGTGCTGTCGCTGCTCACCGCCATCGACATTCCTTGGCAGCCCGATGGCCAGCAACGTGACGGCCCGCAGGTGCGTGGCCCGGTCGACAACGCCCTGCGCCAGCTGCTGATCGCGCACCGGCTGCCCTGGGCGCTGGTCTCGGGCCTCGGCCCGGCGCGTGTCGAAGCCGCGCTCGATGCGGTGGCGCCGCTGCTGCGCTCGCGCAGCACACCACGCCAGGGGCTCTTCACCCGCCTCGCGCGACGCAACGCCGCGCTGCCCACCGGCCCCTGGATCTGCGAAAATTGCGACCAGCCGGAATGTGAACATGCACTGCGCAGTGGTCCCGCGCCGGGGCGCTGAAGGCACCGTACCGATGCCCAAAAACGCAGGTCCGAAAACGGCGAGGCCGGCGCCGCGTTTGGCACCACCATCGGTGCCATCATGCCGACCCTGACAACACCTCTTCCCCGCCCCTTCCGCCACCTCGCCTGGGCCAATCTCGCCGCGCAGTCGGCCGAGCAGGTCAGCCTGGCGGCGGTGCCGATCGTCGCGGTGCTGGCGCTCAACGCCGGGCCGGGTGAAATCGGCCTGTTGGCCACCGCGCAGAGCCTGCCGTTTTTGCTGCTCTCGATCCCGCTCGGGCTGCTTGCCGACCGCACATCACGCCGGCGCCTGATGGTGGTGGCCGAGATCCTGCGCGCCTTCGCGCTGCTGGCGCTGCTGCTGGTCGTGGTCACCGGCCAGCTTTCGATCGGCCTGCTGGCGGTGCTCGGATTCATTGGCGCCGCGGGCACCGTCGCTTTCAGCGTCGCCGCACCCGCGCTGGTGCCGTCATTGGTGCCGCGCGAAGCACTCGCCGTCGCCAACGGCCGGCTCGAACTCGCGCGCAGCGTGGCCTTCGCCGCCGGCCCGGCGCTGGCCGGCGCGCTGGTCGCCTGGGCCGGCGCATCGTCGGCATTTGTGCTGGCTGCGGTGCTGTCCATGTCTGCCGTTAGCCTGCTCTGGCGCCTACCCGACCCGGCTCGTGCGCCGGTAGCGCCGCGCCACCCCTGGCTGGAGATCAAGGACGGCGCCCGGCTGGTCTGGCAGCACGATCTGCTGCGCCCGATCTTGCTGACCGCCGTGGCCTGGAACATCGCCTGGTTTGTGCTCCAGGCCGCCTATGTACCCTATGCCATGCACAGCCTCGGGCTGGACGCCAGCGGGGTCGGGGTGACCCTGGCCTGCTATGGCGCCGGCATGGTCGTCGGCGCGCTGGCCGCGCCGCGGGTGATGGCGCGCCTGAGTTTTGGTCATGCAGTCTTGCTCGGCCCGATCGTCTCGGTCGCCGCAGCAGCGGTGATGGTGGCCACGCTGCATTGGCCCAGCGGGGTGCTCGCCGCGGCGTCGTTTTTTCTCTTCGGTGTCGGGCCGATCATCTGGACCATCAGCTCGACCACGCTGCGCCAGACGGTCACACCGAGCGCCATGCTCGGCCGCGTCACCGCAATCTTCTTGGCCGTGAATACCGGCGCGCGGCCACTCGGCGCGGCACTCGGCGCAGTCGTCGGTGCGTCGATGGGCGCGCAGGCCTGCCTGGTGCTGGCACTGCTCGGTTTTGTCGTCCAGGCGCTGACGATTTTTGGCTCGGCAGTGCGCAGCCTGCAAACCTTGCCGGCATCCGCAGGCTGACCGCGACGCCGCGGCTCAGTTGACCGCCGACGACCCCGGCGCCTGGTCGATCGGTGGCGTGAACAGCTCGCCGACATCGACCGCGTCAAAGCGGTATTGGCGGCCACAGAACTCGCAGCCGATCTCGACATCACCCCGCTCGGCGACGATCGAATCGATCTCTTCGCGCCCAAGGCCCTGCAACATGCGCGCGACCCGCTCGCGCGAGCAGGTGCATTCGAAGCGTGGTGTCTGCGGCTCGAAACGCAGCACCGATTCCTGCCAGAAGAGGCGCCGCAACAGCGTCTCGGCATCCAGCCCGAGCAGCTCGTCGCGCTTGAGCGTCGCCGCCAGGTGGGCGATGCGGTTGAAGCCTTCGCTCAAGCCGATATCGTCTTCGCGCGCGCGGCCTTCGAGGTTGCCCACGCCTTCGACCGGCAGGCGCTGGATCAGCAGCCCGGCAGCGACCTCGTCGGTGGCCGCCAGCATCAAGCGCGTATCGAGCTGCTCGCTTTGCAGCATGTAGTGCTCGAGCACCTGGCTCAACTGGTGCAGCGGCTCGCGGCGGTCGCCATGCAGTGGCACCACGCCTTGATAAGGCTGCTGGCCGGGCAGCTTGTCCTTCGGGTCGAGCGTGATCGCGCAGCGGCCCTTGCCACGCGGGTTGAGCATCGAAACCAGCCCGGCATCGGGCGCGAGTTCACCCTTGACAGTGGCGGTGACCCGAAAGCTCAGGTCGGGGCGGGCCTCGGCGACAGCCAGCTTGACCGGCGCGCCGGCGTCCCCATGCAGTTGCAGCAGCAGCGCGCCGTTGAATTTGATATTCGCCTGCATCAATACCGCTGCCGCCGCCATCTCGCCGAGCAGTTCACGCAAGGGCGCGGCAAACGGCCCGGCACCACCATGTGCAGGTTCACGCCGGCGCAGCACCTCGCGCCAGCTCGCATCCAGCCGCACCAGCATGCCGCGCACAGGCAGGCCGTCGAAGAGAAATTTGTGCAGTTCGTCCACGCGGGTTGTGCTCGGATTCAGCCGACTTTTGTGATGCCACGCCGATGCCGCTCGGCGTTGTCGACATAGTGCAAGGCGCTCATCTGCAAACCCCTGATCTGCTCTGGCGTCAGCGCCCGCGCCACCTTGGCCGGGCTGCCGATGATCAACGAGCCGTCGGGGAAATCCTTGCCCTCGGTGACCAGCGCGCCGGCGCCGACGAGGCAGTTGCGGCCGATCTTCGCGCCATTGAGGATCACCGCCTGGATGCCGATCAGCGAGCCGTCGCCAATCGTGCAGCCATGCAGCATCACCTGGTGGCCGACGGTCACGTTGGCGCCCACCTTGAGTGGCAGCCCTGCATCGGTGTGCAGCACGCTGTTGTCCTGCACATTGCTGCCCGCGCCGATGTGGATCGGCGCGGTGTCGCCGCGCACCACGACGCCGTACCAGACACTCGCGCCGGCGGCCATCGAGACATCGCCGATGACGCTGGCGTTGTCGGCGACCCAGGCCGATGGGTGAAGCTGCGGCGTGATGTTGTCGATTGCAAAAAGGGCCACGTGGCTGATCCTTGGTTGGCGCGCAAGAGATGACAATTCTAAGGATGGAGACCCGCAGGCAAGCACTCGCAGGCCATCCATGCTGGCCCGGAGCCTGGCCGGCACGACACGCTTCATCGGTTTGGCGTGTTTCGGTGCGATGCTTGCCCGATGCCGCGAACCTGCGGCCGCGCTACAAGCAGCCTGGGAGACCTCGATGAAACTGAACGTGAACGCGATCAAGCAGGACGTCCTCGCCGGCAAAACCGTGGCCGGCGCCATGATCTTCGAATTCTTTTCGCCGGGCATGTCGGCCATCCTTGCCAATGCCGGCTGCCGCTTCGTGCTCTACGACATGGAGCATACGGGCCTCGGCTTCGAGACCCTGAAGTGGCTGTTCTCGAGTTGCCGAGGTTTGGGCCTGGAGCCGATGGTGCGCGTGCCGCGCGGCGAATATGCCTGGCTCGCCCGGGCGCTCGATCTGGGCGCGCGGGGCGTCATGATTCCGATGGTCGAATCGCCAGCGCAGGCAATGTCGATCGTTCAGGCCTGCCGCTATCCGCCGATCGGCCGCCGCGGCGCGGCCTTCGGCTTCGCGCAGTGCGACTACCTGGGCGGCGATGTCGGCGAGAAGATCCGCCGCTACAACGAGCGCACGATGGTGATCGCGCAGATCG
>JANPDN010000090.1:0-23091 GCA_031431555.1 Rubrivivax sp.
GGAGGTGCGCAAGCTCTTCACCGACCGCAATGTCGAGCCGCGCAGCAGCACGCCCGAGCAGATGGAAGCAGTGATCCGCGCTGAGTTGGACAAGTGGGGGCCGGTGGTGAAGAAGGCCAGCATCAAGGTCGAGTAGCCCCAACCGCCCACCCATCGTCATCCGCGGGGCGCGTTTCGCTTCGCGCCGCCGCACTGCGCCGGCCAAGCGCCGGCAACCGCCCGCGGCCGGACGCGCCAGCTTGCACGACAACACAGCGGCCTCAGAGCCGATGCCCAATGCAAAAGGCATCAGCCGCGGCGGGAGTTGCCGGCGGTCGGCCAGTTCAACGGCCTTGGCGCCAGCGCGGCCCGCGGCAGCAACCAAGCCAGGGCGGCGGCGTTGAATGCCTCGGCGGCCTCGATGTTGCTCAAGTGACCAGCGCCGGGCAGCACAGTCACCGGCGCGCCCCGAAGTTTTCGCGCCATCGCATGGTGCATCAAAACCGGCGTCAGCGTGTCTTCGCTGCCGACCACAAAATGCGCTGGCGCCTCGATCCTTGATATGTCGCCCACCGTGACCTGTGCCACCGTCGCCTGCAGCGACTTGATGTACGACGCCTTGTGCAGCGCCGTGATGCTGTCGATCAACTGCTGCAGGTGCTCGGGCTTCGCGTGCGGGCTCACCAGTGTTCTGGCCACCGGCTCGGCGATGTCGCGCGGCTCCTTGCCGGCGAGCAGCGGTGCGCGGCGGCTGTCGACGAAGGCCAGCCGCTGCTGCGGGCTGAAGGCCTCGAAGCCCTCGTGGGTGTCGAGCAATGTCAATGTCGCCACACGTTCGGGATGAAGCAGCGCGCAGCGCATCGCGATGCGCCCGCCCATCGACAGCCCGACCAGGTGCGCGCGACTGACGCCAAAATGATCCTGCACCCGCAGCAGGTCGGCGACGAAGTCGTCGAAGAGAAGCTCGGCTTCGTAGTCGTCGCTGTCGCCGTAGCCGCGGGCGTCCCAGGCGGCGCAGGCAAAGTGCGGCGTGAAGGCCGGCAGGTTCTTGCGCCAGTTGCTGCGGTTGCCGCCGATGCCGTGCATGAAGATAACGAGCGGCCCGTTGCCCGCCAGATCGCAGGCGATCCTGGGCGCTCCGGGGATGAGGTGCAAGGTGGTCGGTGGCATGGCGATCAGAGTCCCAGATAGGCTTGCCGGATGCGCGGATCATCAGCGATCGTGCGCGCCGGGCCTTCGGCAGCAACCCGGCCGTTTTCGATGACATAAGCGTGTTGCGCGGCATTCAGCGACTGGTGCACGTCCTGCTCGGCCAGCAGCAAGGTCAAGCCACCTTCGACCAAGGCGGCGATCAGCTCGAAGATCTGCTGGGCCATCAACGGCGCCAGGCCGAGCGTGGGCTCGTCCAGCAGCACCAGCTTGGGCTGCGCCATCAGGCCACGGCCGATCGCCAGCATCTGCTGCTCGCCGCCAGACAGCGTGATCGCCGGCTGGCTTTCACGCTCGAGCAGCCGCGGGAACAGGTGGAAGACCTGCTCCAGGCTGCGCTGCCAGTGGGGCCGCGCCCGCGCGTTGATCGCGCCCAGGCGCAGGTTCTCGCGCACGGTCATGCTCGGAAACACCATCCGCCCTTCGGGCACCAGCACCATGCCGCAGAGCACACGCTCGTTGGCCGGGCGCCGGGTGATGTCCTCGCCGAGGAAACGCACCGCGCCCGCGCGCACGGGCAACAGGCCGGCCAGCGTTTTCATCAGCGTCGTCTTGCCGGCGCCATTGGCGCCGAGCAAGGCCGTGACACCACCCGGTTCGACGCGCAACGACAGGCCGTGCAGCACCTGCGTCGTCTCGTAGCCGCCGACCAGGCCGTCGACTTCGAGCAGCGTGCTCATCGTGCGCCGCCGAGATACGCCGCCAGCACCTGCGCGTCGCGGCCGATCTCGTCGGGCCTGCCGTCGGCGATCAGCTGCCCGTGATGAAGCACGACGATGCGCTCGCACAGGTCCATCAGCGCGCGCATCACATGCTCGATCACCAGCAGCGTCAGGCCGCGGCTCTGGTGCAGGCGGCGCAGGGTATCGAGCATCTGCGCCACCTCGGCGGGCGTCAGCCCGGCCATGACTTCGTCGAGCATCACGAGTTGCCCGCCGGTGGCAATCGCCCGTGCGATTTCCAGCCGCTTCTGGCCCGATAGCGTCAAGGTCGACGCCGGATGATCGGCCATGGCGGCGAGCCCGACTTCCGCCATCACCGCCTGCGACGAGGCGTCGGCGGCCTGCGCCGTGCGATGGCCGGCGCGGCCGAACATCGCCGCGGTGCGCAGGTTCTCGCGCACCGTCATCGCCGGGAAGGGCTTGACGATCTGAAAGGTGCGCGCCACGCCCAGCCGGCAGACCTGGTCCGGCCGCAGGCCGATGAGCGAGCGGCCCTCGAAGCGGATATCGCCGCTGGTCGGCTGCGCATTGCCGGCAATCAGGCTGAACAGCGTGGTCTTGCCGGCGCCGTTGGCACCCATCACGCCGACGATGGCGCCGGCCGGCACCTCGAAGCTGACATCGGCCAAGGCCGTCAGCCCGCCGAAGCGCTTGCCGATGCCCTGCACCTGCAGCAAAGCGGTCACTGGAGTACGTTCGTGCTGCGCACTCCGGTATTCGCCCTGGGGGCGGCGCGGCGGGCTCATCAGACAACCTCCGCGCTGCGCGCTGCGGAATTCGCCTTTCGGGCGGCCGGGCAGGCTCATGTCGCCGCGCCCGGGCGCGAAAAACGCTTCGCCAGGCCGATGACACCTTGCGGCACCAGCAGCACAAAGACGACGAGGACGGTGCCCAGGATGATCATGTAGAGCAGCGGCGCCTGGGCCCACAGCAGCTCGGACATCAGCGCGAGAAAGAGCACGCCCAGCACCGGGCCGCGAGCGGTGTCGCCGCCGCCGATCAGCGCCATCGCGATCACGGTCACCGAGACCATCGGGTCGAAGACCTGGCCGACCACAAAGTAAGTCGAGCGCAGCGCCATCACCGCGCCGACCATGCCCGGAATCGCCGCCGACAGCACAAAGGCCATCAGCTTGTAGCGCACCACCGGCACGCCCAGCGTCTCGGCCGCCTCTTCGTTTTCGCGCAAGGAGCGCAGGCCATGGCCGAAGCGGCTGCCCGAGACCCAGGTCAACAGCAGCAGCGAGGCCAGCGCCAGCGCTGCCATCAGCCAGTAGATGACGAGCAGGTCTGGGGCACCAAACAGGATCCGTGCCGCCATGCCCGAGGCGGCCTCGACGGCCATGATGCTGAACTTGACGAGTTCGGCCAGGCCGAAGGTCAGGATCACAAAATAGGGTCCCCGAACACGCAGCGCCGGCCCGCCCACCAGCGCAGCAAAAGCCGCGGCCAGCAGCCCCGCGGCAGGGATCGCCAGCCACAGCGGTACCCGCTGCCAGGTGACCACCACCAGGTAGGCCCCGAGGCCGTAAAACACGACGTGGCCCAGCGACACATAACCGGTCAGGCGCGACAACACGCACCAGCTCGGCGTCAGCGCCAGCCACATCAGCACGGTGAGGCCGACGCCGACGGCATAGTCGCTGCCGAGAAAGGGCAGCGCGGAAAATGCCAATGCGCCGACGGCGACGAGTGCGACGAAGTTGCGGTCGGGCACGGTCGATGTCACCGTACTAGCGCGCTGTCACGCGCCGCGCGATCAGCCCGTTGGGGAAGAGCAGCAGCGCGGCGACGAAGGTGCCGTAAAGCAGCACCGAGCGCAGGTTGGCCGAGGTCAGCGCGACGCCGTAGACCTCGATCACGCCGAGCAGCAGGGCGGCCAGCAAGCCGCCGGTGACGTTGCCCAGGCCGCCGAGGATGATGACGATGAAGCCGGCGATGGTGAACGGGAAGCCCGAGAACGGCGAGAACTGCTCGAGCATCGACATCAGCACCCCGGCGAGCGCGGCGCTGCCGAAACCCACCGCGAAGCTCACGCCTTGCACGCGGTCGACGTCGACGCCGACGATGCTGGCGGCCTCACGATGCTCGATCACCGCACGCATCGCCAGGCCGGCCACGCTGCGCGACAAAAACCAGGCTGCGGCGATGCTGCAGCCGCCGGCCACCAGCAGCGCGGCCAAGCGGTTGCCGGTCATGGCGACGCTGCCGAAGCGATAGACATCGCCCAGCGCGGCGTAGGCGCGGTTGTTGGGCGTGAAGACCAGCGCGGCGATGTTCTGCATCAGGATCGACAGGCCGAAAAACAGCAGCAGCGAATTGCCCTCGATCTTGGCCGCGGTGCTGGGCGTGACCGTCGCCAGCAAGCGGCGGAAGACGCCGCGGTAAAGCAGCCAGCCGCCGGCCGCCCCGGCCAGCGCCACCACCGGGCCGGCGACGAGTGGCGACAGGCCGATCAGCGTGAAGGCCCAGAAGGCGGCATAGGCGCCGAGCATCACGACGTCGCCATGCGCGACGTTGAGCATGCGCATCGTGCCGTAGACGAGATTGAGGCCCAGCGCGATCAGCGCATAGAGCGAGCCGGTGACGAGCGCGGCAAAGAGCAGTTGCCCCGAAAGCAGGGTGTCGGTCACCGGCGAGCACCCCTGCCGCTCATGAGCAAATGTGGCTCTGCCACGTTGCTCATACCCCCTCGGGGGACGGACGACGTGGTCGTCGGCCTGGGGGCGCTCACCAGCCCTTCTTCGGCTCGTACTTGCCGGTCGCGATCGACGCCGGCCAAACGATCTGCAGCTTGCCCTTTTGGTACTGCACAAAGGCGGTCGGTGTGATCGAGTTCTGCACGCCGTCGAACTTGACCTTGCCGTTGATCGTCTCGAAGGTGTCGCTGGAGATGGCCGCGCGCATCTTCTCCTTGTCCAGGCCGGTCTTGGCGACGGTGGTTTCCAGGATCTCCAGCGACATCCAGGCCAGCGCCGAATTCAGGTAGTCCGGGTCTTCGCCGAACTTCTTGACGTAGCTGTCGTAAAAGGCCTGCGAGCCTTTCCATTCCGGGCGCGGCGACCAATGCGCGATGGTCACGACGCCGTCGGCCGACGCCGCGCCCACGGCCTTGGGAAAGAACGCGTCGCTGGGGCCGATGGCGACAAACTGGAACGCCATGTTCAGGCCGAGTTCCTTGGCCTGCTTGGCATAGAGCACCGAGTCGCCCGGATAGGCCAGCGCCAGCACCGCGTCGACATTGGCCTGCTTGATCTGCGTCAGCACCGCGGTCATGTCCTTCACGTCCGGCGGGTACTCGGTCGTCACCTTGATCTCGATGCCGGCCTTCTTGAGTTCGGGCTCGACGAAGTTCTTGATCTCCTTGGTGAAGGGCAGCACGTTGGACAACACCGCCACCGACTTGACGTTCTGCGCCTTCAACATCGCGGTGAGTTCGGTGCCGATGCGATCGGGGATCGCCGAGGTCGTGAACCAGATGTAGCCCGGCTTGACCTGGCGCAGCGCCACCGAGGCCGCGGTATTGCCGACGACCGGAAATTTGTACTTCTCGAGCACCGGCGCGATGGCGATATGAAAGGGCGTGCCCCAGGGAGCGAGCAGCAGGTCGACCTTGTCGTCGGTGATGAGTTTTTCGTAGATGCGCACCGCCTGATCGGGTTTGCTCTGGTCGTCGAAGATCACAAATTCGACCTTGCGCTTGGTGCCGCCCACGTTCATGCCGCCGCGGGCATTGACCTGCTCGCGCCACAGCTCGTAGGTGTTGAGCTGCGATGGCGTGGCATTGGCCAGCATGCCGGTGCGCGCCATCGAAAAACCGATGCGCAGAGGCTTGTCGGCCTGTGCCTGTGCCGCGGCGCCGCCCCATGCCAGCACCATTGCGGCGATGCCCGAGACGACCTTGCGACGACTGCTGAGAAATTTATCCATCACGACACTCCTTGTTGTTGAGACCTACCGGCCCCGATGACGCATCCACGACGCCGCACGTCCAGCCCATGGCGCTTGCGGGTTGCCGCAGGCCAGGCTGGCCTCGAAGTGGTCGCAACCTTCGAGAACCTCGATCTCCACCGGCACCTGCGCCGCCCGCAGCGCGTCAGCGAACTCAGCCGCCTGTGCCACCAGGTGCACGAAGTCGCGGCTGCCATGGCTGAGCAAAAATGGCGGGCAGGCCGCGGCATCGATCTGGGCCAGCGGCGAGGCCGCGGCCTCGGCCACGCCAACCGGCCCGCTGCCGAGAAAACGCGGCCGCACCGACAACCCGCTGCCGGCGCCGAAGCGGTAGACACCCGACACCGGCAGGCAGCCGGCGAGCGGCCGGGCCGGCAGACTGCGCGCGACGCGCCAATCGGCCGTGACAGCGAGCAGCGCCGCGTAGTGGCCACCCGCAGAATGGCCGCCGACAAAGACCCGGCTTGCATCGCCGCCATGCTGACCGATGTGCCGCAGCACCCAGGCGACGGCGTCAGCGCAGTCGTCCAGGCCGGCGGGGAAGACCTGCGCCGGTGCGAGGCGGTATCCCGCGCTGACAAAGGTGACCCCCAGCGCAGTCAGCGCCGGGGCCATGAAGAACATCCATTCCTTGTAGCCGTTGGTCCAGCCGCCACCATGGAAAAAAACCAGCACGTCTCCGCTGGGCTGCGGCGCCGGAAATACGGTCAACGTCTGGTACGGGTCGGTGCCGTGGTCGACATCGATGACGCGCACGTCCTCGCCCAGCTTCAACGCGCGGGCAGCGTAGCTGGCGCCCAACGGCGACAAGGGCTCCTGCGCCGGGTAGCGATCCAGATTCATGACGATGCTTCCGATGCCAGCCACGCGCGCAACACCCGTTCGGACGTCAAGGGCAATTGCGCCATGCGCGTGCCGATCGCATCGGCGACGGCGTTGGCGATCGCCGCGGCCACCGCGTTCATGCCGATCTCGCCGACACTCTTGGCGCCGAAGGGCCCGCTCGGCTCGTGACTCTCGACGATGTAGGAGCGCAGTTCTTCAGGCAACTCGGCAAAGGTCGGAATCTTGTAGTCCATCAGTGTCGGGTTGGCCAGCCGGGCGCCGTCCCAGACCATTTCTTCGGTGAGTGCAAAGCCCAGACCCTGGACGAAGGCGCCTTCGATCTGGCCTGTCACCATGCCGGGATTGATGGCCCGGCCGACATCGCAGGCCGACCAGGCGCGTGGTACGCGGACCTTGCCAGTGAGGGTATCCACCTCGACCTCGACCACCAGCGCCGCGAAGCTGAAGATGCCGATATTCTGGAAGGGCAAGCCGGTGGCGACCGCGCGCTTGGGGTCCACCGTCTTCTGGTCGAAGACCCAGCTGTGCGAACCGATGATCGGCCCGCCCGCGGCCCAGTGCGCGCGGCCCGAGATGGCGGCAAAACTCAAGCCCATGCCCGGCACGCCCTTGACGCCCACCATGCCACCGGGGCGCAGCTCAAGGTCGTCGACCGAACATTCGAGCATCTCGCCGGCATGCCGCTTGAGTTGTTTTTCGACCTCCCCCGCGGCGGCCACCACCGAGCGGCCGGCGACATAGGTCACGCGGCTCGCGGTGGTGCCCCAGTTGTAGGGTGAACCGTCGGTATCGGGGCTGGCGATGGCCACGCGCTCGGGTGCGACTTGCAGCGCTTGTGCGCAGATTTGCGTCAGCACCGTATTGCTGCCCTGGCCGATGTCCACCGCGCCCGTGTTCAGCAGCAGACTGCCGTCTTCGAGCATGCGCACGATCGCGCCAGAGGCGAGCAGGCCGCCGATATGCGCCGTGGCCGCAACACCAAAGCCGCGGCGCTTTTCGTCCGCTGAGCTGGTGGCACGGGCGGCCGCACGCTGCGCCTTCCAGAGCGACTCGCGCTCGACGATGTCCAGGCATTCGGCCAGGCCGTTGGACAGGATCTTCTGGCCGCAGAACCAGGTGTCGCCGTCGCGCTTGCGGTTGTGGCGCCGCATCTCGATCGGGTCCAGGCCCAACTGCGCTGCGATCTCGTCGATCTGCTGTTCAGACGCGAACGTGACCTGGGGCACGCCGAAGCCGCGGAACGCGCCGAAGCGCATCTTGTTGGTGTAGGCCACCCGGCCGTGGGCGTGCACATGCGGGATGTTGTAGGGGCCGCAGTTCATCAGCAGCGCATAACCGAGCACGCCCGGGCTGTCGTCGCCGTAGGCGCCGCCGTCGAGGATCAGTTCGACCTCGCGCGCCAGCAACGTGCCGTCGCGCCGGGCGCCGGTCTTCATGCGGATGATGAACGGATGTCGCGCGCGCACGGTCTCGAAGTCTTCTTCGCGCGACAGGATCAGCCGCACCGTGCGCTGGGCCTTCAGCGCCAGCAACACGAGCACCGGCTGGACATGGGCTTCCATCTTGTTGCCAAAACCCGCGCCGACACGCGGTGTCTGGCAACGCAGCCGCGTCATCGGCAGGCCCAGCGATTCGCAGACGTTGGCCTGGACACGGAACACCGACTGATTGGCAGACCACAAGGTCACGCGGCCGGCGGCATCGACCTCGGCCAGCGCGCCGCAGGGCTCGATCGACAGATGCGCCTGCGCCTGCGTGCGATAGGTTCGCTCGACGATCACTTCACATTGGGCCCAGGCGCTGGCCGCATCGCCTTCGCGCAGGCTGGTGCGCGAGCACAGGTTGGCTTGCGTGCCGGCGTCGAAGACCTTGACATAGCCGGCCGCGTCGTCGTGCACCGTGGCGGCGCCGGCGGCGAGCGCGAGTTCCGGGTCGACGACGGCGGGCAACTCTTCGTAGTCGACCTGCACCAGCCGCGCGGCCTGGCGCGCGATGGCTTCGGTATCGGCGGCAACCGCCGCGACGATCTCGCCAACGTAGCGCACCTTGCCCACCGCGAAGGCCGGCTCGTCCTTGATGAACGCGCCCATGCGGTGCGACGGATCGAGGTCGTCGCCAGTGACGATGGCGCGCACCCCGGGCAGCGCCAGCGCAGCCTGAAGCGAGTAGCCGCGGATGCGTGCATGCGCATGCGGGCTCTGCACGATGGCGGCGTGCAGCATGCCGGGCCGCACCAGGTCGGCGATGTACTGCGCGCTGCCGGTGGCCTTCTCCTGGCTGTCCAGCTGCGGGATCGATGCGCCGACCGCGTCGATGTGAGCGCTCATCAGGCAACCTCCGCGCTATGCGCTGCGGTATTCGCCTTGGGGGCGGCCCGGCGGCTCATATCGCATCCTCACGACGCAGCGCCGCCGCCGCAGCCTGGACGGCGGCGATGATCTTCGCGTAGCCGGTGCAGCGGCACAGGTTGCCAGACAGTGCACCGCGCACCGCGGCATCGTCGGGCGCCGGGTTGCGGGCCAGCAGCGCGTCGGCTGCGACGAGCATGCCGGGCGTGCAGAAGCCGCACTGGAATGCGCCGCCGGCAATGAACGCGCGCTGCAGCGCCTGCATGCGCGGCGTGCTGTTCAGTCCTTCGAGCGTGCGCACCTCACCGCCTTCGCAGCCCTGCGCCAGGCTCAAGCAGGCACGCACCGGCCAGCCATCGACGCTGACCGTGCAGGCACCGCATACCCCCTGGTTGCAGCCGCGTTTGGCGGCGGTGAGATGCAACCTGTCGCGCAACACGGTGAGCAGCGTGTCGTGCAGAGCGGCGTCGACCGGCACCGCCTGGCCATTGATCTTCAAGGTCAAGCTCATGCGCGCTCTTCTCGCGCGGACTCGGCCGCCCGCACGGCGCGCAGCAACAGGCGCGGAATCAACAGCCGCCGATAGTCGGCGCTGCCGCGCACATCGTCCAGCGGGTCGGCGATCGCTTGCAGCACAGCGCCCGCCTGTGTGATGGCCGCCGCGCTGCGGCCGGCCGACAGGATACGGTTGGCGCCTTCATCCGCCAGCGGTGTCGGGCCGCAGGCGCCGACGGCCACGCGCATGCGCCCATCCGCGTAGAAGCAGGTGGCCACTGCGGCGGTGGCGTAGTCGCCGGCAACACGCGCATGTTTGATGTACACACCAGCGCCGGCCGCATCGGGCGCCGGCAGCAGCACGGCGGTGACGATCTCGGCGGGCTGCAGCGCAGTGAGGTACCAGTCGACAAAAAACGCGCGCGCCGGCAACTGGCGCCGCCCCGCTGGGCCGGCGATCTCGATGCTGGCGTCGGCGGCGACCAGCGCCGGCGGGTAGTCCAGGCCGGGGTCGGCAAAAGCGATCGCGCCGCCGATCGTGCCCATGTTGCGCACCGTCGCATTGGCGATCTGGCCGGCAGCGTCGCGCAGCACCGCGGCCGTGCCCACCAGCAGCGGGCTCGCCGCCGTGTCGCGGTGGCGCGTGAACGCGCCGATGCGGATGCTGCCGTCGTCGTTGCGCTGGATACCTTGCAACTCGGCAATGCCCGCCAGGCTGACAAGCGAGGCCGGCTCGAGCACGCGGGCATTGATCATGGCCACGAGGGTCGCGCCGCCGGAGATGGGCTTGGCGTCGTCGTCAGCGGCCAGCAGCGAGACCGCCTCTTGCACGGTGCGCGGTCGGTGAAAGCCCGGGGCGGCGCTCATGACCTCAGCCTTTTGTCCCGCTGGCGATGTGGTGCCGGCCGAGCAGCCAGTTGCAGACCACGCGCCACCATGAAAGATGCGGCGCTGGCGATTGCGGTTGCGGTTGCACGGCCGCGGTGGTCGGCGGCGCCGCGGCTTCGAGTTCGGTCAACGCGCGCTGCAGGTTCTGCGCAAACTCATCGCCCAGCGACTGCGCCTTCTTCTTCATCATGCCCAGCGCAAATCGACCGAGCCGCCCGGTCACCGAGACTTCGGATGCATAGCTGACCCGCGTGCCGCCAGGCACTTCTTCGAGCGTGATGCGGCTGTCGGCCTGGACCTGGCTGGCGTTGCCGCCCTCTTCGCCGCGTGTCGTGGCACGCACAAATCGATCGGCATGCTCGACCACCTGCACCTGCATGTCGAAGCGGGCTTTGACGCCGGCCAGTGCGACCACCATCACGGCACGGTAGCGCTCGCCATCGACCGCCTGCAGCGACTCGCAGCCCGGCAAGCACGAGGCCATCAGCCGCGCGTCGAAGAGATGGCGCATCAGCGCCTCGGGCGTGGCGACCACCGTGAACTGGCCGTCGATCAGCATGGGGTGTCGGCTTGTCGGCTGCTCAGCGCTATCGCGCCACGCGCGGCACGATCATCTTCGGGTCGACGATGCGCCCCTCGTCGACCACGAGCTTGCCGTCGAGCGCGATGCTGCAGTGGCGCATTGGCACGTCGTAGTGGCCCCGGGTGACACGCTTGCCGCCACCCTGGCTGTTGGGGCCGGTGGAGAACAGGAAGTTGCCCGGGAAGCTGCGCGCCGCGGCCCGCGCGCGTTCCGGCGCATCGCCATACAGCGCCAGCGCGTCCCAACGGCATTGCGGGTTCAGGCCCCAGCCCAGATGCGACAAGGCATAGGGGTCGCGGTCCTCGGGGCCGGTCTGGCCCTCGGCCAGCCAGTCGCGCATCAGCATCGCGTCCATGCCACCGTCGATGCGCGTGACATGCCCGTCCTGGATCTCCAGGTGGATCGGGTCCTGCACATAACGGCAGTACGGCAGGATGATGATGTCGCCGGGCGCGATCACCACCTGGCCGCTGGCACTGCCTTCGTTGGGGAAGGTGTGCAGCAGACCCACGCCCCAGTGGTCGAAGCGGCCCGGCTCGTCGGCCATGCCGTACTGGCTCATCACCGGATACTCGCCGCGCCGGTAGCGCAAGTCGGTACCGGCCTTGCTGGTGACATGCACTTCCTTGGTCGACTCGTAGAGCGTCTGCGCATGCAGCACCGCTTCCTTCAGACCGGGCGGCGACTGCAGCTGGTACAGGTCGTCAGGCGCGTCGATGATCATCTGCACGCGCACGCCCTTGTTCATGACCTCCTTGAGCCACTTGCTGAACAAAGGCACGTGGAAGATCAGCACCATGTCGCACAGCAGCAGCGCCTCGAGCGTGCCCTTGCACTGGCCGATGGTGGGCACGCCGACCTTGGTCCAGCCCGGGATGGCGTTGACGCACATCTCGTAGATGTCCACACCCAGGTCGTCGGCCGCGGCGAAAGCGGCCTGGATGTATTCCCGGCGCGTACCGAGGTCGCTGACGATGGCCACCGTCTGCCCCTTGCCCAGCCGGCAGAGCTCGAACTGCTTGCGGAACAATCCCGGCAACTTGCCCGGGTTGAGCTCCTGGGTACGGATCGCGGCTTCCACAGTTGGCCCTCCTTGTCAATGCGCTGATTCAAGCCAGCGACGCTCGGCCGCTGACTGTAGAAATGGCTCGAGCGCGTGTCAATAGCGAATACCATTCTCTTTTGAGGGTCGGCGAGGCGCTAGGATTTTTGGCATGGTGCAGCGCAAGAAGGACGATGTACGCAAGGCGATCCTGGACGCCGCGTTCGCGCTGTTCAGCACGCAGGGCTACAGCACAACCACGGTCCCGCGGATCGCTCGCGAGGCCGGCATGTCCACGGCCAACGTCTATGTGTACTTCGCCTCCAAGCTGGAAATGCTGTTCACGATCTACGGACCCTGGCTGCAGGAGCGGCTCGACCGCCTCGAGCAGGAACTCGCACGCATCAAGGACCCGCGTAAACGTTTGCGAAAGCTGCTCGTCGCGCTCTGGCGCGAACTGCCGCGCGAGAGCAACGGCTTCGCCAACAACGTCATGCAGGCGGTGTCGACGAGCGGCGCCGACGGCGACTACAGCCCCGGGCTGCGCGAGTTTTTCCAGGCCCGCGTCGCCGGCTGGGTCCGGCAGTGCTTGGACATCGACGACCGCGAGGCCACGATGATCGCCAGCGTGCTGCTGATGGCCTTCGACGGCTTCGCGATGAATGTTCGCCTCGTGCACGGCGTGGCCTGCAATGCACAAATGGCCGAACTCGTGAGCCGGCTGCTGGTGCCGGCCGGCCCCCCGGCAGCGCCGGGCGCGGGCCCGAAACAGCCGACAAAGTTGCGCCCTTCAGGCCGCCCAGGCCGGTCGCAGCGAGGTGCGTCGGCAGGGTAGTTTTGCCCGCCTGACTTCAGCCGCAAACCGCCCGCGGCCAGCCGCGCTTCGTCGGCCGGCAGGTCTACGACCACGACCGGCGCCCTCCAGGGTCCGCCCGCCATTCAGGAATGCCGCCATGGCGCTCGAGCCGCCATGGCGCCAGCAACGCGCCGTGTGACGAGAACGCAGCAGAAACGCCAAGCAAATGCCCGACGCATCGAGCGGTCCGTGCGTGAAGGGGCGCCGCCGGCGCTCACGCCCCCGCCGACGGCAGCAGCGTTGGTGGCGTGACTCTGGCGCCCCGGATTCGGGTGGGCTGGGTCGGGGCAGGCGGGCCGCTCAAAAGCACAGCCGCTGGCGCCCACGGCAAGGTCTTGGAGATCGAAAGAAGGCGCTTCACGATTGTCCCCTGATGGTGCTAGGACGTGATGGGGTTGGGTGGGTTCGGACGGCAACAGGCGCTGGAAAATGGTTGGCACCATCATGTTGGCCTGGGCACTTGACGGAGAGAATGGGTTGGTCGAGAAGGGCCGAGCCATCAAGGCCACGGGTGCAACGTTGGTAGCGAACTCCGCTGTGGCCGGTGGCATTGCGGGTTTGGCGGCCAGCGGTGGCGATATCGAGCAGGCCATGATTGGTGCGTTCACGGCCGGAGCGCTGAGCTTTGCAGCTGCGCCAAGCGGTCTCGGGTTGACCGGATCCAACCTTGTCTTCGCTCACGCGTTCATCGGCTGCGTTTCGGGCAAGAACGGCAGCACGATCTTCAGCTCGGGCTCGGACAGCACGCGCTTGCCTGCGCCGACGTGGCGGCCGTTGATGGTCTTGCCCATGCTCGGCAAATTGCCGCGAAGAATCTGGCGCCACCAGTCCGGCGTGCCGTCGGGCACATGTTCGGTATCGAGCGCGCGGTCCCAGACCGCGCCCAGCACGCGTCTCAAATGGCCCGCAACCACCGGCGCATCGCGCTTGGCATCGATCAAATCGAAAGCCATCTTTGTGGAAATATCGACGACCAGCGTGTCGGCGATGGTGTCGATCTCCCTGGCCAGCAGGCGCCTGTCCCACGCCGCAATCGCGGCCGAAACCGACATCGCCGGCCATGCGCCAAGCCTCACCTGGCGCAGCTTCGCATCAACCGGGCTGCGATATCGGCAGACCCGGCCAGAGACTCGCCGTAGCGCTGGAGCCGCCGTCGGCCGACCTCGTCGACGATGAGATGATCCCTGTCCTGTAGTGCCTTGGCCGCGCGTGCATCGAACATGATCCCCTGCTCACCGAAAACCTATCCCAAAACCTGCTCCCGAACGTCTGCCCCAGCGCAGTGTCGCCATCAGCGACCAGCGGCCCGCATGGGCCAGTTCATCTAAGTGAGGCCCCAGCTGGTGGACGTCGACCTCAGCGCCCACACGCCGATGATGAAGCAGTATCTCAGCGAGGGAAAATGCAGCGGGCGCCCAGAAACCTATACCAAAACCTACACTGAGGTCAGCTGCTGAGCAGCCCTCTTCATCCGGCCAGGGTGCGCGTCGTATGACTGAAAGTGAAGATCGGCCGTCGTGGTGGTGAACTGGTCATGACCCCACGTCTGACCGTCCAGTCGGGCAGCGTGATGGGTCTGAACCTTTGTCGACAGGGCGCCAACGACTTCCGATGAACGTTGATGTTAGCCATAGACGGAATCGGCGAGCGGCCCGCTACAACAGCGCGCGCCTAAGCGGACGGACAGGACGCTTGGTTCGAAGTCCATTCGAGACTGGTTGCGGTCGGCCAGATTTCGCGGTCGAGTGTCCGGCGAGCGCCGCTACCTGACTTTCGTTGGCGGTGCGGCCGAGAAACTGCTGCACATCAACACCTGCCGGATGTTGACGAACCAATGGCCCGTTCGGTGAGACGGACGGGCCTGGGAACCTGAGCTGGGCGATGAGTCTGTAGATGGTCGAACGCCCATGTCTGGCGATCCTGGCGACCGCGCCAATGCTGCAATTGGTTGGGCCGTCATCGTTGACTCGCGACGCTTGTCCAAGTGCAGTTATGCGGTGCCCTCATCGAGATCGACCGCCAGTGCTGCGAAGGCGCCGAGCCCGCGCACCTCGTATGCCCATCGGCCATTCGGAATCGCTCTCTGCAGCCTTGCAACGTACTCGTCCGACCAAGGCCGTCATTGACGGCCGCCCCGTTCATATGTCAGCGAGAGGCCGGAGCAAGCCGAAGCCGACGCGCCAGGTCTGACCGTCGCAGTCCAGGGTGGCAGTGCGCTGGTTGACGCGCACGATCAGGCCGACACGGTGCTGCAGATTCTGGTCGGTGAAGCTCACTCGGTTACCCACGCGGAAGTCGGCTCGGCTGGCAATCTCGGGCGGCGGCGTGAGCTTTGCAGGAACACCGCGTCAGCACCGGTCGCGGTGCCGCTGGACGGCGTCGTGTCGATGGCCGCGTAGGGCAACGTGAAGTGGCTGCGACTGGCCTCGTCGAGCACGGTGACGCGGCGCTCCTTCATGGCGACGACGCGCGCGCTGCGCATCTTGCCGTCTTCCCACTGGAGGTACCGCACCTGCTGGCCGGTGTGCAACTCCGCTCGCGCCTGCACGATGCGCCGCGGGTCGGCCAGCAGTTGCTCGATCACCCAACTGAGTTTGTACAGCTCGGCACTGCTGGCCATCGGCAGGTCTTCGATCAGCTTGATGCGCATGCGCACATTCTGCCCACCGTGACGACGCTGACACTCAAGCCGCCAGTGGGAGGTCCTGGCATACACCCACTTGTGAAGCGGCACCTTGGAGATCCGGACGCCCCGCCTGCGCCGCGCCGTGGCGGCATCACTCAGAGCGCCCCGAGAACGCGAGCATGTCGGCGAGTTGGTCGTCGGCCCGCAGCAGGTCGCGCCGCACCCGCGCGTTTGCGCCCTCGGCCGCCTTCTGCGCACGCTGTACCAACAGCCGGCCGAGCGTGGACGGCAAAGGTTCACCCGCAGCGGCGAAGCGGCGCATCGTCCGCACGATAGCGCGCGGCAGGTGATTCGACACGACCTCGTCCTCCAGCGACAGGACGGCCTCGCAACTGCCGGGATCACCCTGGCGACCGGCGCGGCCGAAGAGTTGGCGATCGATGCGCCGCGCGTCGTGGCGCTCGGTCGCGATCACGTGCAGCCCGCCGCGTTCGGTAACGTCGTCGCCCAGCCGGATGTCCGTACCCCGCCCGGCCATATTGGTGGCCACGGTGATGCGTCCGGCTTCGCCGGCCTGCGCCACGATGCGCGATTCGCCCTGATCTTGGCGCGCGTTGAGCACCTCGTGCGGCAACGCGGCCGCGGTGAGCAGCTCGCTGAGGTGTTCCGATGCCGCGACCGAACGTGTACCGATGAGCAACGGTCGGCCGGTCGCCCGCACCTCGGCCACGGTGCGCACGATCGCCGCCCACTTCTCGGCGGCGGTCACGAAGACGCGGTCTGGCAGCAGCCGGCGCTGCACCGGCCGGTTGGGGGGGATAGACACCACCGGCAGCCGGTACACGGACCACAGCTCGCGCGCCACTTCGCGTGCCGTGCCGGTCATGCCCGACGCACGCAGGTAGCGGCGGAAGAAGCGCTGGTAGCTGATGCGGGCCAGCGTCTCCTGTTGGCCCGTGATGTCGCAGCCTTCCTTGGCCTCGATCATCTGGTGCAGGCCGCGTTCCCAGGAGCGGTCGGCCATCACGCGGCCGGTGTACTCGTCGATGATCTGGATCTTCCCCTCGCGCACCAGATAGTGCTTGTCGCGGCTGAACAGGTGCAGCGCCGAGAGCGCGCGCCGCACCAGTTCTTCGCGCCTGCGCGGCCCCACCCACACCCCGCCCCACGGCGCCGCGAGCTCGGCGAGCGTCGCCTTGCCTGCACCGCTGAGTTCGACGTCGCGCTCCCGCGGCCGGATCGAGAAGTCACGCGCGGCGTCAAGCCGTTTGGCGATCTCGATGGCCTGCGCGTAGATCTGCTGCTCGACCTTGGTGTCGCTCACGCCGGAGATGATCAGTGGCGTGCGTGCCGCCTCGACGAGCACGCTGTCGGCCACGTCGATGATGACCAATCACAGGCCGCGCAACAGCAGCTGCGCGCTGCGCTGCGCCTGCCCGACGATCGTGCCGGAGCCGGCCTGCGCCGCCGCGCGGGCCTCGCGGCCCACGACGATGCGGTCCTTCAAGTAGTCGAAGACGAGCTGCTTGTTGGTGCAGTAGGTGATGTCGCTGGCGTAGGCGCGCACGCGCTGCTGCGGGTTCGAGTCCTCAACGATCGTGCCCACGCTGAGACCGAAGAACTTGTACAGCGGCATCATCCACGCCGCGTCTCGCTGCACCAGGAAGTCGTTGACGGTGACGATCTGCACCGGAATGCCGGCCAAGGCCATCACGCAGGCTGGCAGCGTCGCCGTGAGCGTCTTGCCTTCACCCGTCTCCATCTCGGCGATCCGGCCTTCGAGCATCACCTTGCCGCCGATGAGCTGCACGTCGAAGTGACGCATGCCCAGCCGCCGGCCGGCCACTACGCGCACCATCGCGAAGGCACGTGCCACCAGCGGATCCTTCAGCCCGTCGCTGTACAGCTCGCGTCGCAGGGCTGGCACCAGCGCCTTGAGTTGCACGTCGGCCAGCGGCTCCAGCGCCGCAGTCTCCTGTTGCACGAGTGCGAGGAAGCGCTCGTGCCCCGCGCGTCGACCCGCCAGTGCCTGGCGGAAGAAGCCGGCCACGTCACCGGCCAGCGCATCGACGACCGGACGTCGGGCGTCCTCGCGCTGCGGGTAGTGCCCAAGCACGACACCCGGCCGCAGCGCCGCTGTGTCAGACATCGAACTGCCACAGAAGCAAGCGCCGCACGGCCTGGTACATCTGGAAGCCGACGGGCTCCCAACCGTGGTCGAAGCGCACCTGCACACGTGCCCCCAGGTACGGCGAGTGGGCTTCCAGCGGCAGCGCCAGATCGAACTGGAAGAGGCGCGACAAGGCCTGCAGGCCTTTGCTGTCGCGCGGGTCGACCGCGATTTGGCCGCCGCCGGTGTTGCCCAGCGCGGCCGTCGGCAGGTCCGTCGAGCCGCCAGGCACCTCCCGCACGACGCGGGCCTTCAGCGGTGAAGTCTCCCAGCCGGCCAGCACGACCTCGACCCCGCGTGTGCGCTCGCGCACTCGCGCCACGTCGTCCTGCTGAACGACCACCCGCGCGGTGAATTCGTTCGGGCGCACGACGTAGCCCACGAGCTGGCCCTTCTGCACGAGCCGGCCCGGCAGGTCGGTATCGCGCGGCACCACCAGGCGGCCGTCGGCGGGGCTGCGCATCACAAGATCGGCCTCGCGCTCGCGCATGCGGGCCAGGTTGGCGCGGGTGGTCGCCAGTTCCTCGGCCACGACACTGGCCTGGGACGGGTCCTCGAACGCGAGCGCGTCGTACTGGGTCTGAAGCGCCGCCGCCTCGGCCTCCAGCACCATCACGCGTGTGGTCAGCATCGGGTCCTCCAGCCGCGCCAGCGGCTGGCCGCGCCGCACGGGGCTGTCGGCCGCGACCATCATCTCGACGATGAAGCCATCTGTGCCGGCGCGCACATGGGCGTCCTCGGGCACCCAGACGACGCCCTCGGCACGTGTCCAAAGCGGCGCCGGGACGACGAAGAGCAGCAGCAGCACCGCCAACAGCGCGCCCCCGCCGACAAGCAGCGCACGCGGCCGGCGGCGTCGCAGGTTCGGGCTGTTGGTCACGTAGCGGACTCCTTTGAAAAGCGGCACCAGCACCTGCGTCGAGACGGCCCACAACGCCAGCAGCACGCCGATGACGAATAAGCGGCCGGCGATGAAGGTGACGATGACGACGGTGATGAACGCGCGGTACACGAAGGACACGAGCCCGTAGCCCGTCATCCACAGCCGCTCGCCACGGGTCTGGGCGGGCGACCGCGCGTCCTTCGAGCCGAAGGCATAGCGCTGCACGAGGTAGCCGATGTACTGGTTCGAGCGCTGGCCGAGGTTCGGGATCTCGATCCAGTCCGACAGCACGTAGTAGCCGTCGAAACGCAGCAGCGGGTTGCCGTTGAAGAGCAGCGTGGACACGCCGCTGATGAGCATCACGTTGTAGGCGACGTTGCTGACCAGGCCCGGCTCGACCAGCAGCCACGCGAACATCGCCAGTGAACCGAGGAACAGCTCCACCGCGATGCCGATGGCGCCCACCACCATGCGCTGCCGCTTATCCTTGAAACCGGTGGCGGCCGAGGCGTCGACGTAGGGCACGGGCGCGAACACCAGCAGCATGACGCCGATCTCGTGCACCTCGCCGCCCCAGTGCCGTGTGGCATAGGCGTGGCCGAGTTCGTGCAGGGCCTTGACGCAGGGGTAGACGAGCCACAACAGCAGCAGATTCGCCGGCGTCAACACGCGGTCGACAACGTTCTGCGTCAGGTCGGTCCAGTGTGACGCGGCCAGCACCGCACCGGCGCCCACGACCAGCAGCCACAGCAGCGCCCCCCACCATGAGAACACCGGGTCAACGAAGCGCCCGGTGCGCAGCAGGAACCGGTCGGGGTCGATGAGCGGAAAGCGCAGCGACAGCGGAGACCACAGGCGCCGCTTCCACTTCATGCGCTGGTGCTTCTCATAGCGGCGGAACACTTCGGCGCTGTCGGGCGGCACGTCGGCCAGCAGCGCGTCGGCCGCGTGCAGTTGCGCCAGCAGGCGGATGACATCTTCCTGCGTCGGCGCATCGTCGCCCAGCGCGGTACCGGCCGCTTCCCAGATCTGCTGCATGCTGCGCCGGCCGTCCATCAGCCCGACAACGTGGTGCGCTGCCGGCGTGAAGCGGTGGGCGCGCTGGCCTGCCGGGTCGTCCATCACGAACCACACGCGCCCGCGGAAAGCGTGCCGGTGCACCTTCACGTGGGCGCGCAGGCGCGGCTTCAGGGCCGCGACGCGGTACCACGACGGGCTGAACAGAGAATCGCTCATCGCCGCGAGGGGCTCAGGGCCACCACGACCAGAACCACATCCGCACCCAGTGCCTCAGCTTGTGGGTCCAGATCCAGAAGAGGTTGCGGCGCTCGATTTCGATCTTGGCCACGCCTTCCATACCCGGGCGCAGGTGCTGCACCTCTCCGGTGGCCTTGGCCTCGACGCGGAAGTAGTTGCGGCCCTGCTCCACCACGGACACCGGGGTGATCTTGTCCACCACCAGTTCCACCGGGTCGCTGGGCCGGCTGCTCAGCGCCAGCGTGCCGGTCTGCTGCGCCTTCACAGCGGCGATGTCGCGCTCGTCGACCTTCATGATGATCCGGTAGGTGTCCAGCGGCGCCAGCTCGAACAGCACCGCCCCGCGCTCCACCGGGGCCCCCAGGGACTGGCTCAGGTCGCCCTTGACCACCACACCGTCGAAAGGCGCCAGCACGCGGGTGCGCTTGAGTTGGTCGTCCACGAGGAAGAGCTGCGCGTCGACCTGCGCGATCTGCGCTTCCACCACCCGGCTCTTGGCGCGCTGGCGATCGGCCCGCGCGGCGCCGTATTCCGACGCGCGCTGCGCCCGCAGGCCGACCAAACGGGTGCGTTCGAGGCGCAGGTCGCGATCGTCGAGCAGCGCCATCAGGTCACCGGCCTTGACGATGTCGCCGGCCCGCACCCGCGCCTCGGCCACGTAGCCGGGCATGGCGGCCGTCACCGCGCGCTGGATCGTGCCTTCCAGGCTCGCGTCGGCGGTGACGCGGTAGTCACCCTGCACGAAGGTGAAGATCAACAGCAGCAGCACGGCCGCCGCAGCGCCCAGCTTGAGCGCATAGCGCTCGGGGCCGACGAGGTGGCGTGCCTGCTGCTGCAGGCTGTCCCGGGCCTTCTCGCCGATCCAGCGGTCGTCCTTGCGCTTGACGTCCAGCACCGGGCCGACGAGCTGCGCGGCGTGTTCGCACAGCTCCACCGTGCCCGCGTCGAAGGTGGCGCCGGCTGGCAGCTCCAGCACCATCGCGCCCAGCACTTGCGAGCCGGCGGTCAGCGGCACCGTGCACACCGCGCCGCCGCCCTGCGCGCGCAGCAGCGTCTCGTGCGCCCGGGTCACCTGAAAGGCCGGGCCCTCGGCCACCGGCGGGTGCACGACGGTGGCCAACTGGTCGGCCGCTTCGTCCATCGCCGCTTCGATGTCACGCACGAGGTTGCTCTTCTTGCTGAAGGCGGCGCTGTGCGACAGCGCATGCAGCTGGCAGTGGTTGCCCTGGACGAATCCGATGCTGACGCGCTCGCAGCCGAACATCGCGGCCAGATCGGTCGCCACCGCGGTGGCGGCAGCCTGGAAACGGGCATGCCTCAGCGACGTCGACACGAGCTGCAGCACGGTGACCAGCCGCGCCTTGCTGGTGAAGGTCTTGCGGTAGGCCAGCGTCTCGAGCCAGCCGAGGCCCCAGCCGATCTGCTGGATGCCGGCGCGCACGGCGGCCTCGGAGCGCCCGGTCAGTTCCAGCCCAACGACACCGATGAGTTCCTCGTCGACGGCGATCGGGTGGGCGACGAACAAAGGATCGGTGCGGTTGGGCCGGTCCAGGCTGTCGACGGCGATCGCCTTCTCGACCAGGGCACGCTCGACCAGCGCTGCGAGCTTCGGGTGGCCCTCGATGCCGACTGGCCACACCGCCATCGGCTGGTAAGCGCCACCCTCGCCGCTGCGCAGCACCACGACGGCACGCACGACGCCGTCGAGGTGCCGGCACTGGATGTCGAGCCAGGTCGCGACGAAGTGCGTCGTGTCCGCCGCATGCGCGAGCCGCGCCCAGTCCTCCGACTGGAAACCACCGGCTGCGCGGCTGCCTGCCCCCCGTCGCAAATCGACGAGGGAAACCACACCGTCTTGATCTGCCACTGACCACCCCCCCGTGCAAGCCCTCACCTGGCAGCTGGGCGCTGCTTGGTCGTCCGAGCTCGAGTACCGGGCAGTCTATCGGCCGATTGGCGGGCTCATGTACGCGCAGTCCGGGGTTGACGCGGAGCCGTCGGGTGCATTAGCGGATGCGCGTGTCGGTCAACATACCGGGCGCGCCGCGACGCGGCAGTTCCCACCACCACCCGGGATCGAGGGCACCGGCCGCGCTGCGCGGCACAGGGTTGGCAGCTTCGCGCGCGGTCTCGACGATGGCAGCCGTCTTCTCGGCAGTGGCCTCGGCCAGGTCGCCGCCACGGGCCAACGCCAAGGCCGCATCGCCGCGCGCCGGCTGGCGCGCGTCGGCGGGGCTCGGCGCGTCCACCGATGCGGCGGTTCGGTTGCCATCGGCCCGCGCGTCGACGTCCAGGCCGGCCGCCGGCCGTTCGGCGAGCGAGGGCCGCCACTGGGCGTCGGCCGCAGGCCATGACGCAGCCCACCGGGCCTGGAGAATCTGGCCAGCCTGCGGCGCCGAAGCAGCGCCGCGGGCGGCCGGCGCGGCCGATGCGGCCATCGACGGCGGCGTGGCGGCCGCGCGGCTGTCGGCATTGGCTTCCACCCGGCCGAAGGGCGACATCGCGGGCGCTGCGGCCGGTGCGACCTGCACCGCCAGCGTCGCCGCCATCACGTCGCCCAGCGCCTCGTCGTGGTCCAGGCCCAGCACATGCCCGAGTTCGTGGCGCAGAACCTCGGCCAGGTTGATGGCCTGCCAGCCGAAGCCCGCCGCGTCGCGATCGAGGTACACGGTGCTGCCGTCCGCGAGGCCGAGCATCAACTCCGGCAGATCGGTCACGACGACCCGCACGGCGGCGAGCGCGCCGGCGTCGGCGCCCGCGGCCCGCCACGCGGCCGTCGCCTGCTGCAGCGCCGCGTCGACCTGCGGCGCTTTCAGCACCGGCTGGGGCGATGCCGCGTTCGGCGTGCCAGCCGCTGTCAGCGCGGCCTCGTCGTTGATGATCGTCACCGTCGCGCTGGCCTTGCTGAATGCGACCGTGGCGTTCGACAGGGTCACCGTGAAGGTCTCATTCAGCTCCTTGGTCTGGTCGCCGAGGATCGTCACGGTCACCGTCGCCGTGGTGCTGCCGGCGGCGATGGTCAGGCTGCCGGTGGCCGTCGTGTAGTCCACGCCCGCCGTCGCCGTGCCCGCGCTCGTGGCCCAGCTGAAGCTGATGGCCGAGGACGACGGCGTGGACAGTGTCACGGCCACTCCGAGCGTCTTTGACCCGACGTTGCCTTCGGTCGTCGAGCCGTTGGCGATCGACAGCGTGGCGACGTCGTTGTCGGTGATCGTGCCGCTGGCGCTGACCGGCGC
>JANPDN010000091.1:0-5267 GCA_031431555.1 Rubrivivax sp.
CGTCACCCGGATGCACCAGCGCCCCCGCACAGACCACCGGCACATTCACCGAGCCGAGCGTGGCCTTGATCGTGCCCTTGGCGCTGATTGCGCGGCTCCAGACCGCAAAGCCCATCGCGGTGAGGTCGCGCACGTCACGCACGCCGGCGTCGATGATCAGGCCACGCGCGCCGCGGGCGCGGAAGCTCGTCGCCAGCAGGTCGCCAAAATAACCGTCGCTGCAGTCGGCGGTGACCGCCGCGACGACCACATCCCCTTCTTGCAACTGCTCGGCGGCGACATGCATCATCCAGTTGTCGCCCGGCTGCAGCAGCACCGTGACCGCCGTGCCGGCGATACGGGCGCCGGTGTAGATCGGCCGCATGAACGGTTTCATCAGGCCGACGCGGCCCATCGCCTCGTGCACGGTGGCGACACCAAACTTGGCGAGCTGATCCACCGCCGCACGGTCGGCGCGCTGAATGTTTCTCTTCACGATGCCGAGTTCGAACATGTTCAAAGTCCTTTTTCTTTAAGCGCCGCGTCCAGCCGCGGGAAGACCCGGCGCGCATTGCCTTCGTAGATCTGGTGGCGCTGCTCCGGGTTGATCGCAGCCGCTTCGATATAACGTTTGGTGTCGTCGAAATAGTGGCCCGTCTCAGGGTCGATGCCACGCACTGCGCCGATCATCTCGCTGGCGAAGAGGATGTTGTCGACCGGGATGACCTTGGTCAGCAGGTCGATGCCCGGCTGGTGGTACACGCAGGTGTCGAAGTAGATATTGTTCAGCAGATGGTCTTGCAGCAGCGGCTTTTTCAGCTCCTGCGCCAGGCCGCGGTAGCGGCCCCAGTGGTAGGGCGCGGCGCCGCCGCCATGCGGGATGATGAATTTCAGCGCCGGGAAATCCTTGAACAGGTCGCCCGCCAGGCATTGCATGAAGGCGGTCGTGTCGGCGTTGATGTAATGCGCGCCGGTGGTGTGGAAGCACGCGTTGCAGCTGGTGCTGACATGGATCATCGCCGGGATGCCGTACTCGACCATCCTTTCGTAGATGGGGTACCAGGCACGGTCGGTCAGTGGCGGTGAATTCCAATGCCCGCCAGAAGGGTCGGGGTTCAGGTTGATGCCGACGTTGCCATACTGCTCGACACATTTCACCAGCTCCGGGATGCAGGTCGCGGGGTCGACACCTGGGCTTTGCGGCAGCATCGCGGCGGGGATGAAGTGATCCGGGAACAGCTGGCTGACCCGAAAGCAGAGTTCATTGCAGATCGCGGCCCAGGTGCTGGAGACCTCGAAGTCGCCGATGTGGTGGGCCATGAAACTTGCCCGCGGGCTGAAGACGGTGAGGTCGCTGCCGCGTTGTTGCATCAGCTTGAGCTGGTTGCTTTCGATCGTCTCGCGCAACTCGTCGTCACTGATTTTCAGATCGGCCACACGCGGCTTCAGGCCGGCGTCCTGGATGCCGGCGATCTGCTGGTTGCGCCAGTTTTCCAGCGCTTTGGGTGCCGTCGTGTAATGGCCGTGGCAGTCGATGATCATTGCTTGTTTACCTTTTCTGAGGCCCCGTCCAGACCGACGACGGGATCATGACCTCGCCGCGCATCAACAACCTGGCCGTGCGCAACAGTGCTGCTTTGATGACCCGCTGCGCATCGGCCGGATCGAGCTCCAGTTCGACGCTGAATTCGCCGGTCGGGTGTTCGACCGCCACCCGCTTGACCGTGCCTTCGGGCATCACCGCCACCCCTTCGCAAACCGAACCTTGCAGCACGCAGGCGGTGCCGACCGTCACCGCCGCCAGCACGCCGATGGCGTCGTGGCAGACATGCGGGATGAAGCTGCGCGTGCAGATCGAACCGCCTTCGCGCGGCGCGGCAATGAGGGTCATCTTCGGGTAGTTCTTGGCCGTCACATCACCCAGGCCCATCGCGTGGCCGCAGGCGATGCGCAGCTTTTCGAGCCTTGTTTTCAGCTCCGTATCGGCGTTCAATGCGGCCACCGATTCGTAACCCGTGCGGCCGACATCGGCGGCACGCAGCAGCACCAGCGGCATGCCGTTGTCGATGCAGCTGACCGCGATCCCGTCGATGACATCGCGCACCCGGCCGGTGGGCAGCAGGCCGGCGCAGACCGAACCGGCGGTATCGAGAAAATTGATCGTGATCGGCGCGCTGGTGCCCGGGGCGCCGTCGATGCGCGCGCCACCTTCATAGGCAACCCGGCCGCCGGGGGTGCAGACCGTGATGTCGCACTGCATATCGGTATTCAGGGTCAACACCCGCAGCGTCGTGCTGTCGCCCTGCGCCGCGAGCATGCCGGTCTCGATTGCAAACGGCACCACCGCCGCGAGCATGTTGCCGCAGTTGGGCGTGGTGTCCACCGTGTCCTTGCCGGGCTGCAACTGCGCAAAAAGAAAGTCCAGGTCGACCCCCGGCCGGCTGCTTTTGCTGACGATGCCGACCTTGCTGGTCAGCGGGTGCGCGCCACCCAGGCCGTCGATCTGGCGCTGGTCGGGCGAGCCCATCACGGCGAGCAACACCTGGTCGCGCGTGGGTGTATCAGCGGGCAGATGTGCAGCGTTGAAAAACGGGCCGCGCGAGGTGCCGCCGCGCATGAACAGGCAGGGGATGGCGGTTTGCATGGTGGCAGATGCGGCGGGATTCACAGGGAAGCCATTGTGAGCCGGCCGCAGCCTGGGTCGCGCCGACCACCAAAGCTAGCAGCTATGGCCGATCGGCATGGATGGGTGGGCGTGGGCGTGGCTTTTCGCATGGCCTGCGTCACCCTCGCCGCGATCGCACTCACCCCAAAACGGCCCGCCGCAGCCTGGCCTCATGCGGCAGCGGCACCGCGCGTTGCAAGACCTCTTCAGCCAGCCAGACCGCCGCGGCGCGCGCCCGCGCGGCAACGGTGGGCAGCGGCAACTGCTGGTAGTCGTCGTTGAAGACTTCGAAGCTGTAGTCGCCGGCGTAACCCATGCGGTCGAGCCGGCGCACCAGGTCGGCGAGTTGCGCGCTGTGTACCCCTTCGCCAGGGAAGACGCGGAACGTGCGTGCGGTGGCCATGCGTTCTTCTGGCGTGCGGACTTCGTTCCACATGAAGTCGGACAGCTGCACGAGAAAGATCTTCTGCGCGTCGATCAGCTCGAGCGCATCGAGTTCGGTCTTCGTCGCGAAGATATGGTACGAGTCAATGCCCAGGCCCAGGTTCGGGCAGTTGGCGCGCTGCACCACGTCCCACGACGTGGTGTATTCATTGATCGTGCGGCCCCACGACAAGCCTTCGTAGGCGACGCGGATGCGGTGCGGCAGCGCCAGCATCGCCAGCTTGCGCAGGTCACGCGCGATGACATCAAAGTCGGCGCTGGCATGTTGGGATGTCGACGAACACGCCAGCAGCAACCGGCAGCCGAGTGCCGCGCACATCTCGATCATGCTTTTGGCGATATCGAGTTTGTAGCCGTGCAGGTGGCCCGTTAGCCCTTCGAAGTCGCGCAACACCTGAAAACCGGTGACGCGCAGGCCGCTGGCGTGGACTTCTGCGACGGCGGCCTGCCAGCCGTCGGGGTGGCCGACGAGGTCGCGCGCGGCAAGCATGACCTGCGAGAAGCCGGCTTCGCGGATCGCGCGCAGCTTGGCCTGCAGCGGCCCGGCCAGCGTGATCGTGTCCATGCCAAAGTCGCGGATGAACATGGCGGCTCCCGGTGTGGTGCGCGCGGTCATTCAGACGCTCAGCGCTCGCTGTGGACCAACTCGAACATCACGCTGCCGAGCCAGGTTTGTGTCAGCGCGCCACGCGGCTCGACATGCAGTTTGGCGGTTTCGACGAAGGTCACGCCGCGCGCGCGCAGTGCGGCGGCTGCCGCCGGCACATCGGGCGCAGCAAAGGCCACGCGTTGCAGCAGTTCGTCGCCGTCACCGGCGTCGGGGTCGGGCTCGATCAGCTGCAACTGCAGGCTGCCGTCGGGGCTCTTGAGCACCACGCCGTTGGGCAACACGCCGGTCTCGCGCTCTTCGCCAAGCAGCGTGAAACCGAAGACAGCGCCGTAGAACTCGATCCAGTCCGCGGTGCGGCCGATGCCGATGTACTGCACCACCCCGAACCAGTGCAGCCCGGCCATCGCCGGCGGCTGCATATCGACACCGGGCATCGGCACGAAGTCGACGTCGTAGATCGAGAAGTCGCGCCAGCGGTCGACAAAATAGATCCGGCTCGAGCCGACGCCGTGGATCGCCGGAATGTGCAGCTCCATCGGTTCGACCTGCACCGGCACGTCCCAGGCGCCCAGCGCCAACGCTCGGCCGTGCGCGGCGCCAGCGTCACGCACCCGCAGCGCGATCGCGGCCAGCATCGTCACCTCGGGCGCGGCCGCGACGCCTGCGCTGTGAGCGTTGACAATGACATTCATCGCGCCCTGGCGATAAAGCAAGATCTCGCGCGAGCGGTGCCGCGCCACCGGCCGAAAGCCGAGCAGCTCGAGCACATGACCAAGCGCCTGCGCCCGCGTGGTGCGGTATTCGATGTACTCGATGCCTTCGATGCCGAGCGGGTTGGCCGCGTCGCTCAGGGCTTCACGGTCGCGGTCGGGTGTGGTCATGGTCGTTGTCGTGGGCATCACACTCGTCTCCTGAAAACGGCCGCATGGTCAACTGCCGCGTGCTGCGAGCAAGCGGCGAAAACTCTCGTCGATGCGCTGTGGTTCGGCGTCCAGGCCGGTGAAGAGCTTGAACGCGCCGACCGCCTGACCGACCGCCATGCCACCACCGTCGCTGACTGCGCAGCCTGCTGCGCGTGCGGCGCGAAGCAGGGCCGTGTCGATCGGTGAGTAGACGATTTCCGAGATCCACATCGAGGGCCGCAGCAGCGCCGCCGGCAGGGGCAGGCCCGGCGTCTTGTCCATGCCGGTCGGCGTGGCGTGGATGAGCCCGGTCACCGCGCCCTCGCCTTGCAGCGCCACGGCAATATCGGCTTGCGCGCTGACGCGGCCAGCGCCAAAACGCGCGTTCAAATCGGCCGCCATTTGCTGCGCGCGCGCCGGCTCGCGGTCGACGATGCACAGCGCTCTGGCACCCAGGCCGAGCACCGCATGCGCGATCGCCGCACCGGCGCCGCCGGCACCGAGCAGCACCACATGCGACAAGTCGGCAGCGGGCAATGCGCGGCAAAAACCCCAGGCCCAGCCCGAGCCGTCGGTGTTGTGGCCGATCAGGCGCTTGCCGCTGCGCACCACCGTATTCACCGCACCCATCGCCTGCGCTTCGTCGGACAAGCCATCGAGCAGCGGG
>JANPDN010000092.1:0-3416 GCA_031431555.1 Rubrivivax sp.
GTGGCACTCGACTCGGCCAAGCAGGCGCATTACCTGCCGGCGATCATGGGCATGTCAGCGCGCGGGCTGGTGGTCACGGCGTCAACCAGTCCAGCGCCCGGTACACGCGGCGTCGATGCACTGCGCTGTGGTGCCGAACCAGGCCTGCACGCCCAATATCGCCGGCAGGTAATGCGCCTGCTTGGCCGAATCGAGTGCCACGACCTTGGTGCCCTTGGGCGTGGCCCGGCTCATCGCCGAACAGCTGTCGGTCATGATCTTGCCGCCAGCGGCTTCGATGATCGCGGTGTAGCCGTTGCGGTCGGCCAGGGCCTTGATCGCCCAGGGCGTGAAGATCCACAACGCGCTGTTGCTGTGCACCTTGCGGCCTTCGATCAACTGCGCGGCTTCCCAGATCTGCTCGATCGTGTAGTGCGGGCAGCCGAGCATCACGTAGTCCACCGCGCGGTCGCTGGCGGTGGCGTTGATGCGCAGATAAGTCTCGCGGCGTTCACGTTGGCCATAACGCCTCACCTCGGCCAGCGGCTTGCCGCCGCTGGCCTGCTCGACCGTCATCGCATCGGGCGTGACACCGACGATGTGGTACAGCTCGACACCACCCGACGACGAAGCCGCCGCGCCGAAGTGTTTCAAGCGCGGCAAATTTGGCACTGCGGTCGCGCCGCTGATCACGGGCACACGGTCTTGCACCCAGTCGCCGAGCCAGTAACCGAGCAGGCCCCAGTCTTCGACCGACTCGACCGGAATGTCCAGGTTGACCCCCAAGCTGGCAAGGCGAGGGGCGTCGCGGTGGTAACCCCAGTTCGGGATGCGGCAGGTCAGCATCGCCGCGCTAGTGCTTTCGCGGCCTTCGGTATTGGTGCGCGCACCGAGCACCGAATTGCAGTAGATGACCGCCGACGATTCCATCCAGGCGCAATGTTCGCCGCGGGTGGGCACATTGCCGACCTGGTAGGGCGTGCAGGTATTCATCATCTGCACCCCCATGCGTGCGGCCATCGCTTCGCTGCGCTGGTAGAAGGCGACGATCTGCGGGCTGACACCCATTTCCACCGGGTGGTGTGGGTCGAAGCCGAGCTGCAAATGCGAGCTGAAAGCGCGCACCTTGGGCACCTGCACGACCTGCGCGCTGTCGAGGTTGAACTCGCTGAAGACGGCGGCCAAGCCGGCTTCGGGGTCGGCGGCGGCGCCGCTCTGCGCGAGCGCGAAGTCGCGCATGAAGGGTGTCGTCGCAGTAACGGTGCCGCAGACGTTGCGGGTCTCGACAAAGTCTTCGGCGCCCAACGCGTCACCGTAGCGGATGAGCAGGTCCATCGCGGCGGCGATCGCGTCACCCTGAAGGCCGTCGCGCATCGAATTCTCTTCGTCGGTCAGACGCATCGTCATGGTTTTGACGATCCCGCTGCTCCCGCCGGCGCGGCGACAAAACCGCCAACTTCTGCGCTGACCCCACGCGCCAGTTCGATCAGCGCCGGGGCGACTTCTTTGCGCAGGCGGCGTTCTGGAAAATCAAATGCCGGGCCGCCGCAGTTGAAGGCCATGACCTCGCCACGTGGGCCGCTGAACGCCACCGAGACCGAGTTGATCTCGCGGTGAAATTCGCCGAGCGACAGGCACACACCAAGTTGTTTTTGCTCGTCGATCGCGGCCTGCAGCCCGACTTTCAGCGCCGGCCAGTCGCGGCCATGGTGGAGCCGCAGTGCTTCGAGCAGTGGCTTGCGCGCCGCCTCGTCGAGCGCGGCGATATAGGCGCGGCCGAGCGCGGCATTGGGCAGCGGCACGCGGGAGCCGACATCCAGGCGCGCCGACAACATCGTCGAGCGTGCGCGGCAGGCTTCGACGAGCACCATCTGCAAGCCGTCGCACAGCGCCAGGTAGACCGAGCCGCGGCTGGCATCGGCCAGCGCCTGCATCGGCGCACGCGCGACGGCGCGCACATCGAGCCCGGCGAGAAAAACCCGCGCCAGCGAGACCACGCCGGCACCGAGCATGTAGCGCTCGCCGCCCGGTTCGGGCCGCAGCCAGCGGTGCGCGACGAGCGTGCTGGCCAGCCGCGTGACCGAAGGCCGCGGGATGCCGGTCAGACGCGCCAGGTCGGTGGGCCCAAGCAGATGCTGGGCGTCGCTGAAACACTGCATCAGCGCCAGCCCGCGGTCGAGCGCGCTGACGGTGCTGCGTGTTTCGGCAGTTTTCATGCGCCGGCCGCCGCCGTGGTGGCGCTTGATGTGGCAGTACCTGCGGCGGCTGCTGTTGCTGCGCCTGTGGCGGCCGCTGCAGCTGGCGGGCGGCGCAGGTAAACACCTTGATCGAGCAGCGCGGTTTGCAGCGTTTCGATATCGACATGACGCGGCTGCACACCCTGCTGCACCGACAGCGCGGCCGCCGCGCCGGCGGCCTGGCCGGTGATCCAGCATTGCGGGATCTCGCGCATGAAGCCATGCGAGTTTTTGTCGCAAGAGATGTGACGGCCGCAGGCGAGCAGGCCGTCGAGCGCCTGCGGTACCAGCGCGCCGTAGGGGATCGAGATATTCGGAAATTTGGGCGACACCGCCGGGGTGACGCCGATCTCGTCGCGCAGCGCAACGCCGTCCGGCCAGCGGCTGCGCAGCACGCTGTCGACACCGCGCAGCCGGCGCGCGTGGCGCACGCCGATCTGCGGCGCCGACAACATCATGTAGGCGTCTTCGAAGCCGGGCGCATGGGCGCGGTAGTAGTCCAGGTGCGCGGCCATCGCGCGGTGAGAGCGCACTTCGACGGCGGTGAGGTCATCGACATCGAGCGCCGAATAGCCGGTCTGGCGCGGGCCCATGAAGAGTGCGATATCGCTGCGCCAGGAAACGAAGGGCCGGTCGAAGAGGCCGCAGGTGGCGCGGCCGGTGGCCATGAAGGCCGCATGTTTTTCGGGCTGGCTGGTCTTGAAGTCAATCCAGCGGTTCATGTCGACACCACCAAACAACCACGACGTATTCATGCAGTGGTGGACATCGGCCTCTTCGATATCGTTGTCAAAGGCCGCACCGGCGCGTGCGAAGAGGTCGCCGTCGCCGGTGGCGTCGACGACGACCTTGGCGCGGATCGCCATGCGGCCCTCTTTGCTCTCGAAGGTGGCGCCGCAAACGACGCCGTTTTCGACGATCGGCTCGCTGGCCCAGGAGTGGTAAACCAGCTTGACACCCGACTCGATGACGATCTCTTGCGACAGCAGCTTCAGGCGCTCTGGGCAGACCGTCGGTGACCAGGTCACGACGCCGTGGTACGCAGCGGTGCGCTGCGACCAGAACGCCGCCTTGTTGGCATCCTGGCTGCCCCATTCTGCCGGGTCGGGACCGGCTACCGCATCGGCCGGCAGGCGGTTGAAAAGCTCGCTGGCAAAACCGCGGATGACCAACTCGCCCTGCCAGTCGGTCATGCGGTCG
>JANPDN010000093.1:0-11874 GCA_031431555.1 Rubrivivax sp.
AGAGATGGTCATGCCCGGCGACAACGTCAGCATCACGGTCAAGCTGATCAACCCGATCGCGATGGAAGAAGGCCTGCGCTTCGCCATCCGTGAAGGCGGCCGCACCGTGGGCTCGGGTGTCGTGGCCAAGATCATCGAATAGTTCTTTGCGTGATCGCTCGGGTGCTCTTGTGGCAACCGGGCGCCACAAAACCCGTCGCCGCGAGGCCACAACGCTCTTTGAAAGAACCGTCATGCAAAAGCAGAAAATCCGCATCCGCCTGAAGGCGTTTGACTACAAGCTGATCGACCAGTCGGCGCTCGAAATCGTCGAAACCGCCAAGCGCACCGGCGCCATCGTCAAGGGCCCGGTGCCCCTGCCGACACGCATGCAGCGTTTCGACATCCTGCGTTCGCCACACGTCAACAAGACCAGCCGCGACCAGTTCGAGATCCGCACCCACCAGCGCCTGATGGACATCGTCGACCCGACCGACAAGACCGTGGACGCGCTGATGAAGCTCGATCTGCCGGCGGGTGTCGATGTCGAGATCAAGTTGCAGTAAAGCACTGTTATACTCGTAGGCTTTCCTCGGGCAGCTTCGACCGCCCGCTGGAAAATCAATCAGCCCGGCCAATCGATGTCGGGCATGTTCAACAAGGCCTCCTACGGGAAGGCTGGAGAAAAACCATGACGACCGCAGATGCGAGCTACAAGCTCGGTTTGCTGGGCCGCAAGGTGGGCATGATGCGCATCTTCACCGACGATGGCGACGCCATCCCGGTGACGGTGCTGGATGTGTCCAACAACCGCGTGACCCAGGTCAAGACCGTCGACAACGACGGCTACGCTGCCCTCCAGGTGGCGTACGGCGCGCGCAAAGCGTCCCGAGTAACCAAGCCCGAAGCCGGGCACCTGGCCAAGGCCGGCGTGCAGGCGGGTACCGTGATGAAGGAATTCCGCGTCTCGGCCGACGTCGCCAGCCAGTACGCGCCCGGCGCGTCGGTGCCGGTGACGCTGTTTGCGGTCGGCCAGACCGTCGACGTGCAAGGCACGTCGATCGGCAAGGGTTTTGCCGGCACGATCAAGCGCCACAACTTCAAGTCGCAGCGCGCGTCGCACGGCAATAGCCGTTCGCACAACGTGCCGGGCTCGATCTCGATGGCGCAGGATCCTGGCCGTGTGTTCCCGGGCAAGAAGATGACCGGTCACATGGGCGACGAAACCGTCAGCGTGCAAAACCTCGACGTCATCCGCGTCGACGAAGCGCGACAGTTGTTGATGGTCAAGGGCGCCGTGCCGGGTTCGAAAAACGGCCATGTCGTTGTGCGCCCGGCGATCAAGGCACGCACCGCGAAAGTCGCTGTCGCCCATATCGCCGCCGCAGTTTCGGCCAAGAAGGGGGGCAAGTGATGCAACTCGAGCTCCTCAACGACCAAGGCCAGTCGACCTCGAAGGTCGACGCCCCCGACACCGTCTTTGCGCGCGACTACAACGAAGCGCTGGTGCACCAGATCGTGGTGGCCTACCAGGCCAACGCGCGTCAGGGCACCCGGGCCCAGAAAGACCGCGGCACGGTCAAACATTCGACGAAAAAGCCGTTCCGCCAAAAAGGCACCGGCCGCGCCCGCGCCGGCATGACCAGCTCGCCGTTGTGGCGTGGCGGCGGTCGCATCTTTCCGAACCTGCCCGACGAGAATTTCTCGCACAAGGTCAACAAGAAGATGTACCGCGCCGGCATGGCCGCGATCCTGTCGCAGCTGGCCCGCGATGGCCGCCTCGCGGTGGTCGATTCGCTGACCGTCGATGCGCCCAAGACCAAGCTGCTCGCCGCCAAGTTCAAGGCCATGGGGCTGACCTCGGTGATGGTCATTTCCGACAGCGTTGATGAAAACCTCGCACTGGCTTCGCGCAACCTGGCCAACGTGCTGGTCGTCGAGCCGCGCCACGCTGACCCGCTGTCACTCGTCTTCTACAAGAAGGTGCTCGTGACCAAGGGTGCGATCGAGCAGCTCAAGGAGATGTTCGCATGAGAAGAGCCCAACCCAAGAAATTTGACGAGTCGCGCCTGGCGCAGGTGCTCGTAGCGCCGATCGTGTCCGAGAAGGCCACCCGCGTTGGCGAGAAGCTCAACCAGGTCATGTTCAAGGTGCTGCGCGACGCGACCAAGACCGAAATCAAGGCCGCGGTCGAGCTGATGTTCAAGGTCGAGGTCAAGTCGGTGTCGACACTGAACCAGCTTGGCAAGACCAAGCGCTTTGGTAAGTCGATCGGCCGCCGCGACCACAGCAAGAAAGCTTATGTCGCGCTGAAGGCCGGGCAGGAGCTCAACTTCTCCGGGGAGGCCGCGTAATGGCCGTCGTCAAAGTCAAACCCACGTCACCCGGCCGCCGCGCCGTGGTCAAGGTGGTGCATTCGCATCTGCACAAGGGCAAGCCAGAAGCTTCGCTGCTCGAGCCGCAGAAGCAGAACGCCGGGCGCAACAACAACGGCCACATCACGATGCGCCACAAAGGTGGTGGCCACAAGCACCACTACCGCGTCGTCGATTTCCGCCGCAACAAAGACGGCATCCCGGCGAAGGTCGAACGCATCGAGTACGACCCCAACCGCACCGCGCATATCGCGCTGCTGTGTTATGCCGACGGCGAGCGCCGCTACATCATCGCTCCGCGTGGTGTTGAAGCCGGCAGCACGGTGATCAGCGGCGCCGAAGCCCCGATCAAGGCCGGCAATACGCTGCCGATCCGCAATATCCCGGTCGGCTCGATCATCCATTGTGTTGAGATGCTGCCCGGCAAGGGCGCGCAGATTTGCCGCTCCGCCGGCACCAGCGTGACGCTGATGGCGCGTGAAGGTGTCTACGCGCAGGTCCGTTTGCGGTCTGGCGAAGTGCGCAAGATCCACATCGACTGCCGCGCCACGATCGGCGAAGTCAGCAACGAAGAGCACAGCCTGCGCCAGTACGGCAAGGCCGGTGCGATCCGCTGGAAGGGCATTCGCCCGACGGTGCGCGGTGTTGCGATGAACCCGGTCGACCACCCGCACGGCGGCGGCGAAGGCCGCACCGGTGAGGGCCAGCCGCAGGTCTCGCCGTGGAACACGCTGACCAAGGGCTACCGCACGCGCAACAACAAGCGCACGCAGACGATGATCGTCTCGCGTCGCAAGAAGTAAGAGGGCACAGCAGCATGACCCGTTCTCTCAAAAAGGGCCCCTTCGTCGACCATCACCTGGTCGCCAAGGTGGACCGCGCGGTGGCCGTCAAGGACAAGAAGCCGATCAAGACCTGGTCGCGCCGCTCGACGATCCTGCCCGACTTCATCGGGCTGACGATTGCCGTGCACAACGGCAAGCAGCATGTGCCGGTCTACGTGACCGACCAGATGGTGGGCCACAAGCTCGGTGAATTTGCGCTGACGCGCATCTTCAAGGGCCACCCGGCCGACAAGAAGGCCAAGAAGTAAGGGGCGCCACGATGGCAGCAGCAGCAATCCAAACCAAAGCCAGCTTGCGCGGCGTGCGCCTGTCGGCGGACAAGGGCCGGCTCGTCGCCGACCTGATCCGCGGCCGCAGCGTCGCCCAGGCGCTGAACATCCTGTCGTTCACGCAGAAAAAGGCCGCCGGCATCGTCAAGAAAGTGCTTGAGTCCGCGGTCGCGAACGCCGAGCACAACGACGGCGCCGACATCGACGAGCTCAAGATCAAGTCGATCTACATCGAGCAGGGTGCGATCCTGAAACGCTTTTCCGCACGCGCCAAGGGCCGTGGCAACAGCATCAGCAAGCCGACTTGCCACATCTACCTGACGGTCGGCAATTGAGCGACGGGAACTGAGAGAAAAGCATGGGACAAAAAATCCATCCGATCGGCTTCCGGCTCCCCGTCACGCGGGCCTGGACGTCGCGCTGGTTTGCGAACAACCGCAACTTCAGCAAGATGCTCGCCGAAGACCTCGACGTGCGCGAATACCTCAAGACCAAGCTCAAGAGTGCCGCGGTGTCGCGCATCACGATCGAGCGCCCGGCCAAAAACGCCCGCATCACGATCTACTCCGCCCGCCCGGGCGTGGTCATCGGCAAGAAGGGCGAGGACATCGAAAACCTGAAGACCGAACTTGCGCGCCGCCTCAAGGTGCCAGTGGCCGTCAACATCGAAGAAGTGCGCAAGCCCGAGATCGATGCCCAACTGATTGCCGACTCGATCACCCAGCAGCTCGAAAAGCGGATCATGTTCCGTCGTGCCATGAAGCGCGCGATGCAAAACGCGATGCGCCTGGGCGCCCTGGGCATCAAGCTGATGTCTTCCGGCCGCCTCAACGGCATCGAAATCGCACGCTGCGAGTGGTACCGCGAAGGCCGGGTGCCGCTGCATACGCTGCGCGCTGACATCGACTACGGCTTCTCAGAAGCCAAGACGACCTACGGCATCATCGGTGTCAAGTGCTGGGTCTATCGCGGTGACCGCCTGGCCAATGGCGACGCACCGACGATTGCGAAGACAGAGAACGATGACGACCGTCGCCAGCGCCGCGGCCCGCCGCGGGGCCCGGGCGGCCCGGGTGCACCGGGTGGCCGTGGTCGCCCTGGTGGTGGTGCGGGTGGTGGTGGTACCGGCGGCGATCGTGCCCCGCGTGCCGATGCCGCTGCGCCGGCCGCCCCGGCTGGCGATGCGCCCAAAGTCCCGGCCGTCAAGCGAGTCCGCCGTGCCACGCCGCCTGCCGGCGAGGCCAAAGGAGAATAACCATGATGCAACCCTCACGCCGCAAGTTCCGCAAGGAACAAAAGGGCCGCAACACTGGCGTTGCGACGCGCGGTGCCGCGGTGTCCTTTGGCGAATTTGGCTTGAAGGCCACCGAACGCGGCCGCCTAACGGCGCGCCAGATCGAAGCCGCACGCCGGGCCATCAGCCGGCATATCAAACGCGGCGGCCGGATCTTCATCCGCATCTTCCCGGACAAGCCGATCTCGCAGAAGCCGGCCGAAGTCCGCATGGGCAACGGCAAGGGCAACCCCGAGTACTACGTCGCCGAGATCCAGCCGGGCAAGGTGCTCTACGAACTCAACGGCGTGCCCGAGACGCTGGCCCGCGAGGCCTTCACACTGGCCGCCGCGAAGCTGCCGCTGCGCTGCACCTTTGTCGCGCGTCAACTCGGCACCTGAGACCAAGGAACCGAAATGAAAGCCTCAGAACTGCGCACCAAGGACGTGGCTGCGCTCGAAAAAGAAGTGACCGATCTGCTCAAGGCCCATTTTGGCCTGCGCATGCAGAAGGCCACCCAGCAGCTCACCAACCACACCCAGCTGGGCAATACCCGCCGTGACATCGCGCGCGTGCGCACGGTCATTGCACAGAAGAAGGCAGCCGCCAAATGAGCGAAGCCCAAGCAACCACCGCGGCGACTACCGTCGCCCCCGCCGCCCCCATCGCCGCTGCGGTGAAGAACACCCGCACCCTGGTCGGCCGTGTCGTCAGCGACAAGCGCGCGAAGACGGTCACCGTGCTCGTCGAGCGCCGCACCGCGCACGAGCTGTACGGCAAGATCGTCGCCAAGTCGAGCAAGTACCACGCGCACGACGAGACGAATCAATACAAGACCGGTGACGTGGTCGAGATCGCCGAAGGCCGGCCGATCAGCAAGACCAAGTTCTGGACTGTCACCCGCCTGGTCCAGAAAGCCGGCCTGGCCTGACATTGTTCGACCCGCCGCCGGGGCTATTCGCCCGAGCGGCCGCCCACGGGCCGGATCGCTGGAATACTGGCGTTTCGGCCCGAACTGTTTTTGCGGTCTGAAAGCCGCCCACCTCGAACGGAGAACCCATGCTCAAAGTCGGAGACAAGCTGCCCACCGGCACCCTGCAGGAATTCATTGAAGTCGAAGGCAACGGCTGCTCGATCGGCCCGAACTCCTTTGACATCGACAAGGTCGCCGCCGGCAAGACGATCGCCGTCTTCGCCCTGCCGGGGGCGTACACCCCGACCTGCTCGGCCAAACATGTGCCGGGCTATGTTGAAAACGCCGAAGCGCTCAAGGCCGCCGGTGTCGACGAGATCTGGTGTGTGTCGGTCAACGACGCTTTCGTGATGGGCGCCTGGGGCCGCGACCAGAAAACCGGCGGCAAGGTGCGCATGATGGCCGACGGCAGCGCCGCTTTTGCCCAGGCGACGGGCCTAACGCTGGACCTCAGCGCCCGCGGCATGGGTCTGCGCTCGAACCGTTATTCGATGCTCGTCGTCGACGGTGTCGTGAAGACCCTCAACGTCGAAGCGCCGGGCAAATTTGAAGTCAGCGACGCCGGGACGATGCTGGCGCAGGCCAAAGGCGCCTGAGGCCTTGATCCCGGCGTCGGCCCTGGCGGGCGACGCCGGCGACTGCCGGCCTGGCCGGCGTGGCTGGTGCTAGCCGCGCGCCGGCAGTACCAACCTGAGCACCGTCCCGGGCGCGCCGGCGGCCCACTCCAGCCGCGCGCCCAGGCGCGCCGCGCGGGCCTGCAGTTGGCCCATGCCGCGGCCGGGTTTCGCCTCGGCGGGGTCGAAGCCGACACCATCGTCGGCAACCTCGATGACCGTGCCGGCGGCGCTTTGCGACAGCGACATCAGCACCACTTTTGCGCCGCTGTGTTTGAGCGCATTGGTCAGCGCCTCTTGCACGATGCGCAGCAGGTGCAGCGCGCCCTCAGCGTCGAGCGCCGGCAACTCGCCGAGTTCCGGCGCCACCTGCCAGTCCAGTCGCAGGCCCATCGACTGGAAACGCGGCGCCATGCGAAAGCGCAGCGATCCCAGCAGCGACAGCGGGTCGCGTTCTTGCGTATCCAGCGAGTCGATCGCGACCCGCAGGTCGTCCAGGCAGTCCTGCAAGGTCAGCGCCACCGCTTCGCGCGTCGCGACTGCCGACCGCGCCTGGCGCAGCGCGGTCACCAGGTGCAGGCCGAGCCCGTCGTGCAGGTCGCCCATCAGGCGCGCCCGTTCCTGCGCCCGCGCCTGCTCACGCTCAGCTTCTTTCAGCGCGTCAAAACTGCGCTCGATCTGCAAGCGCTGCACCTGCACCTGGCTGTGGAGCGACGCCGCGGTCTCGCGCGCTTCGCGCAAGGCATCCAGATAGCGCCGCGCCAGCGTCGCGGTGATCGCCGCGAAGAGCGGCAGCGCGGCGTACTGGCGGATGAAAACCTCGCCCAGCGACGCGCGGTCGATGCCGATTGCATAGTCGTTGACGAGCAGCACCAGGTACATGACCGCGCTGAAGGCGATCGCCACCAGCTCGCTGCGGCGCACCGTCCAGGCCAGACGCACCAGCCGCCACTGGCTCCACACCGTCAAGCCGATGCCGACCAGCGCAAAAGCAGCAAAACCGGCGTTGGCCTGGGCGTAGTCGTCAGCCGACAAAAAGTACGCCGACGCCAGCAGCGCGTAGGCCAGCGCCGCCGGCACCAGCCCTTTTGGGCCGCGGTAGGCCGGGTCTTCGGCTTGCGCGAAGCGCAGCGCGAAGATTGCAAACAGGGCGGTGAACCAGGCCGCGCCGCTGACACAGAGTTCGGCAAAGAGCAGGTCGGGCAAGGGCGGATCGGTGACGACATAGTTCAGGTTGCGCAGCGCCCAGACGATGGCCGCGGCGCCGAACCAGGCGAACGCCGAATGGCTGCGTTCGCGCCACCAGATGAGCAGCGCATACACCCCGATCGCCAGGTTGAGCACGATCGTGATCAGCGTGCCGGTGTTCTGCCAGAAGCCGCGCCAGCGGGCGGCCGCTTGCAGCGGCGCGTAGTCGCCGGCCCATGCCGGCGCAAGCCCGCAGCGGTAGCCCGGATGGCCGACGACGAGCACCTCGATGCGCTCGGGCCGGCCGTCGCCGCGCAGCATCGAGCGCGGCAGCTCGAACAGCATCGGGGTGTAGAAGTGGCGCGACAGTTGTGGCGTCATGCGCCCCGGGCCGCCCAGGCGCGCGCCGTTGACCCAGAGCTCGGCGTTCATTCCCGCGGCCGGCAGGTAGATCGTCGGCCGCGGTTGCTGCGCCAGGCCCGCCGGCGCCCGCAGCCGGTACCAGACATAGCCGGCATATGCTGGCCGGCGGCCGTCCCAGTTGTCCGGCAGGCTGGTCGCTGCCCAGGCGGCATCGGCGGCCGGCGGTGGGCCCGGGTAGGCGGCGCCGGCCTCGACGACGAGTGCCTGCGTCAGCCGGGTGGCACGCGGGTCGTCGATCTCGGCTTGCGATGCGATGCGAGCCAGGCCCAGGCCGTGGCCAACAGCAGCGCTGCAGTCAGCCCGGCGGCGGCCAGCGCAACCTGCTGCGCCCACGCGCCTGGGCGTGCGGGCTTCTTCAACGCAGCGGCGGCCGGCCCTGCTCGGCCATGCGGCGGTTGTACTCGTACAGCGCTTCGGTGCGCGAGTTCACGCTGAGCTTTTCGTAGATGCGCCGGACATGGGTGCGCACCGTATTCGTCGACACCAACAGCGCCGTTGCGACCTCGGCATAACTGAAGCCCTTGCCGATGCCGATGAGCACCTCGAGTTCGCGCTCCGACAGCGGCGACACGGCATCAGCGCCCGCCACATCGGGCCGCACCGCCTCGCGTGTGCGCCGGATCAGCGTGCGGGCGATGCGCGGCGACAGCGGCGAGCCGCCGCTCTTCAGGCAATCCAGGTGTTCACGCAGCGAATCCAGGCTGCCGTCCTTGAGCAGATAACCACTTGCGCCGGCATCGATGGCGGCGAGCACATTGGCTTCGTCAACAAAGATCGACAGCACCAGGATTTCGCAGCTTGGGTCGGCGGCGGCCGCGCGAATCACCTCCAGCCCACTGCCGTCGGGCAGCCCCAGGTCGGTGAGCACGATGTCGACCCGGTGCGCGGCCAGCCAGGCGCATGCAGCGGCCACCGTGGCGCAGGCGTGGTCCAGCTGCACATCGGGGCAATCGGCGAGCGCGCCCAGCAACCACTCGCGGGTCGGCCCGTCGTCCTCGACCAGCAGCAGCTTGTCCATCGCGCTGGCAGTGTAGATCGCACCTTCATTCGTGGGGGGTCGCATGGCGATGCGACAGCGCAGAGCGTCGCCGGTCGTCAAGCTGCGCTAACCTAGTCCGACAGGGTTCGAGGCACCGCCGACTGCCGGTCGCGCGGTGCCGACTCCGTCAAGCGCCACGCGGGGCAAGCCCGCAACGCAGGCAGGACCTTCGAGAGCACGAGCAAGCACCGACAAGCACCGACAACGCACCGGCACCGCACCGGTCGATCAGGAGGTTCGGCATGACGATCTCGCGAAAGTTGATGCTCGCCATGCTGGCGATGGACTCGTACTACCGCAACGACGGTGCGGGCATCGACATGGCGGGCGGCTCGATCGGCACCGCGTCGATCACGTCGATCGACAGCCTGGCCGGGCTGCGCAAGGACGAGTGGTTCGCCTCCGGCTTTTCTGGCCAGGTCTACGAGTACGACGGCGAAACCATCATCTCCTACCGCGGCACGAACTTCGAGTTCGAGTTCAGCGGCTACGACCCCGTCGAGTGGTGGAACCAGTTCTATGCCAGCGAAGCCGGCAAGGACGTTCTGCAAGGGTGGATCGCCGGCATCGGTTATTCGGAAGCCACCCAGGCCGAATTGGCGATCAACCTGTGGGAGTCGGTCACCGGGCACTCGATCTACCTCGAAGACAACGGCGGCATCGCCAAGCCGGTACTCACCGGGCATTCACTCGGCGGCGGCCTGGCCGGGTTTGCGTCGCTGCTGTCGGGCTCCGAGGCAGTCGGCTTCGACCACATGCCGTTTGGTGCCGCGGCCTATATCCGCCACAGCGCGTACACCTACAGCGTGCTGCTGCAGATGATGGTCCAGGGGCAGGCGTCGCTGACCGACGCCGGCCGCGTCACGCTGCAACTGGCGATGGGCATCCTGCGCCCGCAGCTTGATGGCCTGGTCGAAAAGGGCCTGCTCGCCGTGATCGACGGTGTGGTCGGCGAAGACGAGTTGCTGGTGGCGCTGAAGGACGACCTCGTCGACCTGCTCGGCGACGAGATCAGTGGCCTCTCGGCAGACATCGTCGAAGCGCTCGATCCTGTGCTCGACGCGATCACCCCCGACATCATCGAGAGCTGGAACATCCACATCCCCAACTTCGACGATTTCACGGGCTACGCCACCGACGACGAGATCCTGGAGTTTGTGCGCAGCGGTGCGATCCCCCAAGCCATCGGCACCGGCATCCAGTTGTTTGCCGATACCCTGGCACCGTTCACCGGTTTTGCCGGCCCCTTTGTGGTCGCCTTCGGTGCGGTGGCCAACGCCACCGCCCAGATCATCAGCGCCGGCATCACCTGGGCCGAAGAACAGGTCGACCAGACGACGCTCGATACGTTCGGCTGGACCAACCTGAACCCGGTGGCGCGCCACAGCATGACGCTGCTGACGATCCTGCAATACGGCGAAGACCAGGCCGGGTCGTTTTCCGGCGGCAGCGGCTACACCGAGCCGGTCGTGGCCGAAAGCTTCTTGTGGGCGCTGTTCGACGACAACCTCGGCCTCCTGGCCGGGGCCGACGACGCGCCGCGCGCCGCTGGCATGGGCCAGGACGCCAAGAGTTACGCCTCGCTGCTGCAGTCCTCGATCGCCTATTCAGCGCTCGATGGCGGCTACAAGCCCTTTGGCGACGCCGGCATCAGGATGCTGTTCAACGATCTCAACGATATCGGCCAGATCTACGCCAACCCCGGCCATGACCCGTTTCTCGATGTCGAGGGGTTCGACTTCGAGGTCAAGTTCGGCACCGACCCGATCCAGTTCACGACCTCGATGGCGGCCGTGCTGACGCGCATCGCGACCCAGTACGCCGGCGCGCTCGCGCTGCATGCGGTCGAGCGCAACGCGGTCAGCGACGTGCGCATCGAAGAAGGCCTTGTCGGCCGCGCCGAAGACGGCCAGACCTTCGCGGTCGACTTCTCCGACGTCTTCCTGCGCGACGTGTTGCGTACCGGCGTCGGCTACGGCAGCGAGCGGCTGCACATGCCCGACCAGGCGGTGCTGATGAACAACTACCTCAGCCAGTCGACTGAGTTGGACGAGGACTTCGAATCGCTGCTCGGGCAGGCGCTGAGCATTGGCTCCGTGGTCAACGACGAGGCGCTGAACAAACTCGTCGACTGGGGCTGGGGTGCCAGCGACTGGCGAATCGCGCTCAACCGCATCCACATCCGCCAGCTCGCCGACGTCACCGAGGTCGACCTCTCCGAGCGCGCCTACAACGTGCCCGCCGGCACTGGCGACAACGCCAATGTCGATGTCTACATGGGCAACGACGAAGACGAAAAAATCACCGGCACAAAGGGCAACGATTTCATCGCCGCCGGTGATGGCGACGACATCGTCATCACTGGCGCCGGGCGCGACTTCGTGCTCGCCGGCTTCGGCAGTGACCAGCTCTTCGACCATCTCGGCTCGACCGACAAGGACGGGGCGCCGCGCAACGACAACGATATCTATGTCGGCGACAAGATCGAAGGCAACCCGCTCGAAAACGCGATCGACTTTTGGACGCACCTGCCTGCCTACTGGACCGACGACGATGTCGTCGAATATTCGGTCGCTGCCGACGACGACCCCGACGCCCCCGCCGCCAAGGGTGTCACCGTCACCGCGGTCGCGCCCGGCATGCTCGGTGACCACGAAGCCACGCTGCTCACGATCAAGGACGAAAACACCGGCCTGTCGGGCACCGATACGCTCGTCGAGATAGAGAAGGTGATCCTGTCGGAGCGTGCCGACAAGGTCGTCGTCACACCCGAGATGCTGCAAGGCCCGGTCTGGATCGACATGGGGCTGGGGCCGAAAGGCGGTACTGTCGGCAAGGCCGATTTCGACAGCGTTTCCTATGCCGGTGCCGGCAAACCGATCATCACCGTCAACGG
>JANPDN010000094.1:0-16056 GCA_031431555.1 Rubrivivax sp.
GCATTGCCGCCGATCTTGGCGCTGACGATCGAGCCGACGACGCTGGCAAAGAGTAACCAATGGAAAACCCGGGTCGGAAGATCCCAGACCCGTACGTATACAGAATGCGAAGGCATGACTCATTTTGCGGGAGTTTGGCCCGCCAGCACAAACTGCGGGAACTGCCTACACTGCGCCGGCCGTTGACCGCTGACTTCGCTCCACGCGCACCCCACCAACCCCATCAAGGATCCGCATGACCCGACTGTTCCCCACTTTGGCTCTCGTTGTTGGCGCCTTCACCGCGCTGCCGGCCGCGGCGCAATGGGCCAAACCTGAAGACGCGGCCAAATATCGCCAGAGTGCGATGGCCTTGCAGGGCAACCACCTCGGCCGCGTTTTTGCAATGGCCAACGGCCAAGTCCCGTTCGACGCCAAAGTGGCGGCTGATCAGATCGACATTGTCGCTACGCTGAACCGCCTGCAGTTTGCCGCCTTCATCGATGGCAGCGACAAGGTCGCCGGCTCGCGTGCGAAGCCCGAGATCTGGACTGAAAAAGGCAAATTTAACGCGGCCGTGGCGAAGAGCCAGGAAAGCGTCGCCGCGCTAGTCGTGGCCGGCCGCTCGGGCAATATCGACCAGATCAAGACTGCCGCCGGCGCCGTGGGCGCGGGTTGCAAGAACTGCCACGACACGTTCCAGGCGCCCGCTCGATAGGGTCGAGCGCAAGCCGGGTCAGCCGTCGGCCGCCTCGACTGGCTCGACCGGCGCGACGGACGCGACCGGCGCCGCGAAGCCGAGCACGACCCGGCGTGTCATCGCCGACTTCTTTTCGATCTTGGTCACGATGACAGCGCCGATATCGGCGGTATTGGCGACATGCGTGCCGCCGCAGGGTTGCAGGTCAACCCCTTCGATTTCGACCAGCCGCACGCGGCCGAGTCCCGACGCGGTCCGCGGCGGCTGCACGCTCATGCTGCGCACAAGCTGCGGGTTGGCGTCGAGCTCGGCTTCGCTGATCCAGCGCTGGCGCACCGGGTGCGCCGCGGCGACGAGGCGCTGAATGCCGGCGCTGAGTGCCTCTTTGTCGAGCGGCTCATTCATGTGGAAATCCAGCCGCGCGTAGGTGGCGGTGATCGAGCAGCCATTCACCGCATGCGGCACCAGTGCGCACAGCAAATGGGTGCTGGTGTGAAATCGCATGTGCGCGCGGCGCCGGTGAGCGTCGACGCGTGCCGTGACCTGCGTGCCGGGCGCGAAGGCGGCGAGATCGACAACGTCGACCGACGCTGGCTCAAGCGCAGACCTCGGCACATGCAAGATTGCCCCGGGTGTGGCCAGGTGCTTGCGCGTATCGGCAATCACCAGCACCACGCCGGCTGCGCTGGTCAGCGTGCCGGCGTCACCCGCCTGGCCGCCGCCTTGCGGATAAAAGACGCTGCGGTCGAGCACGATGCCGGTCTCGTCCACCGAGACCACGGTGGCGCTGCATTCGAGCAGCGTGGCATCGTCGCGAATCAGCTCGATCGTCATGGGTCCTGCCTTTCAACCGGCCAGCACACGCGCAAACAGATCACGGTCGACATTGCCGCCGCTGAGTGTCAGGCCCACCGTTCTGCCTTGCCAACGGCGGCGCTGATCAGCTTGCATCGCGGCGGCCAGCCCGGCGGCGCCGGCGCCTTCGGCGACATTGTGGGTGTCGGAAAAAAGCGCCCGCATCGCGGCGGCGACTTCATCGTCGCTGACGGCCACGATGTCGTCGACCTCGGCCAGGATCACGGCCAGCGCTGATTGGTCGGGCAAGCGGCAAGCCAGGCCGTCGGCGAGCAGCGTCGTCACCGGCGCTTCGATAGCGCGACCGGCGCGAAACGAGTCGAGATAGGCGGTGGCGTGCGCTGACACGACGCCGACGATGGCTGTCGCGGCGCCGGTATACGCCCGCGCCAGCGCGCAGGCGCAGATGCCCGAGCCCTGGCCGATCGGCACGTAGACGACATCGGGCTGCACGGCCCGGAAAAACTCGATCCAGCAGGTCGCGACGCCGAGCACCAGGTCGGGGTGGTACGACGGCACGAAGTGCAGGCCGCGCTCAGCCGCCAGTGCGGCGGCGTATTCACGCGCCTGTTGAAAGTCCTGGCCATGCTCGACGAGCTCGGCACCGAGCGCCCGCATCGCGGCGTTTTTTTCCAGCGAGTTGCCATGCGGCACGACGAACGTTGCGCTCAGGCCATGCGCCGCCGCGGCGCGAGCGATCGACTGCCCGTGGTTGCCCCGCGTGGCGCTGATGACGCCGCGGCAGTTTGGCTCGCGACGCACCAGTTCATGCAGGTAGACCAGGCCGCCGCGCACCTTGAAGGCGCCCACCGGGCTGTGGTTTTCATGTTTGACCCAGACCGTGGACCCCAGGCGTTGCGCCAGCAGCGGCCAGGCGAACTGCGGCGTCGCCGGCATAGCCGCGTAGACGATTTGCTGCGCGGACTCGACTTCTTGTACGCTGAGGTGGTTCATTAGACGTTCATGAGCTCGCAAGTCAGGCCGACAGAAGCACGACACCAAGCGGCGTATTGAGGGTCGCCTCCAGCGGCGGGTGGATGTCGCTGGCCACGCTGCCGGCGTCGCCGCTGCTCGCGGGGTTGAAAACGACACCGCGCAGCCCGAGCACCTGGCGCGCCCGCGCCGGCACGCCGCGCAGTTGCAGCGATTGCAAGGTGACGCCTGAATCGGGCATCGCGTCCGCCGGGTGCCGGCCGCTGCGCTGGATCAGCGTCGGCAGCGCGCCGGCGCAGTCCAGGCCGCCGTCTTCGCGCACCAGGATCTGCCAGGTCAGCGGGCCCTGCGCCGTCTCGCGACTCATGTTCACCGGGTTGCCGGGTTGCAAGCCGATGCCGAGCAGGCCCCAGCGGTGCATATCGATCATCGTCGAGCGGGCGACAAAGTGGATCAAGCGCGGCGCGGTTTGCAGGCTGCGTTGCAGCGCCGGGTCGTCGAGATCGAACCAGCGTTTGCGGCCCGGCGGCGGCGCCCCGGGGTCGATGGCGATGATCTCGAGATACGCCTGCGGGAAGGCCTCCGTGGCGATCTTCAGGAACCGGTTGTGGGTGCCCATCAGCGGATGTTTGCCGCCCGGGCCGGGGGTAACGCCGAGCGTGGCCTCGCACCAGGCTGCGCCCTGCTCAAGCGAAGCGGCAGCAATCACAAGGTGGTCGAAGGCGGCCAGGCTCACTGGAGCCCCTCGCACGGCGGGTACGCCGCACGGTCCCCCAGGGGGACGTTCGCTCGCTTGGGGCGGCCCGGCGCAGCGCTCACAGGTCCACCTGCCCGTCGATGCAGACCGCGACATCACCGCCGACCCAGACGGTGTCGCCAGCGCCTTCCCGTTCACGTTCGATGAAGACGCGCCCGGCGCGTTGCAAGGCCGCGCCCTGCGACGCGACATAACTTGCCGGTGCGATGCCGGCGCCGATCAACCACTGCGCGACGCTGGCATTCAGGCTGCCGGTGACGGGGTCTTCGTAGGCGCCGTCGGCGATCAGCGCACGCAGCTCGAATTGGGTTTCGCTGCCGGCCGGGTGGGCGCCGACCAGGCCGAGCTTCAAGTCCGCAAGCGCCGCGTAGTCCGGCCGCACATCGAGCACGCGCTGCGCCGAGTCGAGCAGCAGCGCGCACCAGCCAGGGCCGTTGTCGACCCATTGGTGTTGCAACACGGCCGACGCCGGCAGCGCGAGCGCCTGGGTGATGTTTACGACGAGGCCGGCGTCGAGCGGCCCGCTTCGGCGCAGTGGCGGGGCAGCGAAAGCCAGCCTGGGTGAACTGCCACCCACACTGCCACCCGCGCCAGTTCCACGCCGCACACGCACCAGCCCGACGCCACATTCCTGGATCACCACGCCGGCATCGCGCGGCACACCGCCTGCTGCCAGCCAGGCGTAGCAGGAGCCGAGCGTCGGATGCCCAGCGAAGGGCAGCTCACCGCCGGGCGTGAAGATGCGCACGCGGTAATCCGCAAGCGCGGCAAGCGCGGCAAGCGCGTCGCTGCCATCGGCTGGCGCTGTCGGCGGCAGCAGGAAGGTCGTCTCCGACAGGTTGGTCCAGCGCGCAAACGCGGCCATCGTTTCGTCGCTCAAGCCCGCGGCGTTGTGAACCACTGCAAGCGGGTTGCCCAACAGCGGCACGGCGCTGAAAACATCGAGCTGGTGAAAGCGGCGTTTCATTTTTCTATTCCGGCGAGTTGCTCGTTGATGACGCCGGCCAGCGCCCGGATGCCGCTTTGAATGACTTCCGGCGACGCGGTGACAAAACTCAGGCGCAGCGTATTCGTGCGCGCCACGCCGCAGAAAAATGGCGCGCCGGGCACATAGGCGACACCGGCTTGCACCGCCTTGGGCAGCATCGCGGTCGCATCCAGCCCGGCCGGCAGCTCGACCCAGAAAAACATGCCGCCTGCGGGGGCGCTCCAGTGGCAGCCGGCGGGCATCGATTGTTCGAGCGCGCTGCGCATCGCGTCGCGCTGGGCGCGGTAGCGAGCGCGGATCGTCGGCACATGGTCGCGCAAAAAACCGTCCTTGATGACTTCGTAAACGATGCGCTGGTTGAAGCCCGGCGTGTGCAGGTCGGCGGCCTGTTTGGCCTGCAATAGTTTGGGGTAGAGCAGCTTCGGCGCGATGACATAGCCCAGGCGCAAACCCGGCGCCAGGACTTTCGAAAACGAGCCGAGATAGACAGCGGCGTTGCCAGCGCGCGCACTCAGCGGCGGCGGTGGCGGCTCGTCGAACCAGAGGTCGCCATAGGGGTTGTCTTCGACGATCGGCAGGCCGATCTCGGCCGCGCGGTCGACGAGCGCGATGCGCCTTGCGGCGCTGACGCAGCGCCCGCTCGGGTTCTGGAAATTCGGCAGCAGGTAGATGAAACGCGCGCCGCGTGCGGCGTCCATCGCCGCCGGCAACGGGCCGTCGTCGTCACCTTCGACCGGCACGAACTCGGCTTCATAAGGCGCAAAGGCCTGCAAGGCGCCAAGGTAGGTCGGCTGCTCGACAGCGACACGCGAGCCGGGGTCGATGAGCACCTTGCCAACCAGGTCAAGACCTTGCTGCGAGCCGGTGGTGATGAGCACCTGCGATGCATCGGCCAGCACGCCGGCGGCGGCCATCTCTTGCGCGACCCATTCGCGAAGCGGCTTGAAACCTTCGCTGGCGGCGTATTGCAAAGCGTCTCCGGGTTGATCGCGCAGCACCCGCGTGGTGGCTTCGGCAAAGGCCTGCACCGGGAATGTCAGCGCCGACGGCAACCCGCCGGCGAGCGAGATGATGCCCGGTCGCTCGGTGATTTTCAGGATCTCGCGGATCGTTGACGGGTTCAAGCGTGCCGCGCGTGCGGCCATCGTCCAGCTCATGACTTTTCCTTGGCCGACGCGGCGACCGGTATTTTCTTGCCGATAAAAACCACCGCCACCACCGCCAGCGCAAAGCCCACCGTGGCCGCTTCGAGCCGCTCGCCCAGCAGCGCGGCGGCAAAGAGCAGGGTCAAAAACGGCTGCAGCAGCTGCACCTGGCTGACCCGCATCACGCCGCCGAGGCTGAGCGCGCGGTACCAGGCAAAAAAGCCGAGCCACATCGAGAAGACGGCGACATACAAAAACCCACCCCAGGCCGCTGCGCTCGCCGCCGCCGCAGGCCAGGCCCACCAGGTCGCGGGCAGCGTCAGCGGCAGCGACAGCACGAGCACCCAGCAGATGGTGTGTTCGGCAGGTATCGATGCCGACACGCGCGCGCCGGCGACATACCCGACCGACGCGCTGGCCACGGCCATCAGCAGCAGGCCGTCGGCGGCAGACGGCGCGCCGCCGCCTTGCAGCGCGGCGAAGGCCAGCACCAGGGCGCAGCCGATGAGCGCGCAGACCCAGAAAGCCAGTGACGCCCGCTGGCGTGTCAACAGCGCCGCGGCGACCGCGGTGCCCAGCGGCAATACACCGGTGACCACCGCGCCGTGCATCGCATCGACCTCGCGCAAGGCCAGCGCCAGAAAGAGCGGGAAGCCGACGACGGTGCCCAGAGCGCAGACCAACAGCGCGCGCCAAAGCCCGCGCGCCGGCCAGGCCGGACGCGCCCAGAGCAGGTAGGCGATGCTGAAGAATCCGGCCAGCGCGGCACGGCCTGCAGTGACAAAGGCCGGCGGCAATTGTGGGCTGCTGACATCGCCGACAGCGAGGCGTGTCATCGGCAGCGTCAACGCAAAGATCGTCACGCCGAGCAGGCCAAGCACAAACCCGCGGCGCTCGCGGGCGGCGATCGTCGCACCGTCCTGCAGGGCGGCCGCGGCACTGTTCACAGGCGCGTGGGCGGCCTCGCTCATAGCGCCGTTCATAGCGCCGCCATCCAGCCCGCGGTGACCACCAGCAGCGCCGCCAGCGTGCGGTTGAAGACCATCAGCCGCCGGCCTTGCGACAGCCAGCCGCGCAGCGACGCGCCGATCAGCGCGTAGCTGAAGTTGCTCGCCACCGCGTAGGCCATCATCACCGGCAGCACGATCAGCAGCCGCTCTGCTATCTGCGCCATCTCGGCGCTTTCGCCGTTCGGGCCCTTGACCGCGATCCAGCCGGCCGACACCGTGAGCGCCGCCATCCAGGCCTTGATATTCACGAACTGCAAGGCCACACCTTGCACGAATCCGACCGACAATTTTTGATGCGCCGCGCTGCCAATCGCCACGCTGCTGTTGGCGAGTTTGAACGCCAGCCACAACATATAGGCCAGCCCGGCGAGCTTGATAGCGCCGGTGAGCGCCGGTGCCGCGGCGACGAGCGCGCCCAGGCCGGTGGCGCAGGCGGCGAGCATCAAGCCCCAGCCGACCGGCACCGCAAAAACAAAGCGCATCGCAGGGCGCAGGCCGAGGTTGGCGGCGATGGCGGCCGACAGCGTCGTGTTCGGCCCCGGCGTGAACGACATCGCGGTGGTGAAGAGCAGCAGTGCACCGAGTTCTGGCCAGGTCATGCCGCCAGTCTAGCCGCAGCGACTGATACAGCACCAGTACACTTGCCGGCACAGATCGGGTTCACTGTATTGACGACAGCGCCGACACAGTGGGCGCCTGCCCCGCCGCGACTGCGGCCTCGATCAACCCTGCGCCGACCTCGGCACCGACGTCGCACCCGGGCTCGCAACGCACACGCAACACGCACCCGCCAGCATGACCACCCCGACCCCGATCAGCTTGACCCGTGGCGCCGGCCCGACCCTGGCCGAGCAGCTCGCATTGTCTTTTGCCGACCGCATCGGCCAGCGCTTGCTGCCCGCTGGCGGCCGCCTGCCGTCGGTGCGCGACTGTGCGCACCGGCATGGTGTGAGTGCGGCGACGGTCGTTGGCGCCTACGACCTTTTGCAAGCCCAGGGGCTGGTCGAGGCGCGGCCGCAGCGCGGATTTTTTGTCCGCGACGCTGCAACTGCACCCGCGAACTCGCCGAGCGGGCGGCCGTCGCGCTTGGCCGGCCAAGCGGCCGCGGCGCGGTCACAGCCGCCAAACCCGCCGGTGGCGCCGGTCGACGCCACCGCGCTGGTGCGCAGCATGTTCCGGCCGACGTCGACCTTGCCATCGCCCGGCAGCGGCACCCTGCCCGAAGACTGGCTCGACGCCGGTTTGTTGCAGCGGGCGCTGCGGCGTGTCAGCGGCGCCGGTGCGGCGGCGCAATGGCTCGGTTACGGCGACCCCGCCGGTGACCCGGGTCTGCGCACCGCGTTGTCGCACCGGCTCGGTGACCTCGGCATCGGCGCCCATGCCGAGCAGATTGTGACCACCGTCGGCGCATCCCATGCGCTGGATATCGTCTCGCGCACCTTGCTGCAGCCGGGCGACGCGGTGCTCGTCGACGAGCCCGGCTGGGCGATCGAATTTGCGCGCCTGACCCGCATGGGCGCGCGCTTGCTGCCGGTGCCGCGCGGCCCCGACGGGCCGGACCTGGCCGTGATGGAGGCCCTGCTCGCGGCACACCGGCCGCGCCTGTACGTGACGGTGTCGGTGCTGCACAACCCGACCGGGCAATCGCTGTCGGCGCCGGTGGCGCACCGGCTGTTGCGGCTGGCCGAAAAGCACGACCTGACGATCGTCGAAGACGATACCTACGCCTGGCTGGCGCCGCCACACGCAACGCGGCTGGCGCAGCTCGACGGCTTGCAGCGCACGGTATTGATCTCGGGTTTTTCGAAGATCCTGGCGCCGCAGTGGCGGGTCGGTTTTGTCGCCGCGGCGCCGGCGCTCGCCGAGCGCCTGATCGACACCAAGATGCTCGGCACCTTGACCAGCCCGGCGCTGCTGGAGCAAGCCGTCGCCTGGTGCCTGGGCCCGGGGCAGGGCCCGTTTCGCCGCCATGTCGAACGCATCGCCGGCCGGCTCGACGCGGCGCGTGCGCGCAGCCAGCGGCTGGCCGCACAAGCCGGTTGCCACTTCGTGACCCCGCCGCAGGGCCTGTTCGGCTGGCTCCATGTGGGTGTCGATACCGAACGCCTGTCGCAACGGATGCTCGAAGAAGGCTGGCTGCTCGCGCCGGGCGCGCTCTTTCATGCCACCCGCCGGCCGACCAGCCTGATGCGGATCAATTTCGCCACCGCGCAGGATTTGCGTTTCTGGCGCCGCCTCGTGATGCTGCGGGGAAAGAGTTGAAACAAGACGTCGCCGGCAAGGAACTGATCATGCATTTGCGGTCGAATGCGTACCTGTCGCGGTCAGCACCGCGCTGCCCTTCGCACGCGCAGTCCGTTGCCCTTGCCCTGTCCCTTGCCCATACCGCCCCTCGAACCCCGCTGCCGTGCAATTTGAATCGACCCAACCGCTCGACGCTGCGCCCACGGTGCGCGTCAACGACTTCACACGCTACCTGGACGACCTGATTCGCGAGGTCGACGGCGGCATCTCGCGGCTGTCGTCGTTGAGCCCGTCGCTGATGCAGGACCTGATGCGCTTCGAGCGAAACGGCGGCCAGACCGAGCTGCTCGAGGTCATTGCGGCCGCGGTGCGCCACGGCCGCGCGCTGACGGTGCACCTGCGCTGCGACGACGGCGCCTTGCCGCTGACCCTGTTCCCGGTGCAGCGCCAAGTGCATTGCACCATGCCGCTGCCGCAGTTTCTCGAACAACGGCTGACGGCGGTGGAGGTACTGCATGTCGAACCCGCGGTGGTCAAGCCGGAGCGCGCCGATTCCGATGCGGCCGCGGCGGTCGGCCAGGGCGAAGGCATCACTTCGTTCTACGCGCCGCTGGCGCCGCTGACCTGGGAGCTCGCGCTGCGCGGCGCACGCGCCGAGTTGCTGCCCGAGATTTCCGGCCTGGCGGCCTACCGCATCCCGCCGGGGGTCGACTTGCGCGGCCTGGAAAGCGCCGGCACGCTGGGCGAGGCGATCACCCGGCTGCGCCGCGGCGCGACCAACCTGCCCACGATGTCGGGCTGGCCCGGCTTTGACCGTGAGCGCGCGATGCGCCTGCTCAACGCGCTATACCTGCAAGCCGGGCTGATCATCTCGCGCACCCATCCGGCGGCGACGAATGAGGGCTGGACACCTTGAGCCCCTGTGCTCGAGTGCGGGTGCTTGCGGGTGCTTGAGGGTGCTTGCGGGTGCGTGAGCGTGCTTCGGCGTGCTTGAGCGCGCCGCCGGCCTAGCGTGACGCGATCGCCGTGAGCGCTTCCCAGCGCTCCAGGCTGGTCATCAGTTCGGTCTCGATCTGCGCGAACCGAGCCGAGAGCTCGGCCGCACGTTGCGGCTCGTTGGCATAGAGCTCGCCGCTGGCCAGCAAGTCGCTGACTTCGCGCTGCTCGACTTCGAGTGCTTCGATGTTGGCCGGCAGAGATTCGAGCTCGCGTGTCTCGCGGTAGTTGAGCTTGCGCGTTGCGGCGGCCACCGGCGTGCCCGCGGCCATGCGCGCTGGCGCTGATGACGGTGCGGCAGCCGCGGCGGCCGCAGCAGTCGCCAGCACACGCCCGCGTTCACGTTGCAGTTTCCAGTCTTCGTAACCACCTTCGTATTCGCGCCACAGGCCTGGGCGGCCGCCGTATTCGGGGTCACCTTCCCAGGCGATCGTGCTGGTCACGACGTTGTCGAGAAACCAGCGATCGTGGCTGACCAGGAACACCGTGCCGTCGTAACTCTGCAGCAGCTCTTCGAGCAGATCCAGGGTCTCGATATCGAGGTCGTTGGTCGGCTCGTCGAGCACCAGCACGTTGGCCGGCAGCGCAAACAGGCGCGCCAGCAGCAGCCGGTTGCGCTCGCCGCCGGACAGCGTGCGCACCGGCGAGCGCGCGCGTTCGGGGGCAAACAAAAAGTCGTTGAGATAACTCATCACATGTTTGCGCTGGCGGCCGATCTCGATCCAGTCGCTGCCCGGGCTGATGGTGTCGGCCAGCGTCGCTTCGGGGTCGAGCGCGCTGCGCAGCTGGTCGAAATAGGCCACCTCCAGGCGCGTGCCGCGGCGCACCGAACCCGAAGTCGGCTCGAGTTCGCCAAGGATGAGTTTGAGCAGCGTGGTCTTGCCGCAGCCGTTGGGGCCGATCAGCCCGACCTTGTCGCCACGCAGGATCGTGGCTGAAAAACGGTGGATCAATTTGAGCTCGCCAAAGGCCATGCTCACATCACGCAGCTCGGCCACGATGCGCCCCGGCGGCGAGCCGGCGTCGACGTCCAGCCGCACCTGGCTGACCTGTTCGCGGCGCGCCGCGCGCTGCGCGCGCAGCGCCTGCAAGCGCGCGACGCGACCGACGCTGCGCGTGCGCCGCGCTTCGACACCTTTGCGCACCCAGACCTCTTCTTGCGCCAGCAGTTTGTCGGCCCGTGCCGCGGCCATGCCTTCAGCTTCGAGCTCGCGTGCTTTGGTGGCTTCAAAAGCGCGGAAGTCGCCCGGGTAGGCGCGCAGCCGGCCGCGGTCGAGCTCAATGATGCGTGTCGCCACCGCGTCGATGAAGGCGCGGTCGTGCGAGACCAGCAGCAGCGCACCACGCCTTTCGCGCAGCAGGCCTTGCAGCCATTCGATCGAGTCGATGTCGAGGTGGTTGGTCGGCTCGTCGAGCAGCAGCACATCGGGCTGCGCGACCAGCGCACGCGCCAGCGCGACGCGTTTTTTGGTGCCGCCGGAAAGATCGGCGACCATGCGTTCGGCGTCCAGGTGCAGGCGCTGCAGGGTCTCGGTGACCCGCTGCTCCCAGGTCCAGCCGTCGAGCGCTTCGAGCCGGGTCTGCATCGCGTCGAGATCGTCACCGTCGGCATGCGCTTCGTAGCGGTCGCGCAAGGCACGCGCTTCGGCAACCCCTTCAGCCACGGCGTCGAAAACCGAAGTGCCGGACTCGAACGCCGGCTCCTGCGCGACGTAAACGCGGCGCAATCCGGTCTGCACTTGCAGCAGGCCGCCGTCGACCAGCTCGATGCCGGCGAGCACCTTGAGCAGCGACGATTTGCCGGCGCCGTTGCGACCGATCAGCGCGACACGTTCACCGGCTTCGAGAGAAAAATCAGCACCGTCGAGCAGCGGCACATGGCCAAAAGCAAGATGCGCGTTGGAAAGAGTCAGCAGGGCCATTGGGGGATTGTCGCGGCTGGGTGGTTTGGGCTTGTGGGCTTGAGGGTGATGTCGGTGCTGCGGGTGCACCCGGGTGTGCGCCCGCCATGCCACCCCTATGCTCGTGCCGATGAAATCCCAACACATCCAGACGGCCTTGGTTTTTTGTGTCGCCGCGCTCGGCGCCGCCGCGGCGCAGGCCCAGCCCAGCGCGGTATCGGCGTCGGGCTTTACGCTGAACCACCGCGAAGAAATCAAGGTCTCCAGCGACGATGCGTGGAAGGCTATCGTGCAGGTGCAAAAGTGGTGGAGCGGCCAGCATTCTTATTCCGGCCAGGCGTCGAACCTGAGCCTGGAGCTCACGCCCGGCGGCTGCTGGTGCGAGCGCTGGGGTGACGGCAACCTGGTCGTGCACGGCCAGGTCGTGATGGTGCAGACCGGCCGCGTGATCCGCCTCTATGCCAACCTGGGCCCCTTGCAGGATCTGCCGGTGCAGGGTGTTTTCACAATTGCGACCGGCGCCAGCGAAGGCAAGACGATGCTGCGCATGACCTACCGCGTCGGCGGCAGCAGCGATGCTGGGCTGGACAAACTGGCACCGGCCGTCGAGCGTGTCATCGCCGAGGCCTACAAGCGGCTGAAGCTGTTTGTTGAAACCGGCCGACCCGAATAGGCCAATCGCTGCGCGGCGACGACCCGCCTTGACGCCAAGCCTGGCCTGACCGCGCCGCAGCGCTGCTACGCGGCGCTGACCGCCCGCGTCGCGGCGCGTTGCCAATCGTCGCCGCCGTAGGCGCGTTCTTCCTCGCGGCAGCTGTCGACGATCTTGATCAGATGGTCGTCGTCACTGGCGACCGCTGCGGCGACGAGTTCGGGCCAGGGCAGCGGCTCGGGTGCCGCGTCGAGTTGGTCCAGCGCGACTTTGCTGGCCAGCACGCCGGCGGCGTAGGCGACCCAGTAGTCGCCGACCGCATCCAGCGGCTCGTTGGCCAGCGGCAGGATCACGCGCAGCGCGTGCGCGCTGGTGACCAGATGCAGCGCCGTGAAATTGCCGCTGCCGGCGTAGACCTTGGCGGCCTGCCGCGCCAGCATCGCCAGCGTCGTATCGCTGACTTTCAGCCGTTGTGTGATGCGCGCGAAAGTCGGCGCAGTACTTGGCGCGCTGGCCGCTGCCAGCATGCGCTCCAGGATCAACCGGGATCGCACCGGCGGCTGTCCGGCGAGGGCGGCCACCAGCTCGCCCAGCAGCTTGGCCGGGTCGGCCTGCCGGCCCTGCGGCCGTTCGCCAAAGCGCAGATGCCGGCAGGCCCAGTACGCCAGGCCGTCGGCGAGCTCGCCGGCATGCCCGACTTGCAGCGCGTAGGCGGTGCGGATCAGGCCGTGAAAGGCCGCCGCGCCGCAGCCTGGCATCAAGGCCGGCAAAGCCTGGGTGACGACCGCCGCACCCCCTTCGATGACCAGCCACTGCGCGAACAAGGCGCGGTAGGCCGGCCAGGCGCTGCGGTCGCCGAAGTGGCTGGCCCACGCCTCGCCGGCAGGCCAGGCCGCAGCCGGCGGCGCTGCAGGCAGCTTTTTCTGGCGACGGTAGCTGCGCGCGAAGGCTGCAAGCCGGGTGTCGCTGGCGCCCAGCCGCTTCAGCGCCACCAAGGCCATCGGCAGGTGGTTGCTGAGATCGCCGCCATATTCGGCGTCATCGCCGGCACCCTTGTCGAGCAGTTTTTGGAGCATCCGACATTGTTGCGCCAATCGATCGACTCGCGGCCTCGTGGGGCCGGCCACCCGCGCTGCGATCAAGGAAATGGGCGAAGCGCGGTCTCGTGGAGCGGGTGGTCGGGTGCAAAAACGACAAAGGCCGGGCGAACCCGGCCTTCATCGTGACCACGAGGCTCGGGGCGTGCCCCGGGCTTCGTGCCAAAACTATCCAACGAGTGGATTACTTCTTCTTTTCGTCTTTCATCGCGCCGCTGGCAGCAGCCTTCGGGGCATCGGCCTTCTTGGGGGCGGCGTCGGCCTTTTTGGCGGCGTCTTTCTTCATGGCTTCGCTGGCCTTGGCGGCCGGAGCGGCACCGGCGTGCGAGGCGGCGATGGCCGGCACGGCGAAGGCGGCAGCAACCGCGAAAGTCAGGGAAGTGATGAGTTTGGTCATGACCGGTCTCTCGATTTAATGGAAAGTTGAACAAAATGCTTGAGGTAGCTACCCAGCCCGGCAGGGCAAAAACCCCGCCGGCTGCCTTCCAACGCGGCCTGCGCCGATCGGTTGACAGCGCCGGCGCGACGCCGGTGGCGGCCTCCGCCGACATCCAGCGCTGCCGCCGCCACGTAGGATCGACCATCCCCGCCCCGGCTTTTTCTGTTGCCCCGCATGCCCCGCTGCCCCCTGATCTGGACCCTGCTCACCGTTGCCGGCGCCTTGCTGGCGCCATTCACCGCCGCTGCAGCGCCGCGCTTGCCGGCCAGCGACACGGAAATTGTCGAGCGCCTGCCGACCCGCGCTGCCGACCCGCGGGCACGCGAACTGCGAGCGCTGCGCGCCGAGCTGCGGCGCACGCCAGACGACGCTGACGCCGCGGTGCGCCTGGCCAGGCGCTATTTCGAGCTTGCCGCCGCCGAGGGCGACCCGCGTTACGCCGGCCAGGCGCAGGCCGCGCTGCGGCCCTGGTGGGCCTTGAGCGACCCGCCGCCGCAGGTGCGTGTGATGCGCGCGGTGCTGCTGCAATACGAACACCAGTTCGATGCCGCAGTCGCCGACCTCAAGGCCGCGTTGCTGGCCCAGCCTGAAGACGCTGAAGGCTGGTCCTGGCTGGCCGCGATCCACATGGTGCGCGCCGACTACGCCGCCGCGCGGCGTGCCTGCGAACGCCTGACGCCGTTGGTGACACCGCTGATCGGAGTCGGCTGCACGGCCTATGTCGACTCGCTGACCGGCCGCGCCGCGGCGGCGGCGCAGGCGCTTCGGGCCGCTCTGGCCGCCGACCGCGACGCGGCCGCTGAGCAAAGTTTGTGGGCGCTCACACGGCTGGCGGAGATTGAAGCGCTGCGTGGTGCTTTTGATGCCGCCGAGGCGGCGTTCCGGCAAGCGCTGGCCTTGGGCCTCGCCGACACCTACTTGCTGGCGGCCTACGCCGACTTCTTGCTCGACCGTGGCCGCCCTGCCGAAGTCCTGCTGTTGCTCAAGGACCGGGCCCGCGCCGACGTGCTGCTGCTGCGCCTGGCAATCGCCGGGCAGGCCAGCGGCGACGCCGCAGCGGCCGGCTGGACACGCGAGTTGGCGTCGCGTTTTGATGCCGCGCGGGCGCGCGGCGATACCAGCCACCAGAAAGAGGAATCCCGGTTTGTGCTGGCGTTTCAGCGCCGCGTGCCGGCGGCAAACGTGGCCACTGCCACCAAGGCGGCAGACAAGCCCGAAACAGACGCGGCGGCGCAACGCGCGCTCGAACTCGCCGCCAAGAACTGGGCCGAGCAGCGCGAGCCCGCCGATGCGCGAATCCTGCTCGAAGCGGCGGTGGCGGCGCGCCAGCCCGCCGCCGCCGCGCCGGTGCTGAAGTGGATGGCCGATGCCGGCATCGAGAGCGTCGTGCTCAAGCAGTTGGCAGCGCAGCTCGGGAGTGCGCGGTGAGCGGCGGCCGGATGTGTCCCGCACCATCGACCGGCGGGTCGCCCTGGGTGGCCAAGGCGGCGCTCGCGCTGACGGCGGCGTGGGTGCTGGCTGTGCCCGCGCCGGCGCTGGCGCACAAACCGTCGGACAGTTACCTGTCGATCAATGTTAGCGCTAACAATCAGATCAACGGCCAATGGGATATCGCGCTGCGCGATCTTGAGGCCGCGATCGGCCTGGACGGCGACGGCGACGGCGAGATCCGCTGGGGCGAAGTCCGCGCCAAACATGCCGAGATCGCGGCCTACGCCGCGGCGCGGTTGACGCTGCGGACAGGCGATGTGCCTTGCCGCATCGAGGTCGGCGTGCAGCTGGTCGACGAGCACACCGACGGCGCGTATTCGGTGCTGCCGCTGCGCATCGATTGCGCGAACGCGGGGTCGCCGGGGTCGGCGACAGCGGCCGCGACTACGGCAGCGGCCACGACCACGACCACGAGATCCACCACACCCCCGGCGCGCATCGAGATCGGCTACACCCTGTTTGCCGACCTCGACCCGCAGCACCGCGGCCTGCTCAAACTGCAAGCCGGTGGCCGGACACAGACCGCGGTGCTGGGCCCCCAGGCCGCTCTGCAGACCTTCGACCTGGCCGGCGCCGAGGCCAGCGCGCTGCGCCAGTTCACCGACTACGCGCGAGAAGGGGTCTGGCACATCTGGATCGGCTTCGACCACATCCTGTTCCTGGTCGCGCTGCTGCTGCCGGCGGTGCTCGCCTATCGCGGCCGGCGCTGGCAGCCGGCGGCGAGTTTTCGCAGCGCGTTCTGGGATGTTTTTCGCATCGTCACCGCGTTCACGCTGGCGCACTCAATCACCTTGTCGCTGGCCACGCTGGGCGTGATCACGTTGCCGACGCGGCTGGTCGAGTCAGCGATCGCGGCGTCGGTGGTGCTC
>JANPDN010000095.1:0-25448 GCA_031431555.1 Rubrivivax sp.
GCCCTGCGTGTCGATCATCAGGCCGGCGTACAAAAAACCGGTGAACGGCATGCCCTCGCGCGCCATGCCCTGGATCGTCGGCAGCACGATCTCGTGCATCACGCGCGCATGCACATTCGGCGTCACCACCGGCGCCGGCGAGTAGGCGCCCATGCCGCCGGTATTGGGCCCGGTGTCACCGTCGCCGATGCGTTTGTGGTCCTGGCTGGTGGCCAGCGCGACGACATGCACACCGTCGCTGACGACGATGAAGCTGGCTTCTTCACCGGCCATGAACTCTTCGATCACGACCCTTGCGCCGCCGTCGTTGCGCGCCACGCCGAGGGTGTCGGCCGAAAGCATGTCGTCGATCGCCGCATGCGCGTCGGCGGCCGTCATCGCCACGACGACCCCCTTGCCCGCCGCCAAGCCGTCGGCCTTGATGACGATTGGCGCGCCATGCTGTTCGACATGGGCGTGTGCCGCCGCGGCGTCGGTGAAGGTGGCGTGCAACGCGGTCGGGATGCCGTGGCGCTGCATGAACTCCTTGGCGAACGCCTTGGAGCTTTCGAGCTGCGCCGCCGCCCGCGTCGGGCCGAAGATGCGCAGGCCGCGGGCGCGAAAGAGGTCGACCACACCGGCCGCCAGCGGCGCCTCGGGGCCGACCACGGTGAGCGCGATTTTTTCGCGCTGCGCAAAGTTGGCCAATGCAGCCAGGTCGGTGATCGGCAGATTGTGCAGGCGCACATCGAGCGCCGTGCCGCCATTGCCCGGCGCGACATACACCGTCTGCACACGCTGGCTTTGCGCCAGCTTCCACGCCAACGCGTGCTCGCGCCCGCCGTTGCCGATGACGAGGACTTTCATTCTTTAGACACTCGGGTCACGCACTTTGGTCACGCACTTGACTCACGCGCCTTCGTCGATCAGCGCGTTGTGATAAACGTCCTGCACATCATCGAGATCCTCGATCATGTCGAGCAGCTTTTGCATGCGAGCCGCATCGTCGCCGGCCAGCTCGACACTGTTTTCGGCGCGCATCGTGACCTCGGCCACCGCGGCTTGCAGCCCGGCGGCTTCGAGCGCCGCTTTCACGGCTTCAAAAGCCGGTGCCGCGCAGAGCACCTCGATCGAGCCGTCGTCGCCGCTGACGACGTCATCGGCACCAGCGTCGAGCGCGACTTCCATGACCTTGTCTTCGCTCGTGCCGGGCGCAAAAACAAACTGGCCGCAGTGTTTGAACTGGAACGCCACCGAGCCTTCGGTGCCCATGCCGGCGCCATATTTGCTGAAGGCGTGGCGCACTTCGGCCACGGTGCGCACGCGGTTGTCGGTCATGCAGTCGACGATCACGCCCGAGCCGCCGATACCGCGGCCCTCGTAGCGGATCTCTTCGTAGTTGACCCCTTCCAGGTTGCCGGTGGCCTTGTCGATATTGCGTTTGACGGTGTCCACCGGCAGGTTCACCGCCTTGGCCTTTTCGATCGCCAGGCGCAGCCGCGGGTTGGCGCTGACATCACCGCCGCCCAGGCGCGCGGCGACCATGATTTCGCGGATCACCCGCGTCCAGGCCTTGCCGCGCTTTTCGTCCTGGCGGCCTTTGCGGTGCTGGATATTGGCCCATTTGGAGTGTCCGGCCATGGTGCTGCCGCGGCGTCACGACACGCGGTCTGGGCTGTTATGAAGGAGCGTCGATTCTACGGGGCGCCTCTGGCGCTTTGCCGGCGCTTCACCCGCGCGATGCCCGCGCTCGGCGGGCATCGATGTCGGCAGACCGATATCAGGAATCGATCAGGTTTTGCTCAAGACTGCCCGCCTTCGGCTGCGCACGATCGGCATCTTCAAAACCCACCCTGAGGAGACTGCCTTGATCAACCCCTTAGTCACCTTGTTCGCACGTGGCATCGCCGCAGCGGCCGTTTTGTTCGCTGCCACGGTGCCGGCCCATGCCGCCTCCTACATTCGTTTCGACGGTGTTGACGGAAAGACTGAGGTTGCCGGGCCGGCGCCCGCCGGTTGCCATGACTGCTGGATCGAACTGGCCGCGGTGCAAATCGTCTTCCCCAGCCGCGACGGCTTGACCGGCCTGCAGCCGGTGCGCGCGACCGCATCGGTGTCGCCCGCCACCGGCAAAACCATGACCGCCTCCATGCTCGCCAGCCCGCACATCACCGCCACCATCCGCCGCGCCGGTGACGGTTATTGCTGCGACGACGTCATCGTCGACGGCCGCATCATCACGGCCGAGAACTATGACAGCGCCGCGGGCCAGATCGACCTGCTGATCGCCGACATCCGGCTGCTCGCCGTGCACCACTACGAGCGCCAGCGCGACGGCAGTTTTGCCCAGACCGCCGCGGGTGGCTGGGGCCATCGCGGCGACCCGGGCTTCAACGGCAACCCGGCGATCTTCGACGCGCTGCTGGCCTTGGGCGCGGTGCCGCAGCGCGACGGCAGCCTGCTGCTGACCACCGCCGTGCCCGAACCTGCGACCTACGCGCTGTGGCTGGCCGGGATCGGCATGGTCTTTATGCTGCGCATGCGGCGCGGCGCTTGACGGCGGCGCGCAGCACGCGCCAAAGACAGGGGCCACAAAAACGCCGGCCCGGTCACCCGCCTTCGCGGATGACCGGGCCGGTCGTCAAGCCAGGATCGACGGGCTCAGTTCGTGACCGCCTTTTCTGCGTTCAAGTAACCACTGCCGTAGAACTCATCCTGCCCGGGCTTGCCGGCGTCATCGGTCGCGCGGCGCAGCATGTTTTTCAACTCGCCGACCGTCGCGCTGGGGTACTTCTGCTTGATCAGCGCGGCAACGGCCGATGCCGCGGGTGCCGCCATCGAGGTGCCGGCCGCCCAGCTCCAACCAGCCCGCGAGGTCGAGAGCACCATGTCAAAAGCCCAGCAGGGGCGCGTCAGCGCACCACCGGCTGCGGTGGTCAGCGTGCAGGGGTCGTTGCCCGGCAGCGCAAAGTCGCCGCCCGGAGCGGCCAGCGTCACCATCGAACCGTAGGTGGTGTAGCTGGAGATACGCGAAAAATTGTTCGCGCCAGCGCCAAACCCGAGCGGGCCGGTGGCCGAGATGACGAGCCCATTGCCCGTCTCCGCCGGCACCTTGACCAGATTTTTTGCCTTGTCCATGTCCAGGCCATCGTTGCCCGCCGACGAGATCACCAACACGCCTTGCGTCGCCGCAAAATTGATCAGCCGGGTCAGGGCCGACAGCAGCTCCGCAGCTTCGCGCCCCTGGCGCGGGAAGGTCGCGCCCAGGCTCATGTTGATGATGTCCGCGCGGCCATCGGTGGCCGCGTACAGGATCGCCTGCAGGATCGCCGCAAACGAGCCGCTGCCGCTGTGCAACGCCTTCACCGGCACGATCGTCGCTTCGGGTGCGATGCCAACGACGCCGATGCCGTTGATCGGCGCGGCGACGATGCCGGCGACATGGGTGCCATGCCAGAGGGTGCCGGTATCGCAGTCCCAGGCCACGCGGCAGGCATTGCTTGCCGGCGTGGCCAAGGGATTCGGTGCCACGAACGAACGCGCCGCAGCGGCATCGATATTCGCCCCGAGGTCGGGATGCGCGCCAAAGATGCCGCCATCGATGATCGCCACCCGCACGCCGGCGCCCTTGTAGCCTAGAGCCCAGGCCTGCGGCGCGCGCACCGATTGCGGCGCCCATTGGATGTATGGGAAAAAAGTATCGGTCACTGCCGGCAAAGCCTCGGCATCGATACCGGATTCGACAACCCTCACCGGGGCCATCGTCAGAACCTGGTCGGCGGCGCCGCTGGTGACCGCCCCACCCCGCAGCACGTTGGCAAGAAATGCCGCGTTCTCCGACGTCACTACGGCCAGGCCGGTGGCATGGCTGAAGCGCACCGAGCCGCCGGCGGCGGCAACCGCGGCGTTCTGGCTGGCGCCCCAGGCGGGCGCCTGCAAAACATAGTCGGCCGCATGGGCCGAGCAGGCCAGCAGGCAGGCTGCGGCCAGGGTCGAGCGAATCGCCATTTTGTGTCCGGACATCGAAAATTCCTCAGAAGATTATTGAAGGCGCGACTATCGGATCGCGGCGTAACAAGACGCAGCGGGCAAACCCGGGCCCCCCCGGAATAAGGGGCGCTAGACTTCCCGAAGTCCTCGCTGCGGCTGCGCAAATTGCCGGCCGAGACTGGCGCCTGCCGCCACCCCTTTGGAGCCTTGCCGATGCCCGAACCGATCCTCGTCGCCAAAAACGGCGCCATCGAATGTCACCTGCTGCCCGCGCTGGCCAACCGCCATGGCCTGATCACCGGCGCCACCGGCACCGGCAAGACGATCACGTTGCAAACGCTGGCCGAAAACTTCAGCAAGCTCGGCGTGCCGGTCTTCATGGCCGATGTCAAGGGCGACCTCACCGGCATCAGCCAGACCGGCAAGATCCCCGACAAGGTCGCCAAGATCCTGGCCGACCGCGGGCTCGACCAGCCAGCGCCCAGCAAATGCCCAGCCGCCGTCTGGGACGTCTGTGGCGAGCAGGGCCACCCGGTGCGCGCCACCGTCAGCGACATGGGCCCGCTGCTGCTGGCGCGCATGTTGGCGCTCAACGAGACCCAAGCCGGCGTGCTGAACCTGGTCTTCAAAATCGCCGACGACAACGGCATGTTGTTGCTCGACTTGAAGGACCTGCGTGCGATGCTGCAGCACGTCGGCGACAACGGCAAGGATTTCACCACCAGCTACGGCAATATCAGCGCCGCCAGCGTCGGCGCGATCCAGCGCGGGCTGCTGCAGATCGAAGAACAAGGCGGGGACAAATTTTTCGGCGAGCCGATGCTCGATATCAACGACCTGATGCAGACCGATGCCGGACAGGGCGTGATCAATGTGCTGGCGGCCGACAAGCTGATGAATGCGCCGCGCCTGTATGCGACGTTTTTGCTGTGGATGCTGTCGGAGCTGTTCGAGACCCTGCCGGAGGTTGGCGACCTCGACAAACCGAAGCTGGTCTTTTTCTTCGACGAAGCGCACCTGCTCTTCAACGACGCGCCCAAGGCGTTGGTAGAACGCATCGAGCTCGTCGTGCGCCTGGTGCGGTCAAAAGGAGTCGGCGTCTACTTCGTGACGCAGAACCCGCTCGACATCCCCGACACCGTGCTCGGCCAACTCGGCAACCGGGTGCAGCATGCGCTGCGCGCCTTCACGCCGCGCGATCAGAAGGCGGTGTTGTCGGCGGCGAGCACGATGCGCGCCAATCCGAAGCTCGATATCGCCACCGCGATCACCGAGCTCGGCGTCGGCGAAGCGCTGGTGAGTTTTCTCGATGAAAAAGGCCGCCCCTCGGTGACCGAGCGGGTTTATGTGCTGCCACCGGGCAGCCAGATCGGGCCGATCTCGCCCGAACAACGCCAGGGCCTGATCAGCGGCTCGCTGGTCGCCGGGGTTTACGAAAAAATCGTCGATCGCGAATCGGCGTTTGAAAAGCTCAAAGGCCGCGCGATAAGCAGCGCCGACAACGCCGCGGCAGCGCAGAGTGGCGCCGCCGCTGGCGGCATGGCCGCCCCGTCCGGCGCGGCGCAGGCGGCGGCCGGTGGCGGCATGTTTGGTGGCCTGACCGACGTGCTTTTTGGCAGCACCGGCCCGCGGGGTGGCCGCCACGAGGGCCTGGCCGAGTCGGCGGCAAAGAGTGCGATGCGCAGCGTCGGCTCGGCGGTCGGCCGCGAGATCGTGCGCGGGGTGCTCGGGTCCCTGTTCGGCGGCAGCCGGCGGAGATAAACGATGTTGTCCACACTGAAGATCATTGCGATCGTCGCCGCGGCCCTCGTCGTGGTCGTGCTGCTCGCCGGCCGGTTGGGGCTTTTTGCCGGTAAGGCGCCGGCCAACCTGGGCGTGCGCGACGGCCGGCTCAAGCCGCCTTCGAAGACGCCCAACAGCGTCAGCAGCCAGGCCAGCCTGTGGCCCGATGCACCGCAGCACGCGCCGGCACAGATCGCGCCGCTGGCCTTGCACAAAGGCGACGGCGCGGCGACCCTGGCGGCGCTGAAGTCCATTGTCGAATCGATGCCAGGCGCCAAGATCGTCGAAGCCCGCGCCGACTATCTGTACGCGCAGTTCACGACCCGGCTGATGGGCTACACCGACGATGCCGAATTCTGGTTCGACTCAGGCGCGCAGGTGGTGCAGGTGCGCTCGGCGTCGCGCGTCGGCCGCAAGGACTTTGACGTGAATCGGGCGCGCATCGAATCGATACGCGCCCGTTTGCTCAAGGCGGCATGAAGCCGCCGCGGCGCTTTAGCGGCCCAGGCGGCGACGCGCGCTGAAGGCCACACCGGCCAGGCCCAGCGCCATCAGCAAATAGGTGCCGGGCTCGGGCACCGCCGTGATCGAAAAATTGTCGACGCCGACGAGCAGCGTGCGCGTCCCTTCGAAGCGCACCTCGGGGTGGTAGGTGTTGGCCATCGTCTGCGCAAAGCTCACGGTGGAACCGGCGGCGTCGGCCGACCAGCCGTTGAGCATCGCGTCGGCGTCGCTCCAGTCGGCGTTGAAAGTCACCGACTTGGTGGTCCAGCCGCCCAGCGCCGCGGCGAGCTGGAAACTCCAGCCGTTGTAGGTGGAGTCCTGAAAGCGATAACGCAGCTTGACATCCGAGACGGTGCCCAAGAACTCCGCCAAGTCGACCTTCACAGTCCAGACCTTGCCGGCGTAGCTGCCGTCGACCGCGTCGAGGTCGGTCGTCGCACCGATGGCAAAGTCACCACCGCGGCGAATCTGCAGGTGGCCGCCTGGGTTGCCGTTGACACCGGTGTTGACAACGGTGCTGTCGGTGGTGCTGCCAAACCAGCCAGCCAGGTTGCCCTGCCCGTCCCAGGTTTCGCTGTAGCCCGAGGTGGCGGCGAGCGTTGGTGCAGCTGCGAGCGCCAGCAGTGCCGCGACGGCGGAAGAACGCAAGGTGAAGGAATGCATCGTGAGCCTCTGAAGCGAGTTGGGGGTGGCGGCACTCTATCGGCGCGGGCTCCCGGCGAGTACTGCTCACACGGGGGATGAAACCGATTCAAGTTAGGGGGCGCCCGGGCGGCCGCGCCGAGCTCGGCGGATGGCCGCAACCCAGACCGAGACGCCAGCGATTGCTGGCAGTCGCCGGAAAGCGCCGCTTGTTTCTCGCGTTAGGCATGCGCCGACGACACGGCACCGGCGTTGTGGATGCCGTACTGCCCGACTTCAATGTCGCGTTTGTCCTCGGCGGCTGCGGCACAGACCTCACGCCGGACCTGCCATTGCAGCAAAGGCCGCAGCAGGGGGCCGATCAGCGGCGGCAGCGGCAGGCGGATCGTGATCTCGACATCGGTGCCAGCCCGCTCGGCGCGGGTCTGCGGGTCGAAGTGGACGACGATCGAGCCGCCCTTGTTGAAACCTTCGATCGAGGTGTCGACCATCGTGCCGTCGGGCTCGAATTCGCGCACGAAGACGTCGCGCTGAGACAAGCCCAGCAACTTGACCTGCTGCACATAACGCGCCCGGTTCGCGCTGCGCTGCAGGATTTCGAAGCGCAGCTTCGGGTGCGCCCCGGCCTTGATGTGGTGCTCAAGATCGGCGAACTGCGCGCGCACCCGCGACACCGGCGCGGCGATCCATTCGCGATGGGTGACTTCGGCAAAGCGGGGCATCGAGCGCTCCTCAGAGATTGATGGCCTGGTGTACGGGTCGCACGCCACCCCGGATGCAAGGCTGCGAGCGACGTCGCCGTGCATCCAGGGGCAGGCCCCGTCCGTAGGCCCATGAAGCCAGCGCCCGCTCACCATGCTCACCCTCCTGCAATCACCATCGACCGCTTTGCGCCCCCCGCAAACAGGGCCTGTCAAACGGCGCGCGCCGGCTGGCGAGCACCGGCTTCGTCTGGTAACTTCGGCAGCGCTTCGCAACCACACCCCAGCCTCGATGAGCCTGCCGGCAAGCCGCCACGATGTCGTCGACGACGGTGCCAAAAACGGCGCCCCCGCCATGGCCCCGCCGGCCGCGGCCCACGCTGACACCAACCAGCGCAGCCAGCGCGCGCAGCGCGACGAGCAGCTCGCGGCGCTGGTGATCGAAGCGGCTGCCGGCAGCGCCGCAGCCTTTGAAGCCTTCTACGATGCCACCGCGGCCTACGCCAGCGCGCTGGCGCGCCGCATGTTGCGGAGTGCCGATCTCGACGACCTGCTCGCCGACGCATTTTTCGAGGCCTGGCGCACGGCGCCGCGCTTCGCGGCCGCACGCGGCAGCGCCGTCAGCTGGCTGCTCACGATCGTGCGCAGCCGCTGCCTGGACCAACTGCGCCGGCAGGCCGTCCAGCGCAGGGCCAGCGCGGAAACCACCACTGGCGAAGCTGGCAGCCCGCAGGCCGACCCGGCCTGGCAGCATTGGCAGACCCAGTCCAACAGCCGTCTGCAGGCAGCGCTGCAAGGCTTGAGCACCAACGAACGCTGGGTCATCGGGCTGGCCTACTTCCGCGACCTCAGTCACGCCGACATAGCGCAGGCCACGGGGCTGCCGCTGGGCACCGTCAAATCGCTGATCCTGCGGGCCCAGGTCAAGCTGCGTGCGGCGCTGCAAGACTGACCGCCGATCGCAGCGCACGCCCGAGCCACTGAGCCCGCCATGAACCAACCACCCCCAACAGACGACGACCAGCCGGCTTTGGACGCGCAATTCGTCGGCCTGCTCGGTGAGCGAATTGCCGACACCACCGGCGCCGCGCCGGTGGATGTGCAAAGCATCCAGCGCGTCAAACGAGCGCTGCTGCGTCGCATCGCTGCTGGCAATACGCCGCAGCACCTGACGGTGCAGACGGGTGCCGGCGACTGGCGCCCGTTCGGGCGCGGGGTGCAGATCAAGGTACTGCACGAAGCTGCCGGTGTGATGTCCTGCCTGCTGCGCCTGCAAGCCGGCGCGCGGCTGCCTGCGCACCGGCACCCGATCGACGAAGAATGTGTCGTCCTCGAAGGTGAAGTCCAGATCGGCGAATTGCGCATCCCCGCTGGCGGCTTTCATCTTGGCCGGCAGGACCGGCTGCACGACCAGCTGCGCGCCGATGCCGGTGCGCTGATCTTTCTGCGCGGCGCTGCACCCGAGGCGGCGCTGACGGTCTGAGCCCTCTGCGAGCAACATTGCCGGCAACAGCGTCGCGCTTGGCGCATGTCGGCCGAGGTTTCGCGGCGGCACGTCGCACTTCGTCGCGGTGCTGACCATGCCCGGCAGCATCGGGCCCAGAATCGGCGCCGATGACCATTGATGCCCGCCCGCCGGCCGCTGCTGCAGCCGCCTTCGATCGCTCGCTCGCGTCCGGCGCGGCGGCGCAGCCAGGGGCAAGGCTGCGCAAGCGCTTGATCCGCGGCCTGTTTTTCATGACCCTGTTGTGTCTGGCGATCGCGCTGCTGCTGAGTGCGATCGGGCGCGGCCGCTTCGCCATCCAGCTGGTCTATTCGTTCTCGATCGGCCTGTGTTGCTGGCTGATCACCGATGCCGCGCGCCTGGTCGTGGCCTGGGTCGTCGACACGGCACGCATCCGGCGTGGTGACCCCGCCGCGGCGGTGGGCTTCGACCTGCATGTGTGCGGCATGCTGCCGCTGGTCGCGCTCGGCATCCTGGTCGGCCCGTCGGCCGGACTGACGATCGCCGACGCGATCACCGGCTACCGCTCCCCTTCGATCTGGCAACTCGATACCAACGTCGCCCGCGTGACCTTGACGATCACGGTCATCGCGTCGCTACTGTCGATGTTTGTGCTGACCACGCTCGAACGCCTGGCGCGAGCCCGCGTGGAGACCGAAGCCGCGATGCGCGCCGCCGCCGAAAACCAGCTCAAGCTGCTCGAATCGCAGCTCGAGCCGCACATGCTGTTCAACACCATGGCCAACCTGCGGGTGTTGATCGGCATCGACCCGCCGCGGGCGCAGTTGATGCTCGACCGGTTGATCGGCTTCCTGCGGGCGACGCTGAATGCCAGCCGCAGCGGCGCGCATCCGCTGGCCGCCGAGTTCGACCGCATCAGCGACTACCTCGCGCTGATGGCGATCAGGATGGGGCCGCGGCTGCAATTTGCGCTTGACCTGCCGGCAGGGTTGCGCGATCAACCGGTGCCGCCGCTGCTCCTGCAGCCGCTGGTCGAGAACTGCATCAAACATGGCCTCGAGCCGCAGCTGGCCGGCGGGCGCATCGATATCGCGGCGCGGCGCACCGGGTCGATGCTGGAGCTAACGGTTCAAGACAACGGCGCCGGGCTCGGCCAGGCCGGCAGCCCGGGCTCGACCCGCTTCGGCCTGGAGCAGGTGCGCGGCCGGCTCAAGGCGCTGTTCGGCGACGCCGCAGCGCTGACCCTGGAGCTCAGGCCCGGCGGCGGCACGCTGGCGCGCATCGTGTTGCCGATAAAGACGGCGGACTGATCACGATCACGACCACGACCACGTCCATGACCATGACCCACACTGCCACCGCACTCATCGCCGAAGACGAACCCCTGCTCGCCGCCGGCTTGGCTGCCGAGCTCGCCACCCATTGGCCGGGGCTGCAAATCGTGGCCACGGTCGGCGATGGCGCCAGTGCCGTCGAGCGCGCGCTGGCGCTGCAGCCCGACGTCTGCTTTTTCGACATCCGCATGCCCGGCATGAGCGGGCTCGAAGCGGCGCAGGCGCTGGCCGAAGACTGGCCCGACAACAGCCCCTTCCCGCTCATCGTTTTTGTCACCGCCTACGAGCAGTTTGCGCTGCAGGCTTTCGAAGCGCAGGCAGTCGACTACATCGTCAAGCCGGTCGACTCCGCCCGGGTGATGGCCTGCGTGCAGCGCTTGCAGCGCCGCCTGGCTGACCGCGCTGCGGGACCGGCGGGCTTGCAACAAGCGGTGGACCAGCTGCGCGGCATTCTGGGTGCCGGGATCACGGCCGGCGCTGGTGGCGGTGGCGGTGGCGGTGCCAGTGGCGGCACCGGGGCGGCCGGCAAACCACCGCGGCTCGAAGTCATCCAAGCCCAGGTCGGCGCCATCGTGCATCTGGTGCCGGTGGGCCAGGTGCTGTATTTCGAGGCGGCCGACAAATATGTTCGGGTCATCACGCCTGAGCGCGAACACCTGATCCGGATGCCGCTCAAAGAGTTGGCGCCGCAACTGGACGAAGCCGTCTTCTGGCAGGTGCACCGCGGCACCGTGGTCAACGCGCGCAGCATCAGCACGGCGCGCCGCGACGACTCGGGCAAGGTCTTCCTGAGCCTGCAAGGGCGCAGCGAAAAGCTCACCGTGAGCCGGCTCTACGCGCATCTGTTCAAGGGCATGTAAGTACGACCACCCCGCGCGCTACTTGAAGGCCCGGTCGAAGAAGGCAGGAAGGTCCCGCGACAACTGCTTCAGAAAAGCCGCGCGGGCGAACCCCGGCGGGTCGGCCCGGATATCGCCATCCTCGGTGGCAATGGCCATGCTGGGCGGATCCATGAACGCGAAGTGCCAGGCATTGGGCACTCGATGCAAGTCGGCGCCCGGCATGTTCTGGGCAATCCATCGGGTGTGAAAGCGAGGCACCAGCCAGCGGTCCCTCTCGGCTTCATAGACGGCCACCGGCACCGATATCGTGGCCAGCGACGCTGCCGTGAACACCACGCCGACGGGGGCCAGCGCGACGACCGCACGCACCCGCCGATCGAGCAAACGCGCCGCGGATCGTGGCGCCGCGGCGAGTCGTGACGCCGTCGCTGAGGCGCTGCGGCCGGTCCTGCAGAAGATCGGGTCCGCGGACCGATGGGCCCGGCAGTGCTCGGCGATTCGCGACGCGTCGGGCTGACCACCGGCCAGGGCCAGCACGGTATAGCCGCCCGCCGAGTGCCCGATGGCGCCGACTCGGGGGCCTTGCGCGTCCCTCGCAATCCGGTCCTTCCATTGCGGATCGCCAAGCAACGCATCGATGACCCGGGTGACCTGCCGCGGCCGTTCGGTGAAGTACGTTTCGGGCCCCTCGTCCAGCAGCGATCGGTCCTGCCAGTTGTCGCGCGGATGGCGCAGCGCCGCGACCAGATAACCGCCCTCTGCCAGGGCTTCGGCCAGCCTGCTGTGGCCGAGTTCACTGCCGCCCGTGCCGTGGCTCAGAACGATCAGTCCCTTGACCGACCCCTGCGCAGCAGCGTGCATCGCCACTTTGGGTGTGAAAGGCCCCATCGCTATCGGCGCTGCCGGCGACGGGGTCGGGTAGTACAGCGCCACGATCGTGGCCGGCTCGTTGGCGCCGGCGCCGGCAATGCTGATCTGGCGCCAACCCGCCTGCGACGCCGCGGCGTTCTGGGTCAGGAGCGACGCCGTGGCGAGTATCGCGAACACGCTGAGGATTCTGTTCATGCGGTGGGCTCGGTGCGGCATGCAGTGTCGATGGCTGCGCTGAGCGCGATCATGTCCGGCACTGCGCGGCGGTCAACCGGCATGCGACGAAATATCCAGAATCAAGCGCCAGTCGACACCGGCCTGATGCGCCGTGCGGCAGCAGCGTGCCGCCTCGCAACGCGGCTGCAACCGGCAGCGTCTGGCGCCCCAAATGCCCCGCTTCGTCGCGAGCTTCGTCTCTTCATCGCCGGTGCCTGGACGGTATGCCGCATCGGCCCGATGCTCGGGCCCATGAACTCCTACCTGCGCCTCGTCGAAACCCGGCCGCTGATCGCCTTGCACCTGACCGCGGCGCTGCTGGCGCTGCTCGTCGGCATCGCCGTGATGCTGCGCCGCAAGGGCAATTTCAACCACAAGCTCGCCGGCTGGGCCTGGGTCGGCCTGATGGCCGTCACCGCGCTGGCCAGCGTCTTCATCCGCGACTACCAGATGCCCAATATCGCGGGCTACACGCCGATCCACCTGTTCACGGTCGCGGTCTTCATCAATGTGCCGCTGGGCATCTGGTCCATTCGCCAGCGCCGCGTCGACGCGCACCGCAAATTCATGACGCGGACCTTTTATGGGGCCTGCGTCATCGCCGGTATCTTTACGCTGCTGCCCGGCCGCTTTTTGGGCGACCTGCTCTGGAAACAAACCCTGGGCCTCGTCGCTTGACCGAGACTCTGGGCCCACCACGGACACTCAACACCACTACGCCACCACGAACCCACCATGAATGCCAACACCCCCCAGCCCATCAACTCGACGATGTCCGACGAAGAACTCTTGCGCCGCGCCAAAAAGCGCGTTGACCAGAAGATGGGCTTCTACGTCCACGCGCTGGTCTTTGTGCTCGTCAATATCGGTTTGGCGGTCATCAACTACGCGGCCGGTGGCCCGCGCTGGCATGGCTGGCCGCTCTTCGGCTGGGGCATCGGTCTGGCCGTGCATGGCATCGTGACCTTTCTGAGCCTGCGCGGCGACGGCCTGCGCGAAAACATGCTCGCCGCGGAGGTCGCTCGCTTGAAGGCGCGTCGGTAGGCCCAGCGCTAGGTCCAGCGGTAGGCCCGTCGATAGAATCGTCCGCATGAGCGACCCCCAGCACGAAGCGACGAACAAGCCCGCCAATTTCCTGCGCACGATCATCGAGCGCGACCTCGAGGCCGGCACGCTGGCCGGCCGCCATTGGGGCGGCAGCCCGGGTGATGCCCAGCACCACGCCGCAGGCGGCGCCGACCCGGCGCGCATCCGCACCCGCTTCCCGCCCGAGCCCAACGGTTATCTGCATGTCGGCCATGCCAAAAGCATCTGCCTGAACTTTGGCCTCGCGCAGCTCTATGGCGGTGTCTGCCACCTGCGCTTCGACGACACCAACCCTGAAAAAGAAGAGCAGGAATTTGTCGACGCGATCATCGAAGCGGTGCACTGGCTCGGCTTCGATTGGGACGCAGGCGGCACCAGCCACCTCTACTACGCGAGCAGCTATTTCGACTTCATGTACCGCGCCGCCGAAAGCCTGGTGCAAGCCGGCCTGGCCTATGTCGACGAACAGAGCGCCGATGAGATGCGCGCCGCGCGTGGTGACTTCCAGACCCCCGGCCGCGACAGCCCTTACCGTGGCCGAACAGCCGCACAAAACCTGGCCCGCCTGCGCCAGATGCGTGATGGCGCGCTGCCCGACGGCGCCGCAGTGCTGCGTGCCAAGATCGACATGCGGTCGCCGAATATCAACCTGCGCGACCCGACGCTGTACCGCATCAAACGCGCCACGCACCACGCCACCGGCGACCGTTGGTGCCTCTACCCGATGTACACCTACGCGCACCCGATCGAAGACGCGCTGGAACGCATCACGCACAGCATCTGCACGCTGGAGTTTGAAGACCAGCGGCCGTTTTACGACTGGCTGCTCGAACACCTGGCTGACCTCGGCCTGCTCGCGCGCCCACTGCCCAAGCAGCTCGAGTTTGGCCGCCTGAACCTGAACACGGTGATGACGAGCAAGCGCAAGCTCAAGGCGATGGTCGACGAGGGCATCGTCAGCGGCTGGGACGACCCGCGCCTGCCCACCCTTTTTGGCATGCGCCGGCGGGGCTACACGCCGGCGAGCATCCGTGCCATGGCCGACGCCACCGGCGCGAGCAAGACGAATGCCTGGATCGATTATTCGGTGCTCGACATCGCGCTGCGCAACGACCTCGAAGCGCAGGCGCCGCGTGCGTCGGCGGTGCTCGACCCGCTGCTGCTCAAGCTGACAAATTGGGCCGACCTGTTTGGTGCCGGGCACATCGAACCCTGCCAGGCGCCGATGCACCCGCAGCACGCTGATCTTGGGTTGCGAAAATTCTCACTCGGGGCCCAGGTCTGGATCGAGCGCGACGACTTTGTCGAAACGCCGGTGAAAGGATTTTTCCGGCTCTTCCCCGGCAACCGCGTGCGCCTGAAATACGGCATGGTGATCGAATGCACTGGCTGCGAAAAAAACGCCGCCGGTGAGATCACCGCGGTGCTGGCCAACGTCGTTCCCGACACCAAGAGCGGCACGCCGGGCGCCGATGCCGTCAAGGTCAAGGGCACCATCACCTGGGTCGCGGTGCATGAAGCGGTGCGCGCCGAGGTGCGCCTCTTCGAGCGCCTGTTCAGCGTCGACCAACCAGAAGCCGGCGGGCGCGATTTCCGCGAGGTGCTCAACCCCAAAAGCAGGGCCGTCACCGCGGCTTATCTCGAACCCGCGCTGGCCGGTGTGGCACCCGACAGCCGCTACCAGTTCGAGCGCCACGGCTACTTTGTCACCGACCGTGTGGACCACAGCGCCGGGCGGCCGGTCTTCAACCGCATCACGACACTGAAAGACAGCTTCGCCAAGTGATTGGGAGCGGGTTCGCGAGTGATTCGGCGCCGAGCGTAAAGCTGTGCAAACGGCCGGCAGGCAGGCTTGCCGATGAGTCGGGTTCGGCGCAAAGTGGGACCACTGTCATCCCCCAACTTCAAGGTGTTGCCATGAAGCCCCCTACCCGCACCCCGGCCGCCGCGGTGGTCGCCTGCCTGATGTCGTCGCTGACGTCGCTGGCACCGAGCGCGCATGCGGCCGGCACGGTCGACGTGAGCTTTGTCAAACCCGAGACCTATGCCGACATCGGCCGCAACGTGGTCGACCGCGAGCGCCATCTGGAGATCCTGGCGCGCCACCTGCGCACCCTCGGCGACAAGCTGCCCGACGGCCAGACGCTGAAGATCGAAGTCCTGGACATCGACCTCGCCGGTGAGGAAAAACTCACCCGCCACTTGAGCGATGTGCGTGTGTTGCGGGGCCGCGCCGACTGGCCGCGCATGGCCCTGCGCTACACCCTGTCGGCCGGCGGCCAGACGCTGAAGTCAGGCGACGAAAAACTGGCCGATATGGGCTACCTCATGCACAGCCTGCACGCCGGCCGCGGCGACGCGCTGGCCTACGACCTGCGCATGGTCGACGACTGGTTCGGCGCGCGGTTTGTGGTCGTGGCGAAATAACTGGCACGGCGATCACGGCGGCACTCATGCGCCGCGGTCGTGCCAAGCGCTGATCACGGCGTCGCCCATTGCAACGCTGGCGGCAAGGGTGTCAGCGGCCCGTCGATGCGCACGCCGAGTTCGCTGGCACCACGGCGTGCCGCGTCGATACGGTCGTGGGTCAGCGGGTGTGAGCGCAGCACATCGATCGGCATCTCGCCGGCTTTGGACTGCGCGCCAAGCGTCTTGAACAGCGCCGCCACGCCGCCGGCGTGGCCATACAGCGCAGCCACCGCGCGCAGGGCCTCGTCGTCGGCCTGCTGCTCCTGGTCGCGCGAATAACCGAGCAGCGCGATGGTGGTGGTGCTGCCGATCACCGCCTCGGCAGCGGCGGCACCGGCATCCGACGAGACGATGCCGACGAGCAGTGCCAGCGCCAGACCGCGGCCCAGCGACGCCGCGACATGCCGGTGTTTGACATGCGCGATCTCGTGGGCGAGCAGCGCGGCAAGTGCATCTTCGGAGTCCAGCTTGCTGATCAAGCCGCGGTACAGGCGGATGCGGCCGCCGATCGTGGCGTAGGCGTTGACCACCTGTGCGGCATCAAGCGAGATCACGATCGCCATGCCGGGTGGCAATTGCATGCGCTGCGCGACCCGGTCGGCCAGCGCCTGCATCGCCGCGGTGCGCGCGGCCAGCGCCGGCGTCGATGCCCGGTCGCTCGGCCCATCGACGAGCTGCTCGGCGAGCCTGACCTCGGCGCCGAACGGCAGCCGCGGCGCCAGCCACTGCGCGCCCCAGCCGACGAGCAGCACGGCCAGCGCCAGCACCACCAGCGTCGCGCCAATCAGCCAGGCCAGTTCGCGCAAGGGGTGTTCGTCGGCACTGTTGATGCCGTCGGCGGGCAGCCGGTTTTCGAGCCGGGGGCCGGTCATCTTGAGCCGATCGGGCCTTTGACCCGCTCACGCCGCCGGGCGAGAGTTGAGCGCAGTGCCGTAAGCCATCACCTCGACCGACGGCGTCGTCGACCCGGCCACGCGCGTGGTGTGAAAACGCACGCCGATGACAAGTGCGCTGCCGGCTTCGCGGGCTTGCAGCTTCAGGCGCAGCAAGGCTTCACGGCGGGCGCGCTCGAGCAGGGTTTCGTAGCCGCGAAAACGCCCGCCAAAGAGGTTGCGAAAGCCAGCGACAAAAGTCTTGAAGTAGTCGGACGAAACCACCACGCTGCCACTCACCAGGCGCGTGTCTTGCACACTCACCCCCGCCGGGACCCAGCGTGTGGTGAGTGCGATCACCGCCTGCAGTTCACGCTCACGCTGGCGGATCGAAGCGTAGTGGCGCCGTTCGATGACCCGCCCGACGAGATAGCCGATGACCACCAGGGCCACCGGCAAGCCGACCTGAAGCAGCACCCCCAAAAGCTCGACCCAGCGCATCGCTGCTTACCCTCCCAGGGGGTCGCGCTCGATCGTGACCGCCGAGCCGTAGGCCAGGATTTCTGCTGCGCCCATCGTGATCGACGTCGTCACAAAGCGCACATTGAGCACCGCGTTGGCACCCATGCTTTTGGCCTCATCGGTCATGCGCTGCACCGCTTCGGCGCGCGCTTCCTGCATCAGCTCGGTATAGGCTTTGAGTTCGCCGCCGACGATATTTTTCAGGCCCGACAAGAAGTCGCGCCCGACATGTTTGGCGCGCACCGTGCTGCCCTGCGCGATGCCCAGGTGCGCAATCACGCGGTGGCCGGGGGCGGTTTCGAGATTGCTGACGAGCATGGGCTAAGCTTTCGGGATCCAGGGGCTGCTGCGCATCATTTCACACCCCGCTGCCCGGCGCGCTGGCGGAACGCCGGGCCGCAGATTTGCAGGCATCATCGCGGCGTTGTTTTCTCAGCCGGCCGTCATGCCCCGTCAACCAAACTCAAGGATCTTGCCCGTGATTCGATTCATTCTCCCCGCCGCCGTGTTGGCCTGTGCCATCACTGCCGGCGCGCAACCCGCCGACCAGACCGCCGCGTCAGCGGCCAAGGAGCCCGGCGCCAGCGTCAGCGCCAGCGGCCTCGTTTACCGCTCGCTCAAAGACGGCAGCGGCGCCAGCCCGCAGGCCACCGACACGGTGAAGGTGCACTACCGCGGCACGCTGCCCAACGGCGGCGAATTCGACAGCTCGCACAAGCGCAACGCGCCGGCAGAATTTCCGCTCAATCGGGTCATCAAATGCTGGACCGAGGGGGTGCAGAAAATGAAGGTCGGCGGCAAGGCCAAACTGACCTGCCCGCCGGCCATCGCCTACGGCGAACGGGGGACGCCCGGCGGGCCGATCCCGCCGAATGCGACGCTGTTTTTTGAAGTCGAACTGCTCGCGATCAACTAGGCCGCAAGTCGCGTCGCGTCGCATCGCGTCGCGGTGCGTCCCGTTGCGTCACGCTGCGCGGTTGCGGCGCCGCGCGATGCCGGCAATGCCCAGCAGGCCGAGTGCCATCAAGCCGACAGTCGCGGGCTCGGGGATCGGCGCATTGATGCGGAAGTCGTCGATGAAATAGCGGTCGGCGCCGCCGTTGTTCGGAAACTGCGCGTTGAAGAAGTCGGCCGAGGCCATCGAGGTGTCACTGACGACGCCGATGAAGCCTGACGCGCCGGTGGTGTCCAGCGCCTCGCAGCATCCGGCCACATTAAAAACAATCGCGACCAACGAAATCCCGCCAGACACATAGTTGAACCCGAATGCGTACGTAGGCTGGGTGAAGACGGCGAACAGTCGGCCGACGCCATTCGGTTGATTTGCATTCCCGCCCAGGTCGGTGATCGCGTTGCTGTTGTGGAACACCGATGTTCCGGCACCTGGGCTCGACTGGAACCAGACAGCGGTCGAAAAGGTCGTCGAGTCGACGACTGCCGCCGGTGAACCATCGAAGGTGATGTAGGTTTGGGTCGCCCCCACGGCGGCGAGGTAGGCCGCCTCGCCGGTGTACAGCGTGGTGGCGGCCTGGGCGCTGCCAAAAGTGGCGAGCAGCAGCACAGAATTGACGATGGCGCGCAGGGACATGGCAGTTCCTCAAATGATGGGTGAGCCAGTCTATGGGTCAGTGGGCGACAGCGGGCAACTCGTCGGCGGCACGCCCCCAACTCAAGGGCCCGGGTTTACCAACAGGCGCCGCGCCGTCACTTGAACCGCGACGATCAAAGCGCCGGCGGCGATGCCGGTGGTCGCATCGGCCAGCAACGGCAGCAGCGCTTGTGCCAGGCCGCCGAGCGGCGCGACAAAAGCTTCGACCGCGTGCTGCAGCATCGGCACGCCGTGCAGCAGGATGCTGCCGCCGACGAGGAACATCGCCGCCGTGCCGGCCACCGAAAGCGCCTTCATCAGCCACGGCGCAAAGGCCAGGATGCCGCGGCCGACCGCCGCGCGCGCGCCGCCGCGGTGGGTGAGATGCAGGCCGAGATCGTCGAGCTTGACGATGGCCGCGACGAGGCCATAAACGCCCACCGTCATCAGCAACGCGATCGCGCAGAGCACCGCGACCCGGGTGCCAAAAGGCACATCCGCGACGGTGCCCAGCGCGATGACGATGATCTCAGCCGAGAGGATGAAATCGGTGCGCACCGCGCCCTTGATCTTCTCGCGCTCCAGAGCCACCAGGTCCACCGCCGGGTCGGCGACGGCCTGCACCAGCGCGGCATGTTCGACCACCGCTTCGGCGCGACTGTGCATAAAACGGTGGGCTAGTTTTTCGAAGCCTTCGTAGCAGAGGAAGGCGCCGCCGACCATCAACAGCGGTGTCACGGCCCAGGGCGCAAAGGCGCTGATCAGCAACGCCGCGGGCACCAGGATCGCCTTGTTGATGAACGAACCCTTGGCAACCGCCCAGACCACCGGCAGTTCGCGATCGGCGCGCACGCCGGCGACCTGCTGCGCGTTGAGCGCGAGGTCGTCGCCGAGCACGCCGGCGGTCTTCTTGGCTGCGACTTTGCTCAGGATCGCCACGTCGTCCAGGATCGACGCGATATCGTCGATGAGGGCGAGAAGACTCGATGCGGCCATGCTGGCATTGTCGTGCAGCCGGCAGCTACGATTGGCACGATGAACCCTGCCGCCAGGCTGAACCGCTGCCGTTGGCCTTGGGCCGCCGCGCTGACCCTGATCCTGTCGAGTTTGGCTCTCGGCGCTGCGGCGCAGGAAGACGTGCCCTTCATCACCACGCCCGACAACGTGACGCTGGCGATGTTGCGGCTGGCCGCCGTGAAGCCCGCCGATCGACTCATCGACCTCGGCTCTGGCGACGGCCGCATCGTGATCACCGCAGCGCGGCGTTTTGGCGCCAGCGGGCTGGGTGTCGAGATCGACCCGCAGCTCGTCGAGCGCAGCCGCGTGAATGCCAAAGCCGCTGGTGTTGAGCGCCGCGCCGAGTTCCGCGAGCAGGACCTTTTCACGACCGATCTCGCGCCCTTCAGCGTGATCACGATGTACCTGCTGCCCGAGGTCAATCTGCAGCTGCGCCCAGCGCTGCTGGCGCTACGGCCAGGCACGCGCATCGTCTCGCACGACTGGGACCTGGGCGACTGGATGCCCGACCGCACGCTGACGGTGGCGGCGCCAAACAAGGCCATCGGCCGCGAAAAACTCAGCCGCCTGCACCTGTGGGTGGTGCCGGCTCGTTTTGAAGGTTTGTGGTGTGGTGTCGGCCCGCGCGCGAGCGGACTGTCATTGCTGCTATCGCAGCAACATCAGGTGCTGAGTGCAAGCGCCGTGGTCAACGATCACCGCCACCGGCCGGGCGCCGGGCATGACGCCGAGCGGCGCTTTTTGAACGGGCGCGCCGACGGTGCAGCGGCACGCCTGCTTGGCGCCCAAGGCGAATCGCTATCGCTGCGTATTCTTGACGCGGCAACGATCGAGGTCAGCGCCGCGGCGGCTTCAACGCCGCGCTGGCGCGGTGCCCGGCTGGCGCGCAGCGCTGCGGCCGCCTGCCCGGCCTGAACAGCGGCGCGCTCGCTGGCCGGATCAGCCAGGTCGGCCAGGTTGGACAGGTAGGCAAGATCAATCAGGCGGCATGCACGTCGGCGCCGCTGGCGGGCAATACGCTGCGCAACATTGCCACCAGCGGCTCGGCCATGCCGACGGTGCTGAAGCCCAGGCCAGCCCCACCGGGGCGGCTGACACGGAAGAGTTCATCCGCAAAGCTGTGCCCGAGCGCGCTGACGCCGCTGAAGTCGACCTCGACATGGCGCAGGCCCTGCAGCCTGGCGCCGACGCGGCGTGCCGCCGCGCGCGAGACCAGGCCGCCGTCGTCGGCAATCAGCGCCAGCGGCAGCGTGACGCGTTCGAGCGCGTAGTCGTTGGCGTCGAGGCTCGCCGAGCGCAACACGTCGTCGAGCCGGCGTGGCGTGTCCAGCGTGATCGCCAGATACACCGAGGTGCCCACGCGCGGCATCGGCCGCCCGCTGCGCCATTGCGCGCCTTCCCACTGGCGCTGCTGGAAGGCACTCGCGTTGGCGTGCAGCAGGGCCACGTCGGCCAGCCGCAGGGTGTAGAAAAGGCCGCGGCCGGTGTGCCGCGCCGGGTCGCTGGTCAGGCGGCCCTTGCTCAACTCCAGCATCGCGTGCTGGTGGTCGTCAAAACCAAACGCTGTCGCGAGGCTGTCGAAGAGGCCGCGGCCGTTGTCGGAGACGAGCAGTTGCACCTGGGTCGCGGTCTGGCGCAGCGAGACCACCACCTCGGTGCCGCCGCTGTGGTCGATGGCGTTGTTGACGAGTTCGCTGAAGGCATGCCGCACCATCGGCAGCACGCCTTCGGTCAGGTTAAAGGCACGCACAAAGTCGCGCCGCCACGGGCTGTCTTCGTCGAGGCCGGCGATCTCGTAGCGGCGCACGACCTCGCGCATCGGCCCCGGTGAGTAGCGGTAGCTGCGGCCCCGGCGCTGGCGCAGCAGCCAGCCGGCAGCGCCGAGCTGGCGCAGCAGTTTCAGCGCGGTGGCCCGGCGAACGCCGGCGTGGGCCATGAGTGCTGGCACCAGGTCGTCGGGATGGTTCAACACCGCCGTGGTGATCCACGACGTCAGCGCGTGCAGTCGGTTCCGCGTCATAAGTTTGATCTTGATGTCAACGGTCACCCAGTGTCGGCCTGGCGCCGCGCGACTTGACCTTTATCAAAAGGCAAAAACAGCGCCAGTTCGATGCTTGAGCGCGCCGCCCTCTCGGGTGAACCACCCCCTTGCAGTCGTCAGCCACTTCGACAAAATGGAGTACCCAACGTGCCCGCCAAGACCATGGACAGCACCCAGAGTCTGCGCAGCGACCGGCCCCGCGAAGCGGCGCCGCCGGCAGCCCTGCGCCGCTGGCTTGAACTGGCCGACATCCACATCGGCGGCCCGCGGCCATGGGACATGCAGGTGCACAGCGCGCGCCTGTACCAGCGCATGCTGACGAGTTGGACCCTCGGCGTTGGCGAGTCCTACATGGACGGCGACTGGGACTGCGAGCGACTCGACGAACTGTTTGCGCGGTTGCTGCGCACCGATGTCGAGTCGGGGGCGGTCGGGCTGGCGCGCCTGAAGCTGGCCTTGGGCCTGCTGCCCACGCTGCTCGGCAACCCGCAGCGTCCAGAGCGCGCTTTTGTCGTCGGCGAGCACCACTACGATATCGGCAACGATCTCTTCGAGCGCATGCTCGACCCGGCGATGCAGTACTCCTGCGCCTACTGGGCCAGCGCGACGACGCTCGAGCAGGCTCAAGCGCACAAGCTGGAAATGATCTGCCAGAAGCTGCAACTGCGGTCAGGGCAGCGGGTGCTCGAGATTGGCTGCGGCTGGGGCGGGCTGGCGCAGCACGCGGCGCAGCACCATGGCGTCAGCGTCGTCGGGGTCACCGTCTCGCGCGAGCAGCAGGCGCTGGCCGAGGCGCGCTGCGCCGGGCTGCCGGTGCAGATCAGGCTGCAAGACTATCGCCAGATGCAGGGGCCCGACGGCGGCTTCGACCGCATCGTGTCGGTCGGCATGTTCGAGCATGTCGGGCCCAAAAACTATGCCGTCTACTTTGGCGCGGCGCACCGTCTGCTGGCGCCCGACGGCCTGTTCCTGCTGCACACGATCGGCCTGGATCGGCCACGGCTGCGCACCGACCCGTGGATCGAAAAGTACATCTTTCCGGGTGGCAAGCTGCCCGCGGCGAGCGAGCTGGCGGCAGCAATCGAAAGCGACTTCGTGCTCGAGGACTGGCACAACTTCGGCCCCGACTACGACCGCACGTTGATGCAGTGGCACGCCAATTTCGAAGCCGCCTGGCCTGAGCTGGCGGCGAAATACGGCGAACGGTTCCGCCGCATGTGGCGTTACTACCTGCTGCTTTGTGCCGGCTTCTTCCGCTCACGGCAGGGGCAGCTGTGGCAGCTGGTGCTGAGCCGGCGCGAGCGCGAAGCGGCCTACCGATCGGTGCGGCCTTTTGCTGCCCGGTAAACCCCCCGCAGCTACGTCGCGCGCAACAGCTTGGGCACCGCCGGCGCGCGCAGCCTGTGAGCGTCGGGCAGACCACTGCCGAGCAGCGGCCTTAAGTACCGCACAAAGGCCTCGGTGATGTCGTTGCCTGCGGCGTTGATGAGCTCGGGCTCCATCGTGCGTGTCTTCGCAGCGACCGCCTCGAGCGGTTGCAGGCAATAGTCAACCGCGTAGTCGCCAACCCGCCGGATGGCCACCGAGCCGCCGCCGCCCGCCGCGCCCCCTGCAGCGAAAGCAAACTGCACCGCGCGCTCGGCGACCTCACGCGCTTCGCGCTGGTCGACATCGCTGACGCAGCCGAGAAAACTGCGCTGCAAATAGCCGAAGGTATCGCCGCGCACGCGCTTGATGCCGAGCTTGGATTTGATCTCTTCGCACAGCAAGTCGGCCAACGCGCCGGTGCCGGACAGTTGCACGTTGCCATGTGCGTCGCGTTCGATCTGGGTGCTGAGCTGTTGCAGGATCGGCGTGCCCGACGCGTCGTGCACGCCTTCTGACACCGCGACCACGCAGCGGCCGAGGCGGTCGTAGGTGGCCTTGACATCGGCCAGAAACTGCGCCGTATCAAACGTGCGCTCGGGCAGGTAGATCAGATGCGGGCCGTCGCCGGCATAACGCCGGCCAAGCGCCGAAGCGGCGGTCAGGAAGCCGGCGTGCCGGCCCATCACCACCGCGACATAGACGCCGGGCAGCGAGGCGTTGTCGAGGTTGGCGCCGGCAAAAGCCTGGGCCACAAAACGCGCCGCCGACGGGAAGCCGGGTGTGTGGTCGTTGCCGACCAGGTCGTTGTCGATCGTCTTCGGGATGTGCACGCAGCGCAGTGCGTGACCGGCTTTGGCCGCCTCTTCGCTGACGATGCGCACGGTGTCTGAAGAGTCGTTGCCGCCGATATAAAAGAAGTGCCCGATGCCATGCGCGCGCAGCACCTCCAGGATGTTCTGGCAGTACTTCAGGTCGGGTTTGTCGCGTGTCGAGCCGAGTGCGGAGCTCGGTGTCGCGGCGACCAATTCGAGGTTCGCATTGGTCTCTTGTGTGAGATCAAAAAAGTCCTCGTTGACGATGCCCCGCACGCCGTGGCGCGCACCGTAGACATGGCTGACGCCGGCACGGCGGCGTGCTTCGAGCACCACCCCCACCAGCGACTGGTTGATCACCGCCGTCGGCCCGCCGCCCTGCGCGACCAGGACCTTGCTGTTGCCATCCACTGAACTGCCTGCCACCGTCATCACCCAACTCCTGAAGTGCAATGCCGCGCATCGTAGCGTCTGGACAGTGCGGGCCGGTGCTGGCTGGTGCTGTCCGGTGTCGGCTCTGATCCCGGGGTCTGGGGCCGAATGGCCCGTCTCATCGACATTTGGGCGTCACATCACCGCAGCACAATGGCAGTCTTCGAGGCGAAAACCGACCGCACCACTGGGCGGGCCACCGGAACCCGTACCCGGCGCCGAGATTCAATGCCAGAAAGCCTGCCCGCGCCCATCCCAAAAGAACGGGATGGCGCGACGCTCGCCTTGTGCATCCAATCGTCCCGACAGCCACTGCTCGGGAGCCGCGATTGACCACCCCCCTGACATCGACCCAAGCCCGCACCGCGCAGGCCATCGTCAACCTGTTCGAGACCAGCCGCGTGCTCGGCGACTACGGCAAGGTCACGCTGATCGATGGCGACACCGGGCACCTGACCTTCGGCAGATCGCAGACCACGCTCGGCTCGGGCAACCTGCATGGGCTCGTCGAGCGTTATTGCCGCAATGCCGGCGCCCGCTTCGGGCCGCGGCTGGCCGCCTGGCTGCCCAGGATCAAGGCCATCGACTTTGGCCTGGACGCCGACAAAAAGCTGCACAACGTGCTGCGCGCCAGCGCCGACGACCCGGTGATGCGCGAGACCCAGGATGTCTTTTTCGACGAGACCTACTTCCAGCCGGCGATGCGCACCGCCGATCGCTTTGGCATCCAGACGCCGCTGGGCCGTGCCGTCGTCTACGACTCCTACGTGCATGGCTCCTGGGGTCGCATCCGCGACCAGGTCGCGGGCACGCCATCGACCCGCGGCGAGCAGGCCTGGATCACCGACTACGTCAAGGCCAGGCGCAATTGGCTGGCGACCAACGGCCGCGCCGACCTGCGCGCCACGGTGTACCG
>JANPDN010000096.1:0-9488 GCA_031431555.1 Rubrivivax sp.
ATCACCGAGCCCGAGCAGGCCCAGGCCATCGTCGTGCAGGGCCAGGCCGATGCGGTCGCGCTGGCGCGGGCGTTTTTGTACAACCCGCGCTGGGCCTGGCACGCCGCCGCCCGGCTCGGCGCGCGGGTCACCGCGCCGCCGCAATACTGGCGCTCGCAGCCGCGCGAGTTCAAGGATCTGTTCGACGCGGCGGTGTTCGGCGCGCGCTGAAGGCGGCGTGCAGCGACGCCGCTACGCCGCGTCGCCGCTAGGACTTGTCGGCTGAAGGGGCCGGGGCGGCGGCTGTTGCCGCGGCCCTGGCGGCTTCGTACCGCAGCTTGTTTTCAGCGTTAGGCGGGTACAGCCCCGGCAGCGCCGCACCGCGGTCGACCTCGGCCATGATCCAGCTTTCGAGCCGCTCTTGTTCTGCCGCCTCGGCCACGATCTCGTCGAGCAGTGCGGCCGGAATAAGCACCGCACCATCGTCGTCGGCGACGATGACATCGCCGGGGAAGACGGCGACCCCGCCGCAGCCGATGGGCTGCTGCCAGGCGACGAACGTCAGCCCGGCCACCGAGGGTGGCGCCGCGGCGCCACTGCACCACACCGGCAGGCCAGTGCCAAGCACGCCGGCGAGGTCACGCACCACGCCGTCGGTGATCAGCGCCGTGACCTCCCGCTTGGCCATGCGCGCGCAAAGGATGTCGCCAAAGATGCCGGCGTCCTGCACCCCCATCGCATCGACGACGGCGATGCAGCCGGCGGGCATGGCCTCGATCGCGGCGCGGGTCGAGATCGGCGCGGCCCACGAGGCCGGTGTCGCCAGGTCTTCGCGGGCCGGCACGAAGCGCAGCGTGAAAGCCCGGCCGACCAGGCGCGGCAGGCCGGCGCGCAGTGGTCGCGCGCCACGCAGCCAGACATTGCGCAGGCCTTTTTTCAGCAGCACCGTGGTCAGCGTGGCGGTGGTCACTTGCGACAGCGTTGCGATGGCCTTGGCGTCGAGTGGCAGGTGGAGTGGCATGTCGATCGTCGGGGTGATGGGCTGGGTCATGGGCTGGGTCACGGGCTGGGTCATGGGCTTGGCAATGGGCATGGGCGTTTGGCGTCGAACGCGGGAACTTGCCGCACGCCATCATGTCAGGCTCAGTGGCGGGCTGCGGGCACATCCGGTGGTGCGCGGTCGGCGAAATCCCTAAGCTCGTCGCTCGAACCACGGAGCCCGCCATGCCCCTTTACAAGATCCTGCTCGCCGCGCTGCTGAGCGTTGCCGCTGCCGACGCGCTGGCGCAGCCCTACCCGGTCAAGCCGATCCGCATGGTGGTGACGTTCCCGCCCGGCGGCGCCCCCGATACGCTGGCGCGACTGTTCAGCGAAAAAGCGCAGCTCGGCCAGAGCATCGTCGTCGACAACCGGCCCGGCGCGGGCGGCAATATCGGCGCCGATTTTGTCGCCAAGGCCGCGCCCGACGGCTACACCCTGGTGATGGGCACGGTGGGCACCCATTCGATCAACGGCGCGCTGTACAGCAAGATGCCCTACGACATGGTGAAGGACTTCACCCCGGTGGCCCATGTCGCCTCGGCGCCCAACCTGCTGGTCGTCACCAACGACTTGCCGGTGAAGACCGTGGCCGAGCTGATCGCCTACATGAAAGCCAACCCGAACAAGCTGTCGTTCGGCTCGCCCGGCATCGGCACGTCGGTGCACGTCTCGGGCGAACTGTTCAAGTCGCTGACCGGCACTTCGATGACGCATGTGCCGTACTAGGGCCGGCAGTTCGCGATCCCCGACCTCGTGGGCGGGCAGATCCAGCTGATGTTCGACAACATGCCGTCGGCCTTGCCGATGGTCCGGGAAGGCAAGATCCGTGCGCTGGCGCAGACGACAGCCACCCGCTCGGCCGCGGCGCCCGATGTGCCCACCGTGGCCGAGACCGTGCCCGGCTTCGAGGCCACCACCTGGTTCGCCGTCTTCGCGCCGGCCGGCACGTCGGCCGAGGCCGTCAACCGCATCAACGCCGAACTGCAGCGGGTCTTCAAGCTGCCCGACGTGGCCGACAAGCTCAAGGCGCTCGGCCTCGAACCGGCGATCTCCACCCCCGACGGCCTGGCCCGCTTTCAGGCCAGCGAGATCACCAAGTGGGCCAGGGTCGTCAAGGAGTCGGGCGCCAAGGCCGAGTGAGGGGCGCGATGGTGGTCGATGGGCTCCGATCGCCTTGAGGAATTTCTGTTCGGCGAGATCGTTCGACAGGCTCGGAACGGGGACGCCTAACGATCGAAGCGAGAGCGTGCGTTGTGAGGCGATTGGGCAAGGGTGCAGTCGGGTGCAATGGGCCGCTGTTTGCTCAGCCTGATCGACGAACGATGACGCTGGCCGGATGTGCGCGGGCATCGTCATGCGGTCGAGCGAGACCCGGCGAACGTCAGATGTGCGGACTTGATCGGCCCTTCATCGGTTCAAGGCGGGTGGCGGCAGCCGCCCTAAGCACGCGCCCGTGGCGTCATGCGCGAGGGCCGCTTCGCAGCGTAGGCAGACGATTCCGTTAGAAAGTCCAGTCTTCCTTTTCCATGAAGCCTTCGAGATCAAGGTAGGGCACCTTGAAATACTCGCAGATGTTCGGAATCTTCACGGCATTTGGCTTGAGCTTTTCTTTGGTCACGACCGTACCGCTTACAGCAAAAGCCCGAGCGATGATGAAGGCATCCGCGTTGCGCCCACCCCGCATGATCTTCTGCCGCTCGATGTTCGCCTGGAAGTGCGGCACTGAATAAATTCTGGCGACGAAGGCGCCTTCTTTCGCGTCAGGTATGGCGAAGAGCTTGGCATTGGCCTTGGCCCAATCAGTGTCAGCACCCGCGCCATCTTGAAGCTCGTTGTAGGCCTCACGTGTCGAGGTGACCTTGCCTGCTGCAACTAACCCATCGAAGTTTTTCCACAACGACACGAAGCGAGAGCGGTAGTAGTGCTTATGCAAGTGCGAAATGACATTGGTGTCCAAGACGTACATCAGAGTCCGCCTCCCGCGAACTTCTCCGCGAACGTCTGTAGATTCTTCGGCTTGAGGTTCAGGTACTCGGCCAGTTGCAGATCGTCGAAACGCTGTTGGTAGTAGCGAGTGAAAGCGAGATCGATGTAGCGCGGCCCGAGGTAGGAATAGCGGCTGTTGTAGAAATTTCCGCTCGACCCCTTGGCGGGCTTGAGCTGGCCCCCCCAGAACTTGGCGGCCGCGCTGTACTCGGCTGCATCGATCAGTTTGCGGTCGAGCAGCTTGCGGTAGATCACCTCGCGGCTAACGCTGAAATACGCGGCCAATTGAGCTGCGGTGTCGCGATCGGCCATCCTGCCCAACATGAGGTTGTCGAAGACGTCGTCGGGTACAAGCAGCCGACCTGCCAAGCCATTGCAAATGGCTTCAATCTTCTGCTCGTCTGCCGGCAGATGCTTGATGAACTCGTCATCGAAAATGTCGATGCCGCTCGTTTTGAACAGCAGATGCCCCAGCTCGTGGAAGAGCGTGAAGATCTGGCGCGACTTCGGACAACTGTTGTTGACATAGATGACTGGAAACTCATCGTCATACAGGCAGAAGCCGAAATAGGTCTTGGCGTGGAAGGCATCTTTGAAGACGTAGATGCCCACTTGAGCGAACGCGTCGCGCCAAGCTTCCATCGCCTTGTCGGTGCTCTTCCAACTGGCCTGCTGTTCAATGGTGACGCCGAGATATTTGCGGATCGCGAACGCGAGGGCATCGAGCGAGGTGTTTGGCGAAACCTTGATGTCGCGGGTGATGAGCCGAGGAGATGGGTTCTTGCCGTCGTTCAGCTCGACCAGGTTGAGCTGCATGGCCTGCCCACGCCGCAAGAACAGGCGAACAGTGCGCGGAATGGCGGCGAAGTCTGCAGCCGTAAGGGTACGGAAAGACTTCTCGACGCTCGGCACATCGGGCGGATTCGGAAAGAAGAAGACGGCGACCGGCGTCTTAAATTTCTCCGCCATCTGCTCAAGCTGGGCGTACGAGGGCGCCCCCTCGCCTGCTTCCCACCCAGCTATCTTCTTGAAGGCCTTGCTGACGTCTTCTATCGAGAAACCGGCACGCTCCCGCGCCCACCGGATGACAGCGGGCGTAACGGGGAGAGCCTCTTTTACTTTGGCCATTTGCGATTTGATCTAGCCATACGACTGATGAATGAAATTATGATCGTATCGCCTGCCACCGCCGTTGCTTGGGGCCGGCTTCACAGTGGCCAAATCAGGCGTGAGGACTTGTCCGCGGTCCACGACCGCGACCGCGACCGCCTTCAATCGATTTCAGCCAGACGCCGCGTTTGCCGTGCGGTCAGCCGCGCGATGTCGGCGATATCGGCCGCCTGCAGCTTCGGCCCGAGCTTGCGGATCGCGGCTGACGCGATCACACCGCGCTCGGCCAGGATGTGCTTGCGCACTGCGAGGCCGATGCCGGCCTGCTGCTCGTAGCGCGCCAGCGGCAGGTAGGCGTCGAAGAGGTCGTGCGCGCGTTCGACGTTGCCGGCGGCGTAGGCGCGGCACACGCCGACCATCATCTCGGGGTAGGCGAAGCCGGTCATCGCGCCGTCGGCGCCGCGCGCCAGTTCTTCGGGCAGGAACAGGCCGCCGCCGTTGCCGGTGAGGATCGATACGCGCCTGACCTCGCCGCGCGCACTCGCCGCGCGGATCGCCGACAACTTGGCCAGGCCCGGGCAGTCTTCGTGCTTGAGCATCACGCAGCCGGGCGCGTTCTTCAAGATGCGCAGAATCGTGCCGGCCGACATCTGCACGCCGGTGGCCACCGGGTGGTCCTGCAGCACCCACGGCACGCTCGGGCCCACGGTCTCCTGCACCATGTCGAAGTAGGCGACGATCTGGTCGTCGGTGCGCACGCTGGCGGGCGGCGCGACCATCACGCCGGCCGCGCCGAGGGCCATCACGCTGTCGGTCAGTTCCTTCATCGGCGCAAAGCCGGGCGCCGAGGCGCCCACCACCACCGGCACGCGGCCGGCGACGCGGGCGAGCACACGCGCGACAAAGACGCGCGACTCCTCGGCGGTGAGCTTGCTCGCCTCGCCCATGATGCCGAGCACGGTCAGGCCGGTGACGCCAGCGTCCAGGCAGAAGTCGACCATCCGGTCGGTGCTCACGAGGTCGAGCGCACCGCTGTCGGTGAACGGCGTGACGGTGATCAGGTACACGCCGCTGGCCGAGGCATCAAGGGTTGTCATGGCGAACTCCGGGCTGCAAGTCGCTGCGCAAAACCTGCATCGTCAGCGCCGCAACGATCAAGCCGAAGCCGATGATGTCGGCCATGCCGCTGGGGTAGACCAAGGCAAAACCGGCGACGAGCAGCATCGATCGCTCGATCAAGGTGGTGCGCTTCAAAGCCCAGCCCTGGAATCCGGCGGCCAGTGCGGCGATGCCGGCGGCCGCCGTCAGCGTGACCTCGGCGATCGACCACCAATTGGCGGCAGCCAGCGCCTTGGCCGAGCCCATCAGCAGCAGGCCCTGGCCTTCTGGCGCGAGCACAAACATGAAGGGCACCAGAAAGGCCGGCACGGTGTACTTCCAGCATTGCAGCGTGGTCTTGTAGGGGTCGCCGCCGGTGATCGCCGCGGCGGCGAAGGGCGACAACGCGGTGGGCGGCGAGACCTCGGACAGTACGGCGTAATAGAAGATGAACATGTGCGCTGCGAAGTCGGGCACCCCGAGCTTGATGAGTGCCGGCGCGGCGATCACCGCGCAGATGATGTAGCTGGCCGTCACTGGCACCGCCAGGCCGACGATCCAGACCACCAGCGCGGTGAAGATCGCCGTCAACAGCAGTGAGCCGCCGGCGTAGTCGATGACGATCGAGCTGAACTTCAGGCCCAGGCCGGTGAGGGTGACGACGCCGACGATGATGCCGGCCCCGGCACAGGTGGCCGCCACGTTGAGCATCGAGAGTGAGCCGCCCTCCATCGCCTTGACGAACGGCGACTGGAACAGGTGCTTGACCCATGAGCCTTTGCCCTGGAACAGGTCGTAGGAGATGAGGGCCGTATCGCGGCGCAGAAAGCTGGTGGCGAAGGACACCACGGTGGCCCAGAAAACCGACAGTACCGGCGAGAAGCCCCACATCATGAAGGCCACGATCGAGACCAGCGACAGGAAGTGGAACCAGTAGTGGCGTGCCAGGTGCCAGACCGAATCGACCTTGTCGACGGCGACATCACCCATGCCGTATTTGCGCGCGTCGATCTCGACCATCAGGAACAGCGCGAGGTAGAACAGCAGGGTAGGGATTACCGCCATCAAGAGCACGTCGAGGTACGAAATCTTCAGGAACTCGGCGATCAGGAAGGCCGCCGCGCCGAGCACCGGCGGCGAGATGATCGCGCCCAGGCCTCCCGCGGCGAGCAGCCCGCCGGCGGCATTTTTTTCGTAGCCGACCTTGGCCAGCATCGGGTAGGCGACCGCACCCAGCGTGACCGTGGTCGCGACGCCCGAGCCCGACGGCCCGCCGAGCAAAAACGACGCCAGCACCACGGTGCGGCCGGCGCCGGTGGGCTTAGCCCCCATCGCCGAGAACGAGAAGTCGATATAGAACTTGCCCGCACCCGATTGCTGCAAAAAAGCGCCGAAGATCGTGAACAGGATGATCAGCGACGACGAGACATCGATCGCCACGCCGTAGATACCCTCGAGCGTCATGTACATCACGCCGACCAGACGGCCGATTTCGTAGCCCTTGTGTGTCCACGGCGCCGGCAGGTGGGGCCCGAACAGCGCGTAGGCGATGAAGGCCAGCGTGATGATCGGCATGACCCAGCCGGTGCAGCGCCGCATCGCCTCGAGCACCAGCGCGATCAGTGCGATGCCGAAGGCGATGTCCCAGGGCAGCGGCGAGGTGTTGCGGTCGGTGAAGTCGTCGCCGCCCCGGATCAGATAGACCACGATGGCGATCGCCAGCGCCGCGGCCAGCCAGTCCCACCACATCACGCGGTGGCGAAAACGCGGGTGCAGCGGGAATACCAGGAACGACAGGAACAGCACGAAGCCGACATGCACCGGGCGCAGCGTCTGCGTCGGCACGATGGCGTAGGCGGTGTAGAGGTGAAACGCCGACATCGCAAAGGCGACGGCGACCACGAAGATGCCGAGCCAGCCCTTGAGCTTGTTGGCGGCGCCCTCTTCGGCTTCGATGAATTCTTCGGCCTTGTGCAGCGCCTCGGCGCTGACCGCGGCCGGCGGCGCGGGCGCGTCGCCGGCGGGGGTGATCGGCATCGAGGGCTTCAGTTGAGCTTGATGCCCTTCTCGGCAAAATACTTCACCGCGCCGGGGTGAAACGGGATCGGCGAGGCGGCGGCCTTCTGGTTCTCAAGCTTGATATTGGCCGACTCCTTGTGCACCGCGATCAGGTCGTCGCGCTTGTCGAAGACCGCCTTGACGATGTTGTAGGCGGTCTTGTCGTCCATGCTCTCGTGGACCACCAGGATGTTCATCACGGTGGCCTGTTTGTTGTCGGCGTCCATGCCCTTGTAGGTGTCCTTCGGGATCGTGTCCTCGACATACAGGTTGCCGTACTTTTTGTTCATCGCGGCCACCGCGTCGGCATGGTCGACCATCTTCAGCTTGGTGCTCGGCGTATTGGCCAGGTCGGTGACCGCGGCGGTCGGCAGGCCGCCGACCCAGAAGAAGGCGTCGATCTTGCCGTCCTTGATGGCGTTGACCGATTCAGCAACGCCGAGGCGCTCGCGCTTTAGATCCTGGTCTTTGTCGAGGCCGGCGGCTTCGATGACACGAAAGGCCATGACCTCGGTGGCGCTGCCCGGCGAGCCGGTGGAAACACGCTTGCCTTTCAGGTCGGCCATCTTCGCGACGCCGCGGCCCTCGATGCTGACGACATGCATGCGGTTCGGGTAGAGGATCACCAAGGTCTTCAGCGGCACCTTGTTGCCCTTGAATTTGTCTTCGCCGCGCAGCGCATCCTGCGCCGCATCGGTCATCGAAAAAGCCACATAAGGCTTGCCGCTAGCGACCAGCTTCAGGTTGTCGACCGAGCCGCCGGTGACCTCGGCGGTGGCCTGCATGCCGGGCACATGCTTGGACAGCACGGCGGCGAGGCCACCGCCCATCGGGTAATAGACGCCGCCGGTGCCGCCGGTGGCGATCGAGATGTTCTGCGCCTGCGCGCTTAGCCCAAAGCTCAGCGCGGCAAAAAGGGCTGCCGCCGTGGCGGCGCGCATCGAGGAGGTCGGTGTCATCGTGATCCTTGGTAAAACCGGCATTGCCGCAGCCCGCGGTTGCAGCCCAATTCTCGGCGCTGAGGCAACTGCCTGGCCTACCGACTTTCCAGCCCCCTCCCAGAACGCGGGCCGTCCCAAAGGATTCATGAACCCACTTCGATCGCCGGCCCGTGCCGCCAGCCGGCTCAGCGGCGCGGCCTTTGCCACGCTGCTCCTGATCGCCTTGATGATGGGCGCCAATCATGTCGCTGCGAGAGTGGCGTTCGACCATGGTGTCGATGTCGCCACGGCGGTCAGCTTTCGCAGCACCGCAACCGCGATCGTGGTCACGCTGCTGGTGCTGTTGCAAGGGGTGCCGCGTGGTTTGAATGCGCGCCACCGCCGCGGGCTGGCCGCCATCGGCTTGCTCATCGTCGCCACGGTGATGTGGCTGGGCTTGCGGCGCGGCTGAGGGCTTCGAACTGGTCCCCTTTGTCGGGTCGCTAGCGGTGGCGATGTCGGTGTGGGTCTCGATGTCGATGTCGATGCCGGCGCGGCAGGGCGGTGGCGGCGCCTTCGTTCTCCGGCCCACGCTCGCGGGGGAGCGCCTTTGGTACTGGTATGCCGTGCCATCAACACCTGCCATGGTGAGCCGACAGCGTGGCGACCGCGAATGGGGCCTGCGACCGAAGACACCACCACCACCCTGCGGATCTGCGGTTGTCCTTGGGGCAGGAACAGCCGGTCGACGTGGGCAGGCGGTTTGGGTATGCGAGTGCCAAGCCCCATTCGCGGTCGCCACACGTTGTGGGTGCAAAGGCGTCGTTGATGCGCTGATCGTCAGGCCCAGCGGGAGGTGCCCCGCGAGCGTGGGCCGAAGAGCGCATGCCCGGGCCGCCTGCCTCGCGCGGTGTTGACCTTGACGGGACTGAGCACACGAGCCACCAACGGCGCCTGGCCATTTGGCCGATCGCTTACTTGCACGAAGGAAAGTCGCTCCGCTCAAGGCCCCACCGGCTGCAACTCGCGCGCCGTCAACCACAGCCGCAGGTCGAACTCAAGGTCGTGATATGCCGGCTCGATATGCGTGCACAGCGCGTAGAAGGCCTTGTTGTGGTCGCGCTCTTTCAGGTGTGCGAGCTCGTGCACGACGATCATGCGCAAGAAGTCTGCCGGTGCGTCCTTGAAGACGCTGGCGATGCGGATCTCGCGCTTCGCGACGAGGCGGTTGCCCTGCACCCGCGAGATCGTCGTGTGCGTGCCCAGCGCCTGCTCGACGACATGCAGCTTGTTGTC
>JANPDN010000097.1:0-33272 GCA_031431555.1 Rubrivivax sp.
GCGATCAGCGGCCGCGCTGCGCTGCCGGCGGGGTTTGGCGCATTTGGGCTGCCGCGGGTCTGGGGCCCAGCGGGTAAGCTCGCAGCGCAGGCGCAATACAACTGGGCCGAATTGAAGGATCGCTGGCGCGAGCGCTTTGGCAAGCGCGTCGACACCGGCCGGTGATCAGCACCGCATCGTGGGCGCGGTCGTGGCTGCGCTACGCTCCGGACGTGACATCCAAAATCATCCCGATCGCCAGCGTTGATGCCAGCGGCAACGCCAGTCCCGAGCGGCAGCGCAAACGCCGGCAGCCGCGCGGCCGCCAGGTGGATGCGGCGGTGTTGGCCGCAGTCCAGGCCGAAGTATTGGCCGCGTGGCACAGCGAGGCCCCGCCGCGACGCGACCAGCTCATCGAGGCGCTGCACCTCATCAACGACCAGCTTGGCCAACTGCCCACACCGCACCTGGCCGCGCTGGCACAGTGGATGAAGCTGGCGCAGACCGAGGTCTTCGAGGTCGCCAGCTTCTATCACCACTTCGACATCGTGCGTGAAGATGCCAGCGGCGTCATACCCGCCGCGCCCGAGCTCACCGTGCGGGTTTGCGACGGCCTGTCATGCGAGATGGCCGGCGCACGCGATTTGCTGCAGCGCCTGCCTATGCTGCTGGGCGGCGAAGTGCGGGTCATCGCCGCGCCCTGCGTCGGCCGTTGTGAGACCGCGCCGGTGGCGGTGGTGCATCAGTACCCGGTCCGACACGCGACTGTCGACAGCGTGCAAGCCGCGGTCGAAGCCGGCCGGCGCGCGCATGATCCCGAGCCCTACATCGGCCTGGCCGACTACATCGCAAATGGCGGCTACACGCTGCTGCGCGATTGCCTCGAAGGCCGGCGCGATGCCGAATCGGTGATCAGCATGCTCGAAGACGCCGGGCTGCGTGGCCTGGGCGGCGCGGGTTTTCCGACCGGTCGCAAATGGCGCCTGGTGCGCGCCCAAGCCGCGCCGCGGTTGATGGCGGTGAATATCGACGAAGGCGAACCGGGCACCTTCAAGGACCGTTGGTATCTCGAGCGCGATCCGCACCGCTTCATCGAAGGTTTGTTGATCGCCGCCTGGGCGGTGGGCATCGACGCCGCCTACATCTACCTGCGCGACGAGTACCACGCCTGCCGCGCGTTGTTGACGGCAGAGTTGCAGCGGCTGCGCGCCGCGCCGCCTGGTGGCATGCCGCTGCCGTTGATCGAGCTGCGCCGCGGTGCGGGTGCATATATCTGCGGCGAAGAGTCGGCGATGATCGAATCGATCGAAGGCAAACGTGGCCTGCCGCGGCTGCGCCCGCCTTATGTCGCCGAAGTCGGCCTCTTCGGCCGGCCGACGTTGCAACACAATTTCGAGACCCTGCATGCGGTGCGCGAGATCGTCGAGCGCGGTGCGCCATGGTTCGCCGCGCAGGGTCGCCACGGCCGCAAGGGCCTGCGCAGTTTCAGCGTCAGCGGGCGCGTCGTCTCGCCGGGGGTCAAGCTGGCGCCGGCGGGCATCACCTTGCAGGAACTGGTCGATGAATTTTGCGGCGGCATGTTGCCGGGCCACACGCTGTATGCGTACCTGCCGGGCGGTGCGTCTGGAGGCATCCTGCCGGCGCGTCTGGCCGATGTGCCGCTGGACTTCGACACCCTGCAGCCGCAGGGTTGTTTTATCGGCTCGGCGGCGGTGATCGTGCTCTCGCGCAGCGACCAACATGCCGACATGGCGGCCGACGCGGCGCGCAACATGATGAAGTTTTTCGAGCACGAAAGCTGCGGCCAGTGCACCCCGTGCCGCGCCGGCACCGCCAAGTCGAGTTTGCTGATCGCCACGCCGGCCTGGGACTTGGCGCTGCTCGCCGAGCTCAGCCAAGTCATGCGCGACGCGTCGATCTGCGGCCTGGGCCAGGCGGCGCCGAATGTCGTTGACTGCGTGATAAAACATTTTCCCGAAGAGTTGAGTTGAGCTGGGGTCAGGGGCATTCCAAGGCCGGCCATGCATAACATCCAGCGCTGGCGTTTTGGTCCGTTCGAAGCCGATGCCGCTGAGCGTCGCCTGCTGCGCGACGGCCAAGTCGTCCCGTTGACGCAAAAGTCATTCGCCTTGCTCGGGTGCCTGCTCAGCCGGCCGGGCCGGCTCTTCACGAAGGCCGAGCTGTTCGATACCGTCTGGGCCGGGACCGTCGTCACCGATGCCGCGCTGTCGCGGGTGATACGCGAGTTGCGGATTGCACTCGGCGACGATGCCAACGCACCGCGTTATATCGCCACCGCACACCGACTGGGCTTTCGCTTCGTCGCCCTGGTTTCGCTCGACCGACAAGACGCCGAGTCGGGTCAGCCGCCTGCTTCGGCCCAGCCACGCATGTTGGTCGGGCGCGACCCCGAACTCGCGATCCTCGACGCTGCACTGGCCAACGCACGCGTCGGCAAACGCCAGGTCGTCTTCGTTACCGGCGAGGCCGGCATCGGCAAGTCCGCGTTGGTCGAAACATTCATCGAGCGCCACGCCGGGCGGTCCGACTTGTCGGCTGCGCAGGGCCGCTGCGTCGAGCAATACGGCACCGGCGAGGCCTACCTGCCGATCCTGGAGGCGCTGGAGAGCCTGGCGCGACAGCTCGGTGCCGACGTGGTCCGCAACGTGCTGGCGCGTTACGCGCCAGCCTGGCTGGCCCAGTTGCCATGGCTGGCCCATGACGCCGATCCGAAGGGCGCGCAAGCGCTTGCGCAGCGTGCGCTGGCCGACACCACCGCGCAGCGCATGCTGCGCGAAATCGCCCAGGCACTCGAAGTCCTGGCGGCCGACAGGCCGATCGTGCTGTGGCTTGAAGACCTGCACTGGAGCGATCCGTCGAGTCTGGCGGTGGTGTCGTTTCTGGCCGGGCGGCGCGACCCGGCGCGCTTGCTGCTGATCGGCAGCTTTCGGCCTGCCGAAGTCCGCGTCGGCGACTCGCCGCTGCACCGCCTGGCGTTGCAGTTGACGCAACGCGGGCAGGCCAGCGAGCTCGAACTCGACCTCTGGGACCTGCCCGCCGTCGTGGACTACCTGAAGGCCCGCTTCGGCGGCGCCACCGGCATGGCAGTCGATGACCTGGGCGCCTTCGTGCACCGGCGAACCGATGGCCACGCGCTGTTCACGGTCGCGATCGTCGACGACCTGGTCCGGCGCAGAAGCTTGACGATGGTCGACAGCGCCTGGGCCTTGGCGGGCAGCGTCGCCGAGCTCGGCGGCGGCCTGCCAGACGATCTGCGCCAGCTCGTCCTCGACCAGATCGAGCGCCTGCCGGAAAACGACCGCCGCCTGATCGAGGCCGCCGCCGTTGCCGGCACCGACTTTTCGGCCGCAGCGCTGGCCGCTGCGCTGCAGGCCGATACGGCAGAGACCGAAGACCGTTGTGCCCGGCTGGCACAACAAGGGCGTTTTCTGCGCACGCGTGCGGTGGCGGCAGCGGCGTGGCCCGATGGCACGGCATCGGCCGGCTTCGGGTTTGTGCATGCGCTGTACTGGCAGGGCACTTACGAGCAAGTGCCACAAACCCGCCGCGCCGACTGGCATCGGCGCATCGGCCTGCGCCAGGAACAAGCCTACGGCACCCAATGCGCGCTGATCGCGACCGAGCTGGCGATGCGCTTCGAGGCCGCCCGCGACGTCGAGCGCAGCCTGCGCTACCTGCAGCTGGCGGGCTCAGGGGCGCTGTCACGCTGCGCCTATCCGGAGGCCATCGAGCTGCTGCGGCATGCCTTGATGCTGGTGCCCGAACTGCCGGCCGATCAACAAGCACGATCCGAACTCGACTTGGCTCTGCCCCTGGGCGCGGCATTGATGGCGTCGCAGGGCTACGCCTCCGACGACGTCGAGGCGACCTATCAGCGTGCGCTGGCGCTTTGTGATGCCGGCGCGTCGCCAGGCCAGTTCGAGCGGGTCTTGCGAGGCCTGTGGAACGTTGCTTTCCTGCGTGCTGATCTCAACCGCGCGCGGCAGATGGCCGGCCGGCTGCTCGCCCAGGCCGAAGCGACAAACAACACGAGGTTGGCGGCCGACGCGCACACCAAGCTCGGGCAAACCTGCATCCATCTCGGCGACCTCGCCGCTGCGCGCGACCACCTCGAAAAGGCATTTGTTTTGTCGACCGACACCGACGATGTCACGCTGCTGCGCGACGCGCCTCGGGTTGCGATCTACCTGTCGTGGGCGCTTTGGTACACCGGATTCCCGGCCCAGGCCTTGCACCAGGCCGACGAGGCATCGCGCCTGGCCGGCCTGGCCGCCAGCCCGCACTCGACGGCCTTCGCGCTGGGCTACGGCGCCCAGTTGAACTATTGGTGCGGCGACGTGGCGCAAGAGATCGCGCTGGCCAGACAACTGAGTTCGCTGAGCACCGAATACGGCATCACCTATTGGCGCTTGTTGGCCGATTTTTCGCTCGCCAGGGCCAGCGGGCGTGGCGGCGACCGGCCCCGCGACACCAACCGCATGCGGCGCGCGATGCACGCCATGCGGTCGGCGGGCGGCTTGGTCGGCATCCCGTACATGCTGTGTGTGGTGGCCGAAGCCGAACTGGCCAGTGGCAGGCTGGACGCCGCGCGCGAGGCGCTGGCCGAATCGTCCAGCCTTGTCAGCAGCAACGGCAACGCCTTGTATGCGGCCGAGAGTTTGCGTCTGCAAGGCGAGGTCGCGCTCGCCGACAGCAGCGACCCGCAACGCCTTGAGCTGGCCGAGCAGCATTTCATATCGGCGCTGACCCTGGCGAGTGGCCAAGGCGCACGCTCACTCGAATTGCGCGCCGCGACGAGCCTGGCCCGTTTGTGGGCCGGGGGCGGGCAGGTGGCGCGCGCGATCGAACTGCTGGCGCCCGCATTCGCCAGCTTCAATGAAGGCCTGGAGACTGTGGACCTGGTGCGCGCGAAGTTGCTGCTCGACGAGCTGGCGGGTCGGCGCGGTGCTCAGCAGCCGGCGTAGTACGAGTAGCTACTGCTCTCGTCACTCGAACGCAGCCGCCCGTGCACCGCGGTGCAGCCCTTGCCGACGTAGGTGCTCTCGCCGGATCGGGCACCTTTGCGATATGTCGAGTTGCCCGCTGCATTGCGCTGTTGCTGCAGCACCCAGTAGAAGTTGAACAGCATCGGCCCGCCTTCGAGGCCGACGTTGCCCGCTGCGTCCCACCAGTAGCGGCCGCGCTGCACTTGCAGCACCTTGCTCAAGCCCTGCACGTCGATCACATGCAGCTCGCGGCCGTTGACGAAGACACCGGTCACGCGCCCGCTGCCACCACCTGAGGCCGCCGCTGGCAGCGGGCCGCCGAGCGCCAGGCCCGGGCCGAGGTAGGCGGCGGCCGGTCCACCCCAGACCCCCGCGCCGCCACTTGCCGCGTCGTACCAGTAGCGGCCCGCGGGCACCTCGCCGATATGGGTTTCGATCTGGCGCAGCGTCTGCCAGCCGGCAGTGTCGAGCGCGACGCCGTTGAACTCGATGGCCCGCGCGGCGGCAGGCGCCGGCTGAGCGATGGCGTTAGGCATGGTCATGGTCATGGCAAAAACCCCGAGAGCGCCGAGCAAGCCCCGGCGGGTGCAGTCGTGTGAAAAGCGATGTGACCTGCGATGTGATGTGCGATGTGATGCGCGTTGTGACAAGCGATGTGATGAGCGTTGTGCGGCGGTCAATTGAGGTTCACTCCCGGGACTTGGTTCGGGCGGTTGGCACCTGGTGCGCCGATGTTGCCGAGTTGTTTGCGATCGTTGGCGCCCCAGGCCCAAACGTTGCCATCGCGGTCGAGTGCGAGCGAATGCCTTTCGCCGGCACCGATGCTGACGATCGGGCTCGCGCCGAGGCCGGTCACGGCGGCCGGCGTCGGTGCCGCCAGTGCGGTGCCGTTGCCGAGCTGGCCTTCGGCATTTTCGCCCCAGACAAAAACCCGCCCGTCAGACAACAGCGCCATCGAATGGTGCTGGCCCGCGGCGATGCCGACCACGATGCCGGGCAGCACCACGCGCAGCGGCGCGCGTTCCCGCGTTGACAGGCTGCCGGTGCCGGCCTGGCCGGCGTCGTTGCGGCCCCAGGCGTAGACCGTGCCGTCCGCCGTGAGGGCCAGCGAATGGTTGGATCCCGCCGCCACCGCGATGACCTGCGAGACGCCGGTGACAGGCTGCGGTTCGATCGCCGAGCCGACGCTGTTGAAACCCAGCTCGCCCCAGGAGTTGCGGCCCCAGGCCCAGACCGTGCCGTCGCTGCGCAGCCCCAAGTTGTGCGCATACGAAGCGCTGTCGCCACCGATCGCGACGCGCACAAATGCATGGCCGGCGATCTGACTCGGCGCAAAGCGAATGTCGCCCAAGCCGTCGCCATGGTGCGAGAGCCCCCAAGACCAGTAGCTGCCGGGTGCGGCGATGGCCATCGACGATCGCCTGCCCGCGGCGACAAAACGCACCGGCGCGTTGAAGCCGCCGATCGGTGCCGCTCGCGATTCGTTGTCGGCCCGGCCGGTGCCGAGCTTGCCAAACTCGGCGTGGCCCCACGCAAACACACTGCCGTCGGAGCGGATCGCGAGTGTGTGCTGGCTGCCGGCCGCGAAGGCCGCGACACCAGTGAGCCCGGCCACGGCCTCGGGCGCGCCATCGCCCGAGACGCTGCCGCGGCCGAGTTCGCCGTTGCGGTTGTCGCCCCAGGCGAGCAAGCTGCCATCGGCGCGCAGCCCCAGCGAATGTGCGGCGCCGCCGCCGACCCGCAGTGCGTTGACGCCGGCCGTCGATGGCACCGACAAGGTCGCCTCGCGGCTCGCCACCGAGCCTTGGGTGTTGCTGATCAGAACGCGAAAGATCGCAGCGTCGTCGGCGATCGTGGTGTTCGACAGCGTCAGGCTCGCGCTGTCGGTGCCCACCGCTTGCCAGATGTTGAAAGCATCGAGCCGCTGCCATTGGTAGCCCAGGCCGCCGCCGGTGGCGGTGACGGTGAAGCCGGCGCTGCGCCCGGCGACGGTGGCGAAGTCGCGCGGCTGGTCGACGATGGCCGGGGAAGACTCCGCGGCGCGCACGGTCAATCGCGCCGAACGGCTGGTCACGACCACGGCGCTGCCGGTATTCCTGGCCGTAAAACGAAACAGCGCCTGGTCGTGGCTGGCGATCTGCACATTGGGCAACACCAGCTGCGCCGCTTGTGACGGTGCGGCGCCCCAGAACCCCAAAGCCGGATCGAAGCGCTCCCACTGCAAGTCCTGCGCGACCGATGAGACGCTGGCGGCAGACAACACTGCCGTGCTGCCCGCGGTGGCTTCCAGATCGAGCGGCTGCGAAGAGATGACCGGCGGCCCGGCACGCACGGTGACCGTTGCCGGGTTGCTGGTCACGCTCTGGCCGAGCGGGTCGGTCACCGTCACCCAAAGCTGCAGCCCGTCGTCGCTGCGCGCGATCGGGTTGATGACCAGTGCCGATGTCGTCTCGCGTGGCAGCGCGCCGGCGCGGCTGCTCCGCCACTGGTAACGCAGCGGCTGCGCGCCGATGGCCGAGACGGCGATGAAGACAAAACCGCCTTCGTCCACACTGCCGCTCACCGGCTGCATCGAAATCACTGGCGCTGCCGGGTTGGGCCCGCCACACGGCCCGGGGCCCGGGCCGCACATCCTGCCGACGACCGAAAAGCCGGTGATCAACGCACTGTGCGTGGTCGCCGAAGTGACGGTGACGAGTTGCTCCCAGGCGCTGCCTGCGGCGTTGGTTTTCAGCAGGCTCCTGCCGTCGTCCGGTTCGCCGGCAACGCGTGGCAAGGTCAGCGTGACCGGCACGCTGAACAGCGTGCCATGGGGCAGCAACGCGTACATCCTGGGATCGACAGCAATGCCGCCCGGCAGCGGCAACGAGCCCGCGGCGTCAGTGGCCACGATCTGCAGCGAAGTGTCTGTGGCCAGCGCACCGGCAGGCACATCCAGGGTCACGCCATCAGGGCCGTTGACGATGCCGCCGGCGCTGCCGATGACCACCGCTGCGGGGGCGGCTGGCGGCCCTGCCGGCGGCGCGGCTGTATCGCCGCCGCCGCAGCCCGCCACGAGCGCAAGGGTCAGAGACGCCAGCAAGGCTGGCAGCGCCAGCCAGCGATTGATGCGGTGTCGAGTGTTCATGCGGTGCTCCCGAGTGCGATGTTTCAGTTCAGGTTCAGGCCGGGGATCACGACCGGCGTCGGGCGATCGACAGCCGTGCCGTCGCCGAGTTGGCCGTAGGCGTTGAAACCCCAGGCCCAGACCCGCCCGTCGGGCCCCAATGCAAGCGCATGGCCGAGCGCGCCGGCGGCGATGGCCTTGATGCCGCCCGGCAGCGATAAAGCCAACCCCGGCGTATTGCGGGCGGTGGGCGCCAGCGAGCCCGAGCCGAGCTCGCCGTAGGTGTTGCTGCCCCAAGTGAAGACGCTGCCGTCGGCATGCAGCGCCAGCGAGTACAGCGTCCCCGCCGCAATCGCGACGATCGGCCCCGCCAGCGTGATGCGCCCGGGCGCGGCGTCAAAGTCCCCTACGTCGCCGCGGCCTAACATGCCAAATGAGTAGTTGTTGCCCCAGGACCAGAGTTGGCCGTCGCGCCCGACCGCCAGCACATGGCTAGGGCCGGCAGCGATGCGCTGGACCGGGTCGATGCCCAAGACACGCTGCGGCGCATCGCTGCGCGCGCTGATCACGACGTTGCCGAGCGGCCCGCCGAACATCGTGCCCCAGGTCCAGACGCCGCCGTCTTCATCGAGTGCGACCGAAAAACCGTCACCGGCCGCAATCGCGACGATCGGCTTCATGCCGGGGCTGAGCGTCACCTCGACGGCCGTGCTTGTCGACTGCAAGACCGCCGCGTTGCCAAGCTCGCCGAAGCGGTTGGAACCGGCCGCTTCGATGCGCCCGTCGTCGCGCAGCACCAGGCTGTGCAGGGCGCTCATCGAAACCGCCCGCACGCCGCGCAACGCAGCGGTGCCGATGAAGCGCGTCGGGGTCGCCGCCACACCGGTGCTGCCGCCGCCGAGCTGGCCGTAGGCGTTGTTGCCCCAACCCCAGACCTCGCCGTTGCGGCGCAGTGCGAGCGTGCTGCCGCCACCCGCGTCGATTGCCACGATGTCGCCCAGATTGATCACCGGGCCGGGCGACGCGCGGCCGGTGCTGCCGGCGCTGCCATCGCCGAGCCGGCCCAGGGCGCCAAAGCCCCAGCTGCGCAGCGTGCCGTCGGCCAACAGGGCGACTGAAAATGCATCACCGGCAGCGAGCACGGCGCCGGCTGCGCCATTGCCGGGTGGTGCGATGACCGCGGGCGTGACGGTCAGCATCGCGGCCTGGCTCGTCGTCGCGCCGTCGGGGTTGCTGACGATGACCCGATAACGCGCGCCGGTGTCGGCATTCACGGTCGCTGCGGTGGTGTGGGTGCGATCGGTGGCGCCGGCGACGTCGCTGAAGGTTGCACCCGCATCGGTGCTGCGCTGCCACTGGTAGGTGAATGGCGGCGCCCCGAGCGCGGTGACGCTGAAAGTGGCCGTGCTGCCCGCCGCAACCGTGCTGTCTTGCGGCTGCTGGCTGGCCGCGATGAAGGGCGGTGCGGCGCCAAAAATGAAAGACGAAAAGCCCGTGACCTGCGCCGTGACGAGCGCGCCGGAGAGCACCGCACCCGGTACCCGCTGCCAAGTGCCGGCGGCATTGGTTTTGTACAGCGTCGGCGTGGTGCCCGCCAGCACCGCGGCCAGATCTACCGGGATGCTGACCGTGACCGGTGCGCTGAACGCCGTGCCATGCGGCGTGAAAGCGAACATCGCTGCGGCCGCGCCAAAACCTGGCGGCAACGCCGGTGCACCGGCGTTGCTGGCCTCGATGGCGATCGGGGTATTCGCCGCCAGCGCACCGGCCGGGATCACGACCTGCGCGCCACCGGCGAGCATCACGGTCCCGCCCGCGGGGCCGATCATTGCGCTGCCCGGCGGGGGGGTGCTTGAGCCTCCGCCGCCGCATCCGACGACGCTGGCGACGAAGACGGCGAGCGCCAGCCACATAGACAACCACATGGGCCACCGCACCGGCCGCCGCACTTGCGAGATCCCGCAGCGCCGAACTAAAACGTGTCGGGTGTTCATGCGCTGCTCCTTGCGTGCCAAACCGTCAGCGCAGGTTGAGGCCGGGGATCACGACCGGCGCGAGCCGGAACGCGGTCGTGCCGTCGCCGAGCTGGCCGCGGTTGTTGTGCCCCCAGGCCCAGACGCGGCCGTCGGGGCCGAGCGCGAGCGAGTGACCGAGGACGCCGCCGCCGGCCGCGATGGCCACGATGCCGCTTGGCAACGAGGCCACAAAAACCGGCGTCGCGCTGAAGCCGGGGCTGTGCGAGCCGGTGCCGAGTTGCCCGGTTTCGTTGATGCCCCACACAAACACGCTGCCGTCGAAATGCAGCGACAGCGAGTGCTGCACGCCGGCAGCGATGGCCACGATCTCGCCGGTCAGCATCACGCGCCCGGGTGTGGCGGCAAATTCGCCGATGTCACCCCGGCCGAGTTTGCCGTTCTCATTGCCGCCCCAGGACCAGATCGCCCCGCTGCGATCGACCGCGAGCACATGGTCGTGGCCGGCGGCGATCAACTTGACCGGGCCGATACCGTCCACCCGCTTGGGCACCGGGCTGCCGGTCTGCGTGCCATGCCCGAGTTGGCCGACGCTGTTGGTGCCCCAGGTCCAGACCACGCCGTCTTCGTCGAGTGCGACCGAAAAGTAGTTGCCCGCCGAGATCGCGATGATCGCCTTCATGCCCGGGCTGACGACCACCTCGACCCCGGTGCTGGCGCGGTCCACGACGGTCGGGTTGCCGAGCTGGCCTTCGGCGTTGAAACCCACCGCTTCGATGCGTCCGTCGGCCCGCAATACCAGGCCGTGCGAGTTGCCGGCGGAGACCGCGCGCACAGCGCCCAGCGCCGGGCTGCCCATAAAGCGCAGCGGCGAACGCGCCGTGTCGGGCGTGCCGACACCAATCTGGCCGAAGAGGTTGTCGCCCCAGCCCCAAACCTCGCCGTTGCGGCGCAAGGCCAGTGTGCTGGTGCCGCTGGAGTCGATCGTTATCACGTCGTTCAGGCCGGCCACCGGGCCGGGTGAGGCGCGGTCGGTATTTGTCGCGCCGCCGTCGCCGAGCGCCCCGTTCTGGTCAGAGCCCCAACTGCGCAGCGTGCCGTCGGCCAACAAAGCAACCGAGAAGTCCGAGCCCGCCCCGAGCACCGCGCCGCTGGCGCCGGGCCCCGGCGCGGGGGCGGTGGTGACGGTGAGCAGCGCGTTCAAGCTGGTGGCGCTGCCGGCGCTGTTGCTGACGACGACGCGGTAGATCGCGCCGTTGTCGGCGATGGCCGCGGCGGCATGCGTGAAGCTCGCGTTGGTTGCGCCGACGACATCGATGAAAGTCACGCCAGCGTCGCGGCTGATTTGCCACTGGTGCAGCGGTGCGCTGCCGTTGCTGGTGATCGTGAAGGTCGCGTCGGCGCCGACCGCCACGCTCAAACCCGCGGGTTGGGTGGTGATGGCCGGGGCGATGATTTGCGCCGTCACCGTGAGGGTTGCCGGCTGGCTCGTCGCCGGGCCGTCCGGGTTGCTGACGATGGCGCGGTAGCGTGTGCCGTTGTCGGCATTCGTGGTGGCGGCAACGGTGTGGCTGCGGTCGGTGGCACCAGCGATGTCGGCAAAGGTCACGCCTGCGTCGGCGCTGCGCTGCCACTGGTAGCCGAACGGCGGCGAGCCGAGCGCGGTGACGTTGAAGGCTGCGCTGCTGCCGGCGTTGACGGTTGCGTCCTGCGGCTGCTGCGTGATCTGCGGCGGCGACGCGCCGAAGTTGAAGAAAGAAAAGCCCGTCACCTGCGCCGTGACGATCGATCCGGAAAGCGTGGCGCCCGCGACCCGCTCCCAGTTGCCAGCGGTGTTGGTCTTGTAGAGGGTCGGCGTCAGCCCGGCCGGCACGGTGCCCGGATCGACCGGAATGCGCACCGTGACCGGTGCAGCGAAGGCCGTGCCGTGCGGCGTCAACGCGAACAGCGCACCGCCCGCGACAAAGCCTGGCGGCAGGATCGGCGCGCCGGCAACGGTGCGCTCGATGGCAATCGTCGTCGGCGCCGCCAATGCGCCGGCGGGGATCACGACCTGGGCGCCGCTGGCCGTGGTGACCGTGCCGCCGGCCGCGCCGATCGACGCACTGGCCGAGTCTGCCGCGCCAGCCTGATCGTCACCGCCACCACAGGCGACGAGGCCGGCAAGTGCGACCCACACGAGCCCAACCAGCCACAGGGGCAGCGCTAGCCAGCGGCTGGTTGATCGTCGGCTGGTCGATCGTAGATCTGTCATGTGTTGCTCTCCCCAGAAACGGCCCGTTGAGGATCGACCGCTGGTGAATCCTGTTCCGTATCCCCTGAGCAGGCATGACACTGCCCTGACATCTTCCTGATATCGTCCTTCGGCGCCAGCACAAGGCACCGGCTGAACGCGCTCGACGCCAGGGCCCGCGGCGTCGCACCACGACACCAGACTCGCGCAGGAGAAGATGGAGACATGAACGCCGTTACCCGCGCCGAACGCGCCGAGCTTCAATCACCGACTGTCAGCTTCAGCCTCGACGGGCGTGCGGTCAGCGGCCGCGCCGACGAGACGATCATTCAGATCGCGCGCCGCGAAGGGATTGACATCCCGCACCTGTGCTGGACACCCGGGCTCGAGCCGGCGGGCAACTGCCGTGCCTGCATGGTCGAGATCGATGGCGAGCGGGTGCTCGCCGCCGCCTGTTGCCGCAAGCCGAGCGCCGGCATGGTCGTCTGCACCGGCAGCCAACGTGCGCTCAAGGCGCAGCAGATGGTGCTCGAGCTGCTGCAGGCCGACTTGCCCGAACAGGCGCACACACGGCACAACGAAGTTGATCTCTGGGCCGCAAAACTTGGGCTCGGCAAGCCGCGCTTTGCTGCGCGTGCGGCGGTGGCTGCCGACCTGTCGCACCCGGCGATCGCGGTGAACCTGGACGCCTGCATCCAGTGCACCCGCTGCCTGCGCGCCTGCCGCGACGAGCAGGCCAACGACGTCATCGGCCTGGCGTTTCGCGGTGAAGGCGCGAAGATCGTCTTCGACATGGACGACCCGATGGGCGCGTCGAGCTGCGTCGCCTGCGGCGAATGTGTGCAGGCCTGCCCGACCGGCGCCTTGAGCAACGCGCAGGACTCAGGCCTGTTGGTGCCCGACCGCGCTGTCGAATCGGTGTGCCCGTATTGCGGCGTCGGCTGCCAGCTAACGTACCAAGTCAAGGGCGACGAAATTTTGTACGTCGAAGGCCGCGACGGCCCGGCGAATCATGGCCGCTTGTGTGTCAAGGGCCGCTACGGTTTTGACTACGCGCGCCACCCGCAGCGGCTGACGACTCCGTTGGTGCGGCGCGCCGACGCACCGCCAAAAAGCGCTGCCCAAGTCATCGACCCGGTGCAGGCGCGCGCCTGGTTTCGCGAAGCCAGCTGGGAAGAAGCGCTGGCGCTCGGCGGCGGCACGCTGCGCCAGATCCGCGACCGCGATGGCCCGCGTTCGCTTGCGGGCTTCGGCTCGGCCAAAGGCAGCAACGAAGAGGCGTATCTGTTCCAGAAGCTGGTGCGCCTGGGGTTCGGCAGCAACAACGTCGACCATTGCACGCGCCTGTGCCACGCGTCGAGCGTGGCCGCGCTGCTCGAAGGCATCGGCTCGGGCGCGGTGAGCAACCCGGTGATGGACGTGACCCGCGCTGAGGTGGTCATCGTCATCGGCGCCAACCCGACGGTCAACCATCCGGTCGCCGCGACCTGGATCAAAAATGCGGTGCGTGGTGGCACCAAGCTGATCGTCATCGACCCGCGGCGCAGCGACCTGTCGCGCCACGCGCATGCGTTTTTGCAGTTCAAGCCCGACAGCGATGTCGCGCTGCTGAATTCGATGATGCATGTCATCGTCGAAGAAGGCCTCGTCGACCAGGCGTTCATCGACGACCGCACCCTCGGCTACGAAGCGCTGGCCAACAACGTGCGCGGTTTCAGCCCCGAGCTGATGGCGCCGATCACTGGCGTGCCGGCAGACACGCTGCGCGGAGTCGCGCGCCTGTATGCCAGCAGCCGCGCATCGATGATCCTGTGGGGCATGGGCATCAGCCAGCATGTGCACGGCACCGACAACGCACGCTGCCTGATCGCACTGGCGCTGATGACCGGGCAGATTGGCCGCCCGGGCACCGGGCTGCATCCGCTGCGCGGGCAAAACAACGTCCAGGGCGCTTCTGATTCCGGCCTGATCCCGATGATGTACCCCGACTACCAGCGGGTTGCCGACCCCGGCGTGCGCGAGCGTTTTGCCGCCGTCTGGGGGGTGGCCAACGAAGCACTTGATGCTGAGCCAGGCTTGACCGTGGTCGAGGTCATGGACGCCATCGTCGCCGGCCAGGTGCGTGGCATGTTCATCATGGGCGAGAACCCGGCGATGAGCGACCCCGATGCCAACCACGCCCGCGAGGCGCTGGCCAGCCTGGAGATGCTCGTCGTGCAAGACATCTTCCTGACCGAAACCGCTTGCCTGGCAGACATCATCCTTCCGGCGTCGGCCTTCCCTGAAAAAACCGGCAGCTTCACGAATACCGACCGCACGGTGCAGATCGGCCGCCGTGCGATCGGCTTGCCCGGCCAGGCGCGGCAAGACCTGTGGATCCTGACCGCCATGGCGCAGCAACTCGGTCTCGACTGGGCCGCTTACGGCGCCACGCCCACCGAGTGCGAAGTCGCGGTGGAGGCGGTCTTCAACGAGATGCGCCGCGTCATGCCCAGCATTGCCGGCATCACCTGGGCGCGGCTTGAACGCGAGCACAGCGTCACCTACCCCTGCCACGAAGAGGGCGACCCCGGCGAGCCGGTGGTCTTCACAAAAAACTTCCCCACCGACAGCGGGCGCGGACGCTTCGTGCCGGCCGACATCATCCCGGCCGACGAACGCCCGGACGCCGACTACCCGCAGGTGCTGATCACCGGCCGCCAGCTCGAACACTGGCATTCCGGCAGCATGACGCGGCGCTCGGGCGTGCTCGATGCGATCGAGCCCGATGCGGTGGCCTATGTCAACCCGCTCGACCTGGCTGCACTCGGCGCCGCGCCCGGTGAGGTCATCACCATCGAGTCGCGCCGCGGCAGCGTGAGCCTGTATGCACGCGCCGACGACGGCACGCCGAGCGGCGCGGTGTTTGTCGCTTTCTGCTGGTACGAAGCGGCGATCAACAAACTCACCAACCCGGCACTCGACCCGGTCGGCAAGATCCCCGAGTTCAAATACTGCGCGGTGCGCCTGCGCCGCGGCGGTGATGCGCCGCAGACGAGCAGTTTTGGCGGCGGCGTGGTGCTCGGCGGTTTCGGCGGGTTCGGCGGGTTCGGCGATTCGGTGCTGATGTAAGGAGCTTCAGGCCCGGCCGACACAGCAGCACGCGCCTCTTGCAATCCCGCACCCACCGGGCGCGGCATTGTTGGAGAGGCCCCAGATCATGAAAATGTTGCTCACCGCGTCGGCGCTGGCCGCGCTCGCCGCCGCCTGCCTGCCGCTCACCGCGCAGGCCCAGGCCGCCGGGCCCGAAGTCCATGTGAACGCCCTCGAAGGCCTGTTCGGCAAGCAGGCGGGCTTTCGTCGCTCGCATGCCAAAGGTCTTTGCGCGAGTGGCTATTTCACCGGCAACGCCGACGGCCGTGCGCTGTCGCGGGCGACGGTGTTCAGCGGCGACCGGGTGCCGGTGGTCGCGCGCTTTTCGGTCGGCGGCGGCAACCCCAACGCCAGCGACAAGAGCCGCTCGGTGCGCGCGATCGCGCTGCAATTCATGGCCGCCAATGGCGAGCAGTGGTTGACCGCGAATATCTCGGCACCGATGTACTTTGTCAGCCGGCCCGACCAGTTCGCGCCCTTCTTGCAGGTGCGCACGGCTGACCCGGCCACCGGCAAACCCGACCCCGAAAAACTCAAGGCCTTCAACGAAGCCAACCCGGAAACGACCCTGCAGGGCGCCTACCTGGCCAAGGCACCGATCCCGGCGAGTTACGGCAGCGTCGCCTACTGGAGCAACAACGCTTTTGAAGTCGTCAACGCGCGCGGCGCCGGCCAGTTTGTGCGCTGGCAGTTTGTGCCCGAGGCCGGCACCGTGGGCCTGACCGACGAGCAACTCAAGACCCTGCCCGACAACTTCCTCGCCGACGAGTTGCGCCAGCGTGTGGCCGCCGGTGCGGTGGCCTTCGACTTCCGCCTGCAACTCGCCGAAAAAGACGACCAGCTCACCGACCCGGCACGGGTCTGGCCCGACAGCCGCAGGCAAGTCTCCGCAGGCAGGCTGGTCATCGACAAGGTCGAAGCCGGTCCAGGCGGCGCCTGCGACAAGGTGACCTTCAATCCGCTGGTGTTGCCGGATGGCATCAAGGCATCCGCCGACCCGATACTGCTCGCCCGGCCCGCGCCATATGGCATCTCGCTGGGCCGCAGGCTCGGCGAGGCGCCGCGGTAAGGCCTGTCGCCGGCACCTCACGACGACTGCGCGAGACCGACTGCGCGAGACCGACCGCGCCCTCAGCCCGCGGCCTGCATCGCCTTGCCGATCTCGTTGCGCCCCTGCGCGCTGCCGTCTTCGGGCACGCTGTCGCCATCGCGGTCAGAGATCGCATCGAAGTTGGCGGCGACAAGTTCGGCAGCGTCGGCGCCGCTGCCCAGATGCACGCCGCTGGTCAGGCTGACATAGGCACGTTCGAAGGTGCCGGCGCCGGCACACAGGATCGCGCGGGTCGGCGCGTCTTCGCTGACCAGGTAGAGCAGCCCGGGGGTCACCGCCTCGGGCTTGAGCAGTTCGAGCATCGGCGCCGGCAGCAGGCCTTCGGTCATGCGCGTCGCCGCGGTGGGGGCCAGGCAGTTGACGCGGATGCCGTCCTTCGCACCTTCGATCGACAAGGTCTGCATCAAGCCCACCAGCGCCATCTTGGCGGCGCCGTAGTTGGCCTGGCCAAAATTGCCCCACAGGCCCGACGACGAACTGGTCATCACGACGCGGCCGTACTTCTGTGCCCGCATCGTGGCCCACACCGCCTGCGTGCAGATCGCCGCGCCGACAACATGCACATCGAGCACGAGCCGGAAGTCGGCCATGCTCATCTTGCCAAACGACTTGTCGCGCAGGATGCCGGCGTTGTTGACGAGGATGTCGATGCGGCCCCAGGCGTCAAGCGCCTGCTGCACCATCATGGCGACGGCGGCCTCGTCGGTGACCGACGCCTGGCTGGCCATCGCAGTGCCGCCGGCGGCCGTGATCTCGGCCACCACCGCGGCGGCAGACGGCGCGCCCGCGCCGGCCGGCGTGAGGTCGTTGACGATGACCTTGGCACCGAGGGCCGCCAGGGCCAGCGCATGCTGGCGACCGAGCCCGCCGCCAGCGCCGGTGATGAGGGCCACACGGCCGTCGAATTGAATGCTCATGGGTGTTTGGGTGGGTTGGTGGAAAGCGACGAGATCGTAGCGGCACACCCGCGCCACTGAGCCGGCACCAAGCCGTCAACCAGTCGGCCGGCGGGTGCCCGAACGGGCCAGCCTCTCAAGCGCTGGAATTGCGGCGCGCGACCCAGTAGGTCGCACCTTCGGCGCCGTAGCGTTCGGCATGCGGCGCGTCGCGGTCGAGCGTGAAGCTGTCGCCGGCGGTCAAATGCCGCACCTCGCTGCCGCTGGTCAGCCACATCTCGCCCTGCACCAACCGTGCGTCGACGGCGAAAGCGTGGGTATGGGTGTCGAGCACGATGCCGGCGCCCCATTGGCGTTCGAGCACCTCGTCGAAACCCCGCGCCAGGGCATCGGCTTTGAAGTCAGCAAAAGTGGGCTGGCTCATTCTGGTCGTCCTTCTTGCGGGTTCAGATCACCCAGCGTATTGGCGTTAAAAAACTCAACCGCATTGTCGAACAAGACCTGCACACAGCGCTGTGTGCCGGCCCAGCGGTCTATTTTGCGCTGGCCACTTTCCAAGAACGCGGCCAGGCCCTCGGCCAGCGAGGTCTTCATCAGGCAGAACACCGGCTGAACTTGCACGACGCTGGGGCCGTTGGGGCCAGCGCTGTGTTCCAGCGACGCAGCCATCGCGATATCCGCGGCGTCGTCAAGCAGCCCCTGCGCCAGACGCGCGACGAGGTCCAGCGCAAAAGCGGGGCTGTCGCAGGGCACCGTCACGAGGTAGGGCGTGGTGCAGATTTGCAGGCCGGCGCGCATGCCCGCCAGCGGCCCGGCAAAGTCACCCAGCGCGTTGTCATTGGCATCGGCAATCACCGGCAGGCCGAAGGCCGCATAGGCGGCGTGGTTGCGATTGGCGTTGATAAGCAAAGGCCCGACTTGGCGGCGCAACCGCGCGATCGCGTGGGCCACGAGTGGCTTGCCGTTGAACGGCTGCAAGCCCTTGTCGACCCCGCCCATGCGGCTGCCGCGGCCGCCGGCGAGCACAAGCCCGGTGATGAGGTTCTTGTCGATGGCCATGGTCGGCGGCGATTGTGATCCACTCATGGCGTGAATGCCCCCGACCGCCCCGCAAACCCTTTTGCAAGCAACACTGCGAGCACCACCGCGGTCCCGCAATTGCCGCGGCTCACGCAGGCCCGTTGTGCGCTGACACGCGAGATCGAGGTCGTCGATGCCGGCGGCGCGCGCCGCCTGATCCACATCCCCGACGAACGGGCTCTGACGATTTTTGTCGATCGCCGCGAGCTGGTCACGCTGATGACGCTCGGCCAGCAACCCGAGCTGCTGGTGCTGGGTTATCTGCTCAACCAGCGCCTGGTGGCCGATGCCGGCCAGATCGAATCGATCACGGTTGATTGGGCGGTCGATGCGGCGGCGGTGCGCACCCGCGGCGGCATCGCCGACCTCGAAGAAAAAACCGCGCGGCGGGTGGTCACCACCGGCTGCGGCCAGGGCACCGTGTTCGGTGATGTGATGGCCGAGATCGACGCGCTGCAATTGCCGGATGTTCGAACCGCGCGCATCCGGCAAGGTACGCTGAACAGCATCCTCGACGCGATGCGCGATCAGCCGAGCATCCACCGGCTGGCCGGCTCGGTGCATGGCACCGGGCTGTGGTGCGGCGACCGGTTGTGCCACTTTGTCGAAGATGTCGGCCGCCACAACGCCGTCGATTCGATCACAGGCTGGATGGCCATGAATGGCATCAGCGGCGCCGACAAGGTGCTCTACACCACCGGCCGCCTGACCAGCGAGATGGTCATGAAAGCCGCCCGCATCGGGGTGCCGATCCTGGTCTCGCGCAACGGCGTCACGGCGATGGGGCACCAGCTGGCGCAGCGCCTGGGCATGACGTTGTTCGGGCGTGCAGCGAACCGGCGCTTCTTGTGCTATTCGGGTGCGGAGCGGCTCGATGCCGAGCCGGAGGCGGCCGTTGCCACGACCGGCAGGTCATCAGCCGGCGCCGGCGACTGAGTGCGGGCGTTCATTCTTAAATCCAACGCTGCCGTCGCGTGCCGTCGCGTGCCGTCCCCGAGCCACGACGTGGCGCGCCTCATTCCAGTTTGATATTTGCGTCCTTGACGAGCTTCGACCAGCGCGACCCTTCGTCGGCGAGGAAGCGGGTGAACTCATCTGGTGATCCGCCCTCGGGGAACGCGTATGCGCGGCGCAGCCGCTCGATCACTTCCGGCGACTTGAGGGCGGCGTTGATCTCCTGGTTCAAGCGGTTGACCACACCGGCCGGCGTGCCGGCCGGTGCGACGATGCCGAACCAGCCGGTCCCGCCGAGCACATCGCCAAAACCGCCTTCGGTCAGCGTTGGCACCGTTGGCACATCGTCCAGGCGCCTATTCGATGTGACCGCAATCGCCTTGAGCTTGCCGGCCTTGACATGCGGCACCAGCAGGGCCGGGGCGCCGATGAAGAGCTGGATCTGGCCACCGATGACGTCGGTGATTGCCGGCGGTTGGCCCTTGTAGGGCACCGAGGTGATCTGCAGGCCGCGGCTGTGCTTCAAGAACTCGACCGGCAGATGGTTGGTCGACCCGACACCGGAGTGCGCGTAGTTCAGTTTGCCCGGCGACTTGCGGGCCAATTCGACCAGCTCGGCCATCGTGGAGACGGCCAAGTCGGGCGGCACCACCGCGATGTTTGGCGCGGTGGCGAACATCGCGACGGCGACGAAGTCGCGGCGCAGGTCGTACTTGAAGTTCGGGTTGATCAAGGGGCCAACCGAGCCCGTGATGCTGGCGACCAGCAAGGTGTAGCCGTCGGGTGCCGCATTGGCGACGATGTCGGTGCCCAGCAGCGCGCCAGCGCCCGGCTTGGGGTCGATGATGATGGGCGAGCCCCAGTTCGTCGCGACCTTCTCCATCACTGCACGCGCCAGGATGTCCACGATGCCGCCGCCTGGAAAGGGCACCACGACCCTGACCGGTTTGGCGGGATACGTCTGCGCCCACAGGTTGGTGCCGAGCAGCATCGACGCGCCGGCCAGCAGCGCAGCGGTGAGTTTGAGTGAACGGGTCAGGGTCATGGCAACTCCAGGACGGGTGAGCGAGCGGTGAGGGAACGGTCAGCGAACGGTCAGCGACCGATCAAGTCTTGCTGGCTGAACCGCCGGCTGATTTGTCAGTCGCACGCGGCGTGTCGGGTGGCACGGTCGGCACGAATGGAAAGCGTGCCTTGGCCTTGGTGGCGGTGGTGCTGGTGGTGGATACGCTGCGCACGTACTGCTTCGATGCGTCGGTGCGAACTTGGAAGTCCCAGGGTGTGTACACCCCCTGGGTCAGCGTGGCGTGCAGGAACAGCCGGCGGCGCTGGCTGGCCAGTACCTGTTGTTTGATCTGCCCGGGCTTGAAGCGCTCCTCGATCTGCACCACGAAGCGCTGCGCCACGGCAGCGAAAGCCGGGTCGAGGCAGAGGTTGCGCAGCTCCGCAGGATCCTGCCGCAGGTCGAACAGCATGCCTGGGTCACCCTCGCAGTAGACGTATTTGTAGTCGCCCTGGCGCAGGATCAGCGCCGGCGCGTGCACGCCCTCGCCAGTGAATTCGATCAAGGCCTCGTCGGCCCAGTCGGGGTCGCTGCCGTGCAGCAGCGCGGCCATGCTGTGGCCATCGCAGTGGTCGGCCAGCGCCGGTGGTTTGCCGTCAGTGGCCAGGTCGACCAGCGTCGGCAGCAGGTCGACCAGTGAGCAGTTTTTGCTGACCCGTTGTCCCACCTTCGCGCCCGGGGCATGGATGATCAGCGGCACCTTGATCGACTGCTCGTAGGGGTTGAACTTGAACCACATGCCGCGCTCGCCGAGCATCTCGCCATGGTCGGCGGTGAAGACGATGACGGTGTTGTCGGCAGTGCCGGTTTTCTCCAGCGCCTCAAGCAGCAGGCCGATCTTGTGGTCGACGTAGCTCACCATGCCGTAGTAGGCGTGACGCGCCGACAGGATCATCTCGTCGGTCACCCGATGCTCGTCTTGGCGGATGAGCTTGTAGTAGCGCTGGCTCCAGGGGTCGCGTTGTTCGTAGGGGATGAAGGGCACCGCAGGCATTTCGATCTTCGCGTGCTCGTACAGGTCCCAGTACTCGCGCGAGATGGTGAACGGGTTGTGCGGATGGGTGAACGAGGCCACCAGCAGAAAAGGGTTTTGCCCGGGCCGCCGCGCGTGGTTGTACAGCCATTGCACCGACTGGTTGGCGACGTCGTCGTCGTAGTCCATCTGCAGCGAGCGCACGCACAGCCCCGACTCGACAATGCCGCGCATGCTCATCTGGCTCGGCGCATAGGGCTCGATGCGGCGCTCCCAGTCGGCCGCCCAGCCGAAGTCCGACGGGTAGATGTCGGTCGTGACGCGTTCCTCGAAGCCATGCAGCTGGTCCGGGCCGACGAAGTGCATCTTGCCGGCGAGGCAGGTGCTGTAACCGAGAGCGCGCAGGTAATGCGCGAAGGTCGGCACCGAGGCGGGCAGTTCGGCCCCATTGTCGAACGCGCCGATCCGCGACGACGATTGCCCGGCCATCATCGCGAAGCGCGACGAGGCGCAGATCGGGTTGGGGCTGTAGGCGTTCTCGAACACCGTGCCGCGCGCCGCGATGCGGTCCAGGTTTGGCGTCTTCACCAGCTTGTGGCCGTACGCTGCCAGCGCGCTGGCAGCCAGTTGGTCGGCCATGATGAACAGGATGTTCGGGCTCTGCATGTCTACGCCTCGTCGTGTCAGGTGATGTTTGATTGATGGGCGCCCGATGCCCGATGCCCCCGACTGCGCCATCGCTGCAACATGTGGCTTGCGATGCAACGGATCAAGACTGCGCGCACAACGGTGCTGGCGACGCTAACCTGCCGATCCCGGGTGCGGCATAGCCAGATTCGAACTTTGTATAAGTCCAGTTGAGGTAACGGCCTGGTTCCGGACGTCCATCCCAAGCTCTTGGCTTCACAGCCGCGGCTGCCTGCGCCACACTGCGCGGCTGCGATGAAGCGCCACCCTGTCTTCACGACCCTGCTTGTGATCCTGCTGCAAGCCGCGGCATCGTTGAGCCTGGCGCAAGACGATGTGCCCGAATTGCGCGCGCAGTTCGTCGTGCGCGGCGGGTATGTCGCCGTCGATGAGCAGCGCAGCCAGCTCAAGCTGAAGTCGCGTGAAGCGGCTTATGCCGGCTGTGGGTTGACGCCTAAGGCGATCCAGCGCGAGTTGGTCGACTACCTCAACGGCCTCTTGCGCAGCCGCGGCAAGGTCTTCGATCTGGTGGCGCAAGGCGCCGCGCCGACCGATGCCAGTGACGCGGAAGGCATCGCACGCTGGCAGCGCATCAACGCTGCGCGGCGCGAGTTCAGCAAGGTCGACTTGCAAGCGCAGGCGCTGTTGCAGCTGGTTGCCGACTGGCTCGCCGCCGGCGACCGCCTGCAGGCCTGGAAGCGACAACACCACGACCGTTTCCCGCCAGTGTCCGACGGCACGCAGACGATCTTCGATGTGCTCAAGGCCAGCGTCAACGATGCGCGCCTGCTCGATGGCCCGCTGCTGAAGCTCAACCTCGACCCCGACGAATTTGGCGACGACCGGCCTGACGACGGCATCGTATCGTTTCGCATCGCGCCGCCACTGCTGCGCCGCGACCGGCCGCTGGTGCCATCGACCAACGTCGCCGAATGGGAGCGCCTGATCCCGGGCCTGGTCGAACATGTCGTGCGGCCGCGTGAATGCAAGCTCTGGTACCGCGACAAGCTCATCGAGCCGGCGCAGGATTACCTCGAAGTGCGTGGCATCTCGGTGCAGCCGCTGCGCCACCGCCATGACGAGGCGCAGACCGGCGGCCTGGTGCTCGCCGCGCCGCCAAAGCCCGGTGTCGCCGGCATCGCACCCGAGCTGCCGAGTTTTGCGCGCGCCCAATTTGGCGGCCGCATCCACCTCGCCCCCGACCCGGTGATCGAAGACGTTTATATCGAAGCCGACCCAGCGGACGCCGCCACGCTGCGGCGGGTCTTGTATCTGTTGTTGCCGAGCAGCGATTTCAGCCGCGTGATGGCGCGGCCGGCCGACTACATCTGCGTTGCCGAAGCGGTGTGGAAGGACGCGCTGCCCAGCACCGGCCGGCGGCCATCGACGCTGCGCCTGAATCTCCTTGAAGGTCCCGGTGCCCGATTGCAATTTGGCAACGAGGTCATGACGCGCCGCGCGCTGGCGCAGCGTTTGCAGCGCACCGCGCTGATCGGCTACGAGGCCAAGCTGGCGTTGGAGCGTGAACTGCCGGCGCAACGCCGCACCGTCGGCAGCCTGATCGTTCAGCCGGCTGGCGGGGCTGCGGCGGCCGCTGCCGGCGGCGCGGCGGCGGCCGAGTTGCGTGATTGCGCGAAGGCCGCCGCAGCGCCTGCGGCAGCGGCGGCAGCAGCAGCGGTCAAGGATGCCGATGCGCTGGTGGTTACCGAAAACGCCGATCTCGTGCAGCCGAATTCGAACGCCAACGCGGCCGGCAGTGACACCAGCCAGCACAGCGGCAGCAGCGCGAGCAAGAAGCCGCTGCCCGCGGCCAGCGAACACCGCCACCGCCTCGACCTGAGCGCCGAATACCAGGCGGGCAAGCCGCTGCTGGCGACGCTCGAATTCAGCCGCGTCGGCTTGAGCAAAGAAGACACCTGGTCGCTGCGCCTGGGCCGGCAGGCCAAGGCCTCGGGCGCGTTCAGCTACAGCCGCGACTTCGTGGCTTTCGACCGCCTGCAGCGGCGCTTGCAATTGTCGCTGCGCGGTTTCTCCGACTTCGACCCCGACCGCACTTTGGCCAGCACGAACAACAGCAGCATCGCCGCCGAAACGCGCAGCAGTGGCGGCGAGCTGCGCGCCACGCTCGACCTCTGGCGCGACGAGGCGGCGAGCTTCAGCCACATCGATCTTGGCCTCGCCGACTACCGCAGCGAAACCAACCCGACTGCCGCCGCGAGCAGTGCCAACCGCAGCCGCAGCCACATCCGCCTGGCCGATGTGTCATGGCAAGTCGCCAAGGCCTGGCCGCGCACCGCAGCTTCAGCGCAAGTCGAAGCGACGTTGTCGCTGTCGCGTGGCAGTGCCGATGGCCAGCGATTCACAAAAGCCGGCATCGATCTTGCCCATCACCAGTTTGTCGGTGCGCTCACTCGATGGGACTTGCGCCTGCATGCACGCGCCGTGCGCGGCGCCGCGCCGGCCAGCGAATGGCCGTCGTTTGGCGGTGAAGATTCGGTGCGTGGTTACCGCGCTGATGTTGCATCGGCACGCCGCGCGTGGGTGCTGCAAAACGAATACTGGATGCCGCTACCGTGGGTGCCCGAGTCGCCGACGCTGGCGCGGACACTGCGGCGCAGCGTGGCGCTGGCCTTCATCGCCGATATCGGCGGCTTGAGCGGCGGTGCTGCCGGCTTGAGCGGCCAAAAGGCCGGGCTCGGCGCCGGCCTGCGTTATGTCTACAACGACAGCGTCACGATGCGCCTGGACTGGGCGCGCCCGGTCGGCAGCGTGGCGCCAGAACACCGGCGCGGCCGTTTGTATTTCACCGTCAGTTCCTGGTCGATCCCCTGATCGCCGCATCGACCCAGCGCCAAGTGAAAGCTTAAGAGAAAAGTTTGCCACACCACCAACCCAACCGCCAGCAGGAGAGCCCACCATGAGACAGTTTCCGATCGAAGTTGCCGGCCAGATGCTCCAGTTCGATACCGACGGCCGGGTGCTCGACAGCGCGGCCAACGATGTCGGCACCTGGTCGACCACGCCGAAGAACCAGTTGCGCCTGAAGAAGACTGCCGGCGGCGGCACGGTCGATATCGACGGCATCGTGTGGGCCTTCAACGCCAACAACCAGTTGACGATCAGCCAGGGCAGCCGGGTCGCGTTCACCGGCCGCACCATCAACGACAGCCAGCCGCGATTCAAACTGGCCGGCAACCGCCTGGTTGTCGACCCCGATGGCGACAACAACTTCGAGTTCGAGCTGCGCTGCAAATTCGGGCTGCTGCCCAACGGCAACCTGGTGCTCGAGATCGACGGCGTGCAGTCGACGCTGGACGGCTACATCGAGGACAGCAAGTCGAGATTCCGCTTCCAGTTTGCCGACAAGGAGATCTCGCGTTCACCGTCGAGCCTGGTGCTGGCGGGGCAGTGGGAGCGCAAGGCGGGGGCTGCTGACAACGCTGACAACGAAATCCGGCTGCACTTCCTGCTTGACGACCCGAAGCTGGAAATCGCGGCCAAGCCGCTCGACCTGCCGGGTGCCGTGAAGGTCGACCCCACGCGCAATCACCTGGCGCTGGATTACAAGTCGGCCAGCAACGGTCGGCGCCACCTGCAGTTCATGGGCAGCCTGGAAATCAAACCCGGCTTCACACTGGTCTTCAAGATCGACGATGTCAAGGATGGCGGCGTGCGCAAGTCGCGCATCGAGGTCCAGACGACATTCGAGTGGGACGTCGCGCGCGGCGCGCTGTCGCTGTATGTCGGCAAGACCAAGGGCCCGAACTCGCAGGTCGTCGAGGTCGGTGGCTCGCTGCAGGTGCAACTGAAAAACGGCGAGCTGAACTGGGACTTTGCCTACCGCAAGAGCACCGCGCCCGGCGGCCCGGCGGTGACGACGATCGCCACCAAGCTGGTCTTCAAGGCCAAGTCGGGCAACCGCGTCGAGATCGAATATGTCCAGGACGGCAAGTCGAAAAAGCTCGACATCACCGGCAAGGTGGTGCTCGAAGACGCGACGGTGCAAGGCGGTGTGCAGATCATCAACGACCCGAGCGGGCGGCGCGTGAAGGCTTTTGTCGGGGTCAGCTGGTAGCCCGCCGCTGGGGCCGGTCGCGCCGCGGCGCCGCGGGGGCATGCAGTAGGCTCGCGTCCGGATTACAAAGGAGCGAGCCATGAAAACCCGCGCTGCCGTGGCCTGGAAGGCCGGCGCCCCGCTGACGATCGAAAGCGTTGACCTGCAAGGCCCGCAAGCCGGCGAGGTGCTGGTCGAAGTCCGCGCTACCGGCATCTGCCACACCGACCAGTTCACGCTCTCTGGCGCCGACCCCGAAGGTCTGTTCCCGGCGATCCTGGGCCACGAAGGCGCGGGAGTGGTGCTCGAAGTCGGCCCCGGTGTGACGACCCTGAAGCGCGACGACCATGTCATCCCGCTGTACACGCCCGAATGCCGGCAGTGCAAGTTTTGCCTGTCGCGCAAGACCAATCTGTGCCAGCAGATCCGCGGCACGCAGGGGCGCGGTTTGATGCCCGACGGCACGTCACGGTTTTCGATCGGCGGCGAGCCGGTGCTGCACTACATGGGCACGAGCACCTTTGCCAACCACATCGTGGTGCCCGAAATCGCGCTGGCCAAGATCCGCAGCGACGCGCCTTTCGACAAGGTCTGCTACATCGGCTGCGGCGTCACCACCGGCATCGGTGCGGTGGTCTTCACGGCCAAGGTCGAAGCCGGCGCCAACGTGGTCGTCTTCGGCCTCGGCGGCATCGGGCTGAACGTCATCCAGGGTGCCCGAATGGTCGGCGCCGACAAGATCATCGGCGTCGATATCAACCCGGCGCGCGAGTTGATGGCGCGGCGCTTTGGCATGACCCACTTCATCAACCCCAAGGACCATGCGAATGTCGTCGACGCGATCGTGCAGCTCACCGATGGCGGCGCCGACTACAGCTTCGAGTGCATCGGCAATGTGACCACCATGCGCCAGGCGCTGGAGTGTTGCCACAAGGGCTGGGGCCAGAGCGTGATCATCGGCGTCGCAGCGGGCGGGCAAGAGATCGCGACGCGGCCGTTCCAGCTGGTGACCGGCCGTGTCTGGAAGGGCTCGGCCTTCGGCGGCGCGCGCGGCCGCAGCGATGTGCCCAGGATCGTCGACTGGTATATGGACGGCAAGATCCAGATCGACCCACTGATCACGCACACGCTCAAGCTCGAAGATATCAACGAGGGTTTTGCATTGATGGAGCGCGGCGAGTCGATCCGGTCGGTGGTGGTTTTTTAGGCCGCGTCGTGGCGGACATTATCGAGCTGCAACTGCGTGGCGAGCACATCACGCTCGACGCGCTGCTCAAGGCCAGCGGCATCGTCGGCAGTGGTGGTGAGGCAAAGGTCTTGATCGCAGAAGGCGGTGCGCTCGTCAACGGCGAAATCGAGACTCGGCGCGGCCGCAAATTGCGCGCTGGTGATGAGGTGCAGGCGGCCGATCGCAGGGTGCGCTTGCTGCCGGCCTAGTGCGGTCGTTGGCCGGTTGACCAGCCGTTTGCTGGCTGGGGCCGGTGCTCGATTCAGCGATAAGGGCTTGTGCTCCACGCCGTCGTGGTTCTCGCAGCCGGGATCGGGGTGGCCGTCTTCGGTTGTGGAATTCTTACGCCCTACGCCGGCCACCCCGATCCCGGCTGGGCCGGTGGCGGCCGGGGCGCCGGGAAGACCCGTTCGACGCGGTGTTGCCGAGGGTGGTGCTGACGCCAACGTCGCAGATCGCGGAGCCGGTGCGGGGGTGGCCCGGCGAAGTGCCGAAGAATTCCAGAAACGTAGCCGGGCCACCCCCACGCCGGCGCTGCGCGCGCCGACGGTTCAAGCCGCGCGCTTATCGATCAACCCGCGCGCCCAGGCAAATCCACGCTGCGCCCGAGCCGCGAACTCAGCGCAATCGCCTCCAACGTCGCGGCGATATCCAGGCTGGCCTGTGCGGCGCGGTCGATGGCCGCGAAGTCGCGCTCGGCGATGACCTTGGCAAAAGCCTCGGCGGCAAAACGAAAGCCACTGCCGGTGCCGGTGTGAACGTCTTCGAAGGGCACCGCATTGGCGGTACCGCGGCGCACGCGCAACTGGCTCGGCAATTGGCCCAGTGCATCGCCGCCGGGCACATCGCTGGTGTGGTTGAGATACTCGGTTTCGATCGTGCCGGCGCTGCCAGAGATGATCGCGCGGCGGTGAATCGCGGCGTCCATCGCGCAGGACATCTGGGCGCGGCGGTCATCGGCAAAATGCAGCGTCGCGCTGGTGCTGATGTCGACACCCCGCTCGGGGCCGCCGTTGGTCCATGAAGCGTCTGCCGTCACGCGCTGCGGCGCACAGCCGAAGGCCAGCCGGATGATGCTGACGGCATAACTGCCGGCGTCGAGCAGCGCGCCGCCACCGAGTTCTGGTTTGCTGCGGATATTGGTCTGCGGGTTGGCCAGCGTGAAGCCGAAGCAGGACTGCACCGAGCGCACCGTGCCGATCGCACCGCCTTGAAGCAATGTGACCAGCGCGCCGGTCTGCGGCTGGAACCAGTACGGATAGGCCTCGAGCAGCATCACACCATTCGACTTGGCGGCATCGAACATCGCCTGCGCTTGGGCCAAATTCAGCGCCAGCGGTTTTTCGCAGAGCACATGTTTGCCCGCCGCCGCGCACCTGATCGCCCATTCGGCATGCAGGCTGTTGGGCAGCGGGATGTAGATCGCATCGACGCCGTCGTCGGCGAGCAGGGCTTCGTAGCTGGCGTGGTGGCGGCCGATGTGGTGTGCTGCCGCGAACGCCGCCGCGGTCTCGGCGTTGCGGCTGGCCACCGCGACGATCTGCGCCGACTTGCTTGGCGCGACGTCGCGGGTGAACGGCTTGGCGATATTCGCGCAGCCAAGGATGCCGATGCGCAGTGCCGGGGTTGGTTGGGATGCAGTGCTGGATTTCATGCGGGGTCTCGGTGGTTGGCCGCGGGCAGCGGGCCGGCGATTGTGGCTTGGCCGATCCCGCGCTCAGACCAGCCCGTCGAACAACCAGACCTCGACCATCCCACCCGCCGGCACGGCGCCCTGGTCGTGCCCCAACACGATCAGCGCATTGCTTTCGCTCATGCTGCGCAAGATGCCGGCGCCTTGCGCGCCGAAGGGCTGCACCTGCCAGACACCATCGGCTGCGCGGGTCACGCTGCCGCGCTGAAATTCGGTGCGGCCGGGGCGTTTTCTGATCGCCACAGCGCAGCGCGCTTGCAGGCGCGGCGTGGCCTGCGCCTGCGCGCCAGCCAATGTGAGCAGGCCGTCAACCGCCAGCGCATAAAAACTCACGAGCGCCGCGACCGGGTTGCCGGGCAGCGCAAACAGCCAGGCGCTGCGGCCAGTTGTTCCCAGCACGCTGTCGCGCAAATTGCCGAAGGCAAACGGCCGCCCGGGCCGCATCGCGACTTTCCAGAAGTTGACGCTACCCAGGCGCGCCAGCAGGTCGCGGGTGTGGTCGGCGTCGCCGGCGCTGACGCCGCCGCTGGTGACCACGACGTCGGCCTGCGCCACTGCGCGATGCAGCGTGGCCTCAAGCGCCGCCGGGTCGTCGCGCACCAGGCCGAGGTCGATGACCTCCATGCCCAGCCGGTGCAGCGCGGCGGCCAGCGTGACGCGGTTGCTGTCGTAGATGCAGCCCGGCGCCAGCGGCTGGCCGGGTTCGAGCACTTCGTCCCCCGTGGAAAACAGCGCCACGCGCAGGCGGGGGCGCACCGCGATCTCGCTCAAACCGAGCGACGCGAGCAGGCCCAGGTCGGCCGGCCCCAGCACGCGCCCGGCATGCAGCGCAACCTGCCCCACGGCGAGGTCTTCGCCGCGGTGGCGGCGGTTGTCGCCGCGCCGCACCGCACCCGGCGCGATGCAGACGATGTCGCCGTCGCTGGCGCTGTTGTTGTCGTTGTCGTTGTCGTTGTCGTGATCGCTGTCGTTATCGCTGTCGTTATCCACGCGACACAGCTCGATCGGCACGACGGTATCCAGTCCAGCCGGTATCACCGCGCCGGTCATGATGCGGATGCATTCGCCACTGCCGACGCGGCCTTCGTAAGGCCGGCCGGCGAAGACGGCGCCAACCGCGCGCAGTTGAATGTCGGCCGCGGGTGAGCCCGCCGCGGCCGCCGCGGTCGACGCCAGCACCGCGCCGTCAAAGGCATAACCGTCCATCGCCGAGTTGTCGTGCGCCGGCACATCGATCGGCGACACCACATCGGCGGCCAGCACACGCCCCAGCGCTTGCAGCAGTGGCAGCGTCTGGCTGCGTGACGCCGCCGCCAACACCGCGGCGCAGGGCTGCAACGCAGCCATGATCGCGGCGCGCGCAGCGTCAACGCTGATGTTGTCTTCGCCGGCTGCCAGCGGGGAGGGGCCGAGTTCGGTCATGGGTTTGTTGATTTGGTGCAGGCCGGATTCTGCGGCCCGCGCGGCGTGGACAATCGATCGCGATGTTGATCTCGCTTCTGATCTCGCTGCTGATCTCGATCCTCGAGGCGCGATGAATACCTTCGCCGAAAGCCTTGCCCTCGCCGCCACGCTGATCGCGCGTGGTGACGGCGCGTTGCTGCAGATCGTTGCACTGTCGTTGCAGGTCAGCTGCAGCGCCTGCCTGATCGGCGCGCTCTTCGGGCTGCTCATCGGCGCAGCGCTCGCAGTGTTGCGCTTTCCGGGGCAGGCGCTGGTCGTCGGGCTGCTGAATACGCTGCTCGCCTTGCCTTCGGTGCTGGTCGGCCTGGTCGTTTATCTGCTGCTCTCGCGCGCCGGGCCGCTCGGTGCATTGGGCATTTTATTCACGCCCGCGGCGATGGTCGTGGCGCAGAGCATCCTGGTCGTACCGCTGGTGGCCGCACTCACGCGCCGGCTGCTGCTGGGCGCCTGGCGCGACGGCGGCGAACAACTGCGGTCCTGGGGCGCGTCGCGGCTGACCGCCGCGGCGCTGCTGCTCGTGCACGAGCGGCTGGCGGTATTGACGCTGCTGCTCACGGCCTTTGGCCGCGCGGTGTCCGAGGTCGGCGCGGTGATGATCGTCGGCGGCAACATCGACGGCCTGACCCGCGTGATGACGACCGCGATCGCGCTCGAGACGAGCAAGGGCGATCTGGCGCTGGCGCTCGCGCTGGGCTTGGTGCTGCTGGCGGTTGTCGGGCTCGTCAACCTGCTCATCGCCGGGCTGCAAGCGCTGGGTGGCGCGGCGCGCGAGGTGCCTGCGTGAGCGTTCATCTTGCTGCGCCGGTCGGCGCTGATCTGCTGCTCTCGCTTGATGCGGCCAGCGTGCGCTTTGGCGCGCTGAATGCGCTCGACGGTGTGAGCCTGCGCCTGCACCGCGGCGAACGCCTGGCCATCGTCGGCAGCAACGGCAGCGGCAAGACAACGCTGCTGCGGCTGCTGCACGGGCTGCTCGGCTGCGACGCTGGGCAGCGGCGTTGGCACGCGCCGTCGCATCCGCACCAGCAACCGCGCCCGCCGGCGGCCGATGCGCAGACAGCGGCGCCGGCGATGGTCTTCCAGCGGCCGTTTTTGCTCGGCCTCTCAGTGCGAAACAATCTGCGCATCGCCGCCTGGCTGCAAGGCCTGCCGCGAGCGCAGCGCACGGCCAACTGCGAGCACGCGCTGCAGCGCTTCGGCCTTGCGGCGCTGGCCGGGCGGCGCGCCACCGCGTTGTCGGGCGGCCAGCAGCAGCGCCTGGCGCTGGCACGCGCCTGGCTCACGCGGCCGGCGCTGCTGTTGCTGGACGAGCCGACGGCGCATCTCGACCCGCATGGCAAGCAGGAGGTCGAAGCGTTGATTGCGAGCTTTGCCAGCGAGGGCGACAACGACAGCAAGACGACGCTGTGTTTCAGCACCCACAACCTCGGCCAGGCCAAACGCCTGGCGACGCGGGTGGTCTATCTCGAAGCCGGCCGGCTCATCGTCGACCTGCCGGTGGCGCGGTTTTTCCATGACGCGCTGCCGGAACCGGCAGCGCGTTTTCTGAAAGGTGAATTGCCGTGGGACTGACGTGTTGGTTCAGCGGGTTCAGCGGGATCAGCCGGTTCAGCGGGTTCAGCCGGTTCAGCCGGTTCGTCGTTGCGCCAGTCGTTTTTTTTGGCGCGGCGACGTTGGCGCCTGCGCAAAACGATCGATCGATCGTGCTGGCATCGACGACATCGACTGAACAGTCGGGCCTCTTCGCGCACCTGTTGCCACGTTTCAAACAAGCCAGCGGCATCGACGTGCGGGTGGTCGCGGTCGGCACCGGCCAGGCGCTGGACCTCGCCCGGCGCGGCGACGCCGATGTCGTGCTCGTCCATGACCTCGCCGCGGAAGAGCGGTTTGTCGCCGAAGGTTTTGCCACCGAGCGCCGCGCCGTGATGTTCAACGACTTTGTGCTTGTCGGGCCGGTGGTGGACCCGGCGCGGCTGCGCGGCACCGACATCGTCGTCGCACTCACGAAGCTGGCACACAACGAGGCCGCGGCGTTTGTTTCGCGCGGCGACCGCAGCGGCACGCATGCGATGGAGCTGCGGCTTTGGCAGCAGGCCGGCATCGACATCGCCAAACAACGGCCCAAGGCCTATCGCGAATGTGGCTGCGGCATGGGCCCGGCGCTGAATATCGCGTCGGCAATGAACGCCCATGTGCTCGCCGACCGCGGCACTTGGGCTGCGTTCAAGAACCGCGGCGACTTGAGCATCCTGGTCGAAGGCGACCGACGCCTGTTCAACCCGTATCGCGTGATGGTCGTGAGCGCGCAGCGCCACCCGCATGTTCGCCACGCTTGGGGGCAGGCCTTCGCCGACTGGATCACATCAACCGCCGGCCAGGCCGCGATCGCTGACTTTCGCGTTGGCGGGGAGCCGGCGTTTTTCCCCGATGCCGGCGGCGCGGCTTCGCGGCGGCCGTGACGGGTGCGGGCGTCGTGACGATCGCCATGCGCCGCCGCGGTCCCGCACGCGCAGACCTGTGTGCCGCTGCTGGGGACCTGTGCGAGCAAGTGCGGCAGCGGGGTGGCCGGCGTCGCGTAGCCAATTCTTATTGGCTACGCCGGGCACCCCGCTACCGCACATGGCGGCGACATCGTGGGCCGCG
>JANPDN010000098.1:0-5918 GCA_031431555.1 Rubrivivax sp.
GATGTCCGCGCGATGCTGGCGTGGGTGTCGGGTGACCGGCTGCGTTCATGCCGCGCCGGGTGTATCGCGGCGCGGCCGTCAGCAGCCGCGAAGAGCCGTACGGCTCTTCAAGCGCGGCTTCAGTCCCCCGGCGTCGGCCTATGGCCGCCACCTCCTCCTTTACTTCACGGAGCCGGACACCCAACACCCGCGCCAGCAGGCACCCATTTCGCCCACAAAGGAATTCGCAGCGTCGAGCGGCTGCGGTGCTGACCCGGCGCAGCGATCTTGCGCTGAGGTGTCGATAGGGCCTCAGACCCCGCGCACCGCGGCCATGAAGGCGCCGAGCAGGGCGGCATCGAGCCGGCCTTCGTGGCGCACGCGGCTGCACAAGTCCAGGCCAAAGGGCTGCACCGCGTCGATCGCGGCGCGCACGTTGCCGGCATGCAGGCCGCCGGCCAGATAGAGCGGCAGCGGCCAGACCGCATCGCGGATGCGCCGGCTCAAACGCCAGTCGTGGCTGCGGCCGGTGCCGCCGAGTTCTTTTATTGCGAGCCCCGGGTTACCGCTGTCGAGCAGCAAGGCATCGACCCAGGGCGCGACGGCGACGGCTTCGTCGATCGAGACCTCGCCGGTGACATGGATCACCTGCACCAGTTGCACACCGGGGCGCAGTTGGCGCAGGCGTCGCAGTTGCGCATGCGGCACATGGTCGACGAGTTGCAGCGTGCTCGTTTGTGCCGCTGCATGCTGCGCCGCGATGGCGTCGGCGCCGGTGCGTGCGGTGAGCAAAAAGGTCTGCGTCGGCAACGCCACCGCGGCGGCGATCTGGGCGATGAGCGCGTCGTCGATGACCCCCGGGCCGCTGGGCATTGCCGAGACCAGGCCCAGCGCCGCTGCGCCGGCGTCGACGGCCAAACGCGCTTCTTCGATACTGTTGATGCAGCAGATCTTGACGACGGGCGGCGCGGGCATCGGGGCAAGCGTCGCGGTGATGCAGAGCGGTGATGCGGCGAAGCCCAGCGGCGCGGTCAGCGATCGGTCACGGAGCGATCAATGAGCGATCAATGAGCGATCACTGCTCGATCAACGCGTGGATCACCGGCCCCGCGGCCGTCGCGGTGTCGCCGATATGCATCGCCGCGGCGAGCGTTTGCAGCGCCTCGTCGGCAGCTGCGTCGCTGGCAGCATGCACCCGCAGCAGCGGCGTGCCCGCCTCGACGCGGCTGCCCAGCGGCAGGATCTGCGACAGCCCGACGCTGGGGTCGACGACATCGTCGGCCCGCCGCCGGCCGCCGCCGAGGGCCACCACCGCCAGGCCCATCGCGCGGGTGTCCATCGCGGCGAGCACGCCGCTGCGCGCTGCGGGCAGGTCGCGCATTACCGCTGCGGTAGGCAGTTGGGCATCGTGCAGCACATCGGCGGGGCCACCGAGCGCGGCGACCATGCGCGCAAAACTCTCCGCCGCCAGGCCGCTGTCGAGCGCGCGTGTGGCGCGTTCGCGTGCGGCATCGATGCTCTTTGACAGGCCGGCGAGCAGCAGCATCTGCGCCGCAAGTTCCAACGTCACCTGCAGCAGCCGCGGCTCGCGCTGCGCGCCGGTCAGGAAGTCAATCGCCTCCTGCGTTTCGAGCGCATTGCCGGCCGTTGTGCCGAGGACCTGGTTCATATCGGTGATCAGCGCGACGGTCGGCAAACCGGCACCCCGCGCAACCCGCACCAGACTCGCGCTAAGTTCGGTGGCCTGCGCCAGCGTGGCGCAAAAGGCGCCGTTGCCGACTTTGACGTCCATCACCAGCGACTGCAAACCGGCGGCGAGTTTTTTCGACAGGATGCTCGCCGTGATCAGCGGCACCGACTCGACGGTGGCAGTGACATCGCGGATCGCATACAAGCGCTTGTCGGCCGGCGCGAGCTTGGCGCTGGCGCCGACGATGGCGCAGCCGACGCCACGCAGCGTGGCCAGCAGCGTCGACCGGTCGGGGAAGACGTTGTAGCCGGGCAGGGCTTGCAGCTTGTCCAGCGTGCCGCCGGTGTGGCCCAGGCCGCGGCCGCTGATCATCGGCACGATGCCGCCGCAGGCGGCGATGATCGGCGCCAGCATCAGGCTGACCTTGTCGCCGACACCGCCGGTGGAATGTTTGTCGAGCACCGGGCCGGCGAGCTGCGCGTCACGCCAATCGAGGCGTTCGCCGGCGTTGGTCATCGCGGTGGTCAGGGCCACGGTTTCGTCGGTGTCCATGCCACGCAGCCAGATCGCCATCGCCATCGCGGCGACCTGGCCTTCGCTCCAACTCTGGTCGGCAATGCCGTTGGCAAACGCTTCGATCTGCAAGCGGCTCAAGGCGCCGCCGTCGCGTTTGATGCGGATGATCTCTTGCGCCAGCATGGCCATGACGATCTCAGGCTTTGGCGAAATTCACCGGCAGCCCCGGCACGTCCACCCGAAGTTGCAGCACCCTGCCGGCCCAGGGTTCAAGCGCGAGTTCGTCGGCGGGCCGGTTTTCGCGCGAGGTGGTGATGTACAGCGTGCGCAGATCGGCGCCGCCAAAACACGGCATCGTCGGGCAGCGCACCGGCAGCTCGACTTCGGCGAGCAACTCGCCGGCGGGCGAATAACGAAGCAGTCGTTGGCCTTCGAACATCGCCGTCCAGTAACCGCCTTCGGCGTCGACCGCGGCACCGTCGGGGCGGCCGCCATACGTCGACAGGGCCTGGCCGCTGGTCTTCAGCGGGAACTGCACAAAAACACGCTGGCGCGACAAGCTGCCGGCCTGCGGGTCGAAGTCAAAAGCAAAAACGACATGCGCCTTGGTATCGCTCCAGTACATCGTGCGGCCGTCGGGGCTGAAGCCCAGGCCGTTGCTGACCGTGATGCCGGATGCCAAACTTCTCAGTTGGCCGGCAGCCCAGCGCTGCAATGTCGCCAGCGGCGGCTGGCGCGGCTCGTAGATCGTGCCGAGCCAGAAGCGCCCTTGCGGGTCGGCCTTGCCGTCGTTGAAACGCTCTTTGGCGGGGTCGTAGGGCGGCTTGGCAAGTTGTTCGCGCTTGTCCGTGGTGGGGTCGAAGCGCCAGAGGCCGTCGCGCATGCCGATGATCAGGTCGCCACCGGGCAGCGGTGCGATGCAGGCCGGTTCGGTATCGAAGGCCCAGGCGCGGTGCTCGTCACTGGCCGGGTGGTAGCGGTTGAGTCGTTTGCCGGGGATGTCGCACCACCACAGCGCTGCTTGCTCCGGATGCCAAAACGGCGACTCGCCAAGCAGCGATGCCGGCACCGAGGCCGGCAGCGGCGTGATCTCGGCAGCAACCGGCGTCGGCATGATCGAAAGACTCTCTGACTCTCTGACTCTCAGACCGCCCCGATCTCCAGCTTCATCCAGGCCTGGAAATGTTCACCCGGCTGCAGCGTGCGCAGGCCATGTGCGGCGGGGTCGGACATGTGGATCGCATTGCTCACGTGGCTCACCGGCTCGACGCAGAAATAGTCGCGCGCGGGCGGTGTGAAGACCACCAGATACGGCAACGACGAAGTCAGCTTGACCGACAGGCGCTCGTCGCGCACGCGCGCCGCGCCCTGCCAGCCCTCGAAGCAGTTGTCGAAGTCCAGATGCACGACATCGCTGTCAATGCCGGGCTGCGGCACCTTGCGTGTCGGCAGCTGCGTCGTCTTGTCACTTTCCCAGCGGTCGGTGAGTTCGATGTGCAGCCGGCTGCGCGCGCGCTTGGGAAAGTACGGGTGCCAGCCCAGGCCCACCGGCGCCGGTTTGTCGGCGGTATTGGTGATCGACAGGCCGACATTCAGCGCATGGGCGGTGAGCGCAAAGGTCTGCGTCGCGCTGAAGGCAAAAGGCCAGTCGGCGTCGGCGGCATGTTCGAAGTGCAGCACCGCGTCGTGTTCACGATGCGACTCGACGGCCCAGGCACGCTGCCAGGCCACGCCGTGCAGCGAATGCGGGCTGTCGTCGAAGTTCATCTGCGTGGTGTATTCCTTGCCTTGCCAGCGAAAGTGCCGGTGGCCGAGGCGGTTGGAATACGGCAGGAGCGGGAAACAAGCCCCCAGCCGGGCGCGGGTCAGCTCGGCGGGCTCGCTGCTGCGCAGCACCGCGAGATCGCCATGCCACAGGCCAGCGATGCTGCCGCCGAGGTCGGGCCGCAAGGCCAGACGCAGATCGCCGACGCGGAGTTCGATGGGGCCGGATTTCGGGGTGGGGGTCAGGGTGGGGGTGGGCGACATGAAGCGGATCGTACCGCTGCGCGGGCCGCTGCCCTCACCCCGCCCCGGGCGTCAATGCGCGGCGCGGCGGCGGGCAAGCCCGCGGCCGAGCAAACCCACGAGGCCGAGTGCGAGCAGCGCGTAGGTTTGCGGCTCGGGGACTTCGGCGACAAACTGCGTGATCGGCGTCATCGTGCCGGTGAAGGCGCCGGCTTTGACGAAGGTCAGGCCGGTGATGAATGCGGTTGCGTCGGTCGGGTCGAGCATGGCGTCGGTTTCGATGCCGCTGACCCGGAACGCGCCGGTGCCGCCCTGGCCGAAGAAATATTGCTGGCCTTGTGTGACGGCCACCGATTGCGCGCCGCCAACATCGGTGAACTCGAGCGTGAACTCGCCGTCGCCGATGGCGGGCAGCACCACCGACGCGAAGTTGGGGTCGCCAGCACCGGTCGCGTAGTCGTAGCCGACGGCGACAAACGGGTCGATGAAGGTGATGCTGCTCGGCCCGACGTCGGCGACGTCGAAGTTGTAGACACCGTCGGCGACGGTGGGCAGCGCGATGTCGTCGGGCACGTTGCCGGTGAGCGGGGTGAATGCGAAGAACGAGTTGGACCGGCGCAGGATCTGGGCGTTGTTGTTGGTGAACGTGACGTGGCCGCGGGTCTCGATGAGCTGCAAGCCGATCGTGTAGTTGCCGCCGGTGTCGAGCGGCAGGTTGTTGCCGTTCATCAGCGCGGGCAAGGTGTACGAGCTGGCGCCGGGCGCGATCGCGATGCTGTGGATCACGTCGGCGACGTTGTTCTCGCGAATATTGTTCTTGTCGTAGATATTCACGCGCAGCCCGTCGGGTGCAAACGAGCCCGGAATCTGCCACGAGATCGTCGGCGTCAGGCCGGCACCAGAGATCGACACCGAGACTGGAAACGGCACCGCCTGCTCGGCACCGAGCAACGAAGGCCCGGCGGTTTCAAGCAGCTCCGCTCCGCGGGTGAAGCGCAAGGTCCAGGGCGCGAGGCGGTTGGCGTTGAAGGCGGTCGAGCTGGAGCAGAAATTGGGCGCCACCGTCAGCGGCGCGCAAGTGCCCAACCCGCTCTGGAAGAGCTGCGCGCCGCTGGCCGGATAGATGGCACGCAGGAAGGCACCGTCGGAGCCGCCGACGATATCGGCGCCGAACTGGATGCGGTCGCCGGCATTGATGCCGACGTCGGTGGCCCCGCGTGTATCGCGGAACATGTTGATCGTGTTGTTGACCAGGCTGATCGGTTGTGCCAGCGCGGAGCCGGCCGCGACGAGCAAGCTAAGTGCCGCTGCGCTCAGCGCATGACGACGAACGGTGTGCTTGTGCATGGAGCCTCCTTGAATGAGGACGGCAGTCTGCGCCGCGTCGGGCCGCGTGTCATCAACAATCGACACGAGCCGGCCCCCTCAATACCGAGTCGGGAAATCCCCCAGTTCGGCCTTCAGATAATGCGCCCCGGCGATCGGGTTGAAGTAGTACGGCGGGATGTCTTCGAAGCCGAGGCTTTCATAGAGATCACGCGCGGCTTCCATGTCGTCGAGCGTATCGAGCAGCATCGTCGAATACCCGGCTTCGGTGGCGCGCTCCATCAGCGCCACCGCGAGACGGCGGCCGAGGCCGAAGCGGCGGAAGGCCGGGCGCACATACAGGCGCTTCATCTCGCAGGCGTTGGTGTAGTCGACATCTCGCAGCGCGCGAAAGGCACCG
>JANPDN010000099.1:0-22639 GCA_031431555.1 Rubrivivax sp.
CGCACTGGCCGCCAACGTGCCCTTCCCGAGCCGCCTGGGCACCCCGGCGGACTACGCCAGGCTGGTGCAGCACATCATCGAAAACGACATGCTCAATGGCGAAGTGATCCGGTTGGATGGGGCGATCCGGCTGGCGCCGAAATGAGCCCGCACCGCCGCACGCTCTGAGCCCCGGCGCGCGCCGCGGCCAAAAAAAACCCGGTGGCGGCAGGGCCGGCACCGGGTTGCAGAATCAAGCCGAGCCTCAGCGGCCCGGCCGACCGATCACTTGAACACGTAGTTCAGCGAGAAGCGGAACGTGCGGCCCAGCGGATTTGCGTAGGTCGGGTCATAGCCGACATGGAAGTAGTCGTCCTGCCGCGTGTACGGCGGGTCGCGATCCAGCAGGTTGTCGATACCAGCGCGCAGCGTCAGGTTCTTGATCCCCTTGTAGCTGACCGACGCGTCGAAGAGTTCGTACACCCCGACGTTGCGGATGCCGTCGGAATCGACATACCCCTGATGAAAGCGGTAGCCGACGCCAAAGGTCCACGCACCGCGCTCCAAGTCGAGATTCAGGTTGTGCTTCCAGCGCACGACCGGGCCGAACGACGCGTACTTGCCAACAAAATCGGTGCCGTCCTGAACATAGGAATCGACGTAGGTCGACGCCACGGTCCCCTTGAACACCCCGAACGAAGTGCGCGCGAGGGTGGCCGAGATATCGATATCAACCCCCTGGACGGAGGCTGACGCGATGTTGTCGAACAGGATGCTGACCGCGTCCAGCTGGCGCCCGCCACCTGCCGGGATCGCCTTGGAGGAAATACCGACAGCGGTCGCACCACCGTTGATCGCCGCCTTGCCCGCCGCCGTCAACTTTGCCGTGGCCGGGTCGTAGGCCGCAGCCTGGTCGGCGAGGAACGGGTCGATGAAAGCGGCCAAGCGTGCATCGGCATCAGGAATGCCGATCTGCTTTTCCAGCTTCACTTTCCACAGGTCGATCGCGATGTTGATGTCTCGGGTAGGCTGGAACACGATACCCAGCGACGTCGAGCGAGACTGTTCGGGTTTCAGGTTCGGGTTACCGCCTTGCTTGACCGTCAACTGCGCATTGCAGAACTGCGGGTTGTTGATCGTCGTGGCGTTGCCCGTGGCGTCAAAGCAGTCACCGACGCTGGCTTCGAAAAACGGGTCGTTGTAGTTGCCGCCCGTATTTGTCTGTGTCTGTGGCGAAAGCAGGTCAGACAGCGTCGGCGCCCGGAATCCGGTGCCGGTTGAAGCACGCACCAGGACTTCTTTCATCGGCGTCCAACGCAGGCCGAGCTTCGGGTTGGTGGTGTTACCAAAATCGCTGTATTTGTCCGAACGCGCCTGGACCAGCGCTTCGAAACCCTTGAACACAGGAAGCACCGCTTCGCCGAAGACGGCCGTCACGGTCCGCTTGCCGTTGATCGGCGCCTGGTTGCCACCACCGCCGATGATGTCGCCGGACTGCAGCACCGCTTGTGGCGTGTCGGTGTACTTTTCAGTGCGCCGCTCGACACCCAAGGCGACCGCCAGCGGGCCGCCTGCCAACTGCATCAGCTCGCCCGAGATCTTGCCGTCGACACTTTCACGTGTCGATTTGGAGATCCGCACCGGCTCGAGGATCTGGGTCGCCTTCAAAGCAGCCAGGCCCGTCGCGTCGTTGGGCCCGAACGGGTTGATGTCCGGGTTGATCGGGTTCGGCGTGTAGGTCGGGTTCAGCGGCCCGCAGGGCACCGACGTATCCGTACAGGTCGCGCGGCGCAGTTTGGTCTCGGAGAAGAGGCCACCGACGTAACTCTCAACGGCCTTGCTGGTGGACTTCAGCGCGGCGACGTCGTAGTCCCACTTGCCAAACAGGGTGCCCTTGGCACCAACCAACATGCGATCCTGGTCGGATTTGGTCTGGTTCGCACGCCCACCGGCATCAACGGTGCGCCAGAAGATTTGCAGATCGCCAGCCAGCGGCTGGAAGTAGGTCGCGGTGCCGTCGGTGGTCGCTGGGGTGTACCACAGCAAACCGTTCTCGCTGAGGCCGGTCGCCGGGTTGATGGCCTTCGGGTACCACTTGCCGCCTGCAGGGTAGAGCAAGGCGTCGCCGCTGAAGGTGGTGGCGCCGGAGGCGGGTGTCGGCGAGATGACAAACTTGGTCGTCGTCTTGGTCTTCGTCAACTCGGCGATGAGTTCGTGGTTCGGGCCAAGTTGCAGCGTCGCGCGGGCCAGGCCACCGAGCTTTTCTTGCGGTGCCAGGATGTCGATGACCGAGGCGTAGTCGAAACGGCACGGCCCCGTCGGCACGGTCTGGAACGACGCCGGCGGCAGGCAGTTCGGGACGCCGGGGTTCACGGTGCCGACGCCCGGGTAAAAGATGCTTGCGGGGAAGGTGTTGCCGCTGGTCCGGTTGAACAGCCCACCCGGTGCATTCGGCAGGAACGCGGTCTTCGCAAAATCACGCTGCGATGCCTTCAGGGCATCGTACTTGTCGTAGGTGATATTTCCAAAGACGTTGAAACCACTTTTTGCCAGGTCGCCAAAACCTGCGGTGACCGACGCGTTGACCGCCCGGCCACCGGCCTTTTGCGGCGCGCGACCACCGGCATTGAGCTCGATGCCACCGAAGTCCTTGCGGGTGATGAAGTTCATCACGCCGGCAATGGCGTCGGTGCCGTACAACGCCGAGGCACCGTCCTTCAGGATTTCGACACGTTCGATGGCGCCCAGCGCGATTGCATTCAGGTCAGTGCCACCGCCGTCGAAGGCGAAGACCGCGAGCCGACGGCCGTTGAGCAGCACCAGCGTGGTGTTGGACCCTAGCCCGCGCAGCGAAGCGCCAGCAAAGCCCGGCCGCGCGCTGTCGCCGATTGCGAGGACCTGGTTGTAGCCACCCCCGTTGTTGGCCGAGATGCGGTCCAGCAGTTCGGCAGCCGTGGTGGCCCCGGACTTGGCGATCTCTTCCTTGGTGATGATCTGGATCGGCAAAGCGCCTTCAGATTCGATGCGTTTCGTGGCCGAACCGGTGATCTCGATACGCTGTTGCGCAAATGCTGAGACGGACCATCCCGCGACAAGCAGCGCTGCCGCGGTGCCGATTGCAGTTCTTTTGAACATGCGAGCTCCTGTGAATGAAAGTAGGTTGACGTTCATGTCCTGCGCAATGCGCCGCCCGTGTCACTTGTGGTGGCGTGGCAGCGCGTGCTCCTCGGAACATCACGCGAGTTTGCCGAAACTGCACCCTGTGTGTCAGGCGTGTTTCCACGTTCCAAATACGCCGCGACGGTGTGTGCTTCCACGACATCTCGACGCGACACTTGCAGAACCGCGGGTTTGCGGGCCAATTCGGGCCGCCGGGCCGCAGCGCGGCCGTCTTTGCGTCCTGGCGGCCGGTGCGGCCTGAGGGAAAACCATAGGGCCCGGAATCAGTGGCGGCGTTGGTTGGGTGCGACACAGATCGGTCAGCGGGGGTCGAAATGTGTCCCCAGGAACGATTCATGGTGTCGATGCGGTTCGACTGCGCGACGCGACGCGACGCGCTGCCTCGGTGCTGCGTCGATGTGGCGTCAAGCCAACGCCTGGGTAACGAGCGGGCGCTGTCCAGGATCTAGCGAGGTACTTTTGCCGGCGCTGAATGAAGCTTCAGAGAGTTGCTCGAGAGTTGGTCAGGCCCCAATGCCCACGCCACATTTCGTGGCGCCGAGCACCGCCCCGGCACAGCCATATATCGAGAAGCAGTCGCGCTGCGCCATCGGCCCTACCGAGTTTCCCCGAGCGAGTCGCGCGCATGACTGCCATGACAATCCAGCTACAGGCTGCGACGACAGAACACGGGTTGGCTAGAAAGTGCAGGCCCAGCGATTGCTTTGTGGCAAGAGGTCACCGATCAACTTTTCCCGGAGAGTCCATGTTCAAAAGAACGAACCTCAGCAGCTGCGCGCTGCTCGCATTGGGTGGCGCCTTGCTGCTGCCGGCGTCACCCACATTCGCCCAGACGCCCGCGCCGATACCTGCGCCTACGCCCGCGCCGAAGGCCGATGACGCCAGCCAACAGATCGTGATTTCGGGCTCGCGGATCAAGCGGGACAATTTCAGCTCGCCATCGCCGCTGCAGATCATTCGGAACGACGATTCGGCCATCGCCGGCTTCACGTCCACGGCCGAGGTCTTGCAAGGAACGGCCGTCACGGGGGGGCAGGGCCAGATCAACAATGCCTACGGCGGCTTTGTCACCGACGGCGGCCCGGGCGCCAACACCATCGGCCTGCGCGGCTTCACCCCGACACGGTCTTTGGTGCTGCTCAACGGGCGGCGGATGGCACCGTCGGGCACGCGTGGCTCGGTCGGCGCAGCCGACCTGAACACCTTGCCCGGTGCGATCATCGACCGGATTGAAGTGCTCAAGGACGGTGCCTCGTCGATCTACGGCTCTGACGCAGTGGCCGGCGTGATCAACATCATCACCAAGAAGAACATCGAAGCCACCACCGCCGCCGCAAAGGTTGCCGTGCCCGCCGGCGGCGGCGAGGAACTGAACTTCTCGCTGACGTCGGGGTTTGTTTCCGATCGCGCGCGCCTTTCGGGCACCTACGATTACAGCGAGCGCAAAGCGCTGACCCTCGGTCAGCGTGACTGGACAAAATGCAACACTGACTTCCGCAGAACGAGCGCCGCCGGGGTCGTCGGCGACTGGGGCAGCTTCGACTTCGTGGACCCGGCCACGGGCAAGGCCAAGTGCTACCCGATCAGCGGTACTGGCTCCAACGGCGTCACCATCAACACCCTGGGCACCAATACGCTGGCCGGCGTCGGAGCGCCGGGCTCGGTGGGCACGAGTTTCAACCGCTGGCGCCCCAACGCGGCGATCACGACCGGCCTGCCAGGGTTCGAGGGCGTCGGCGGCGGCGCCAACAATCTGAACGTGCGCGATACCTTCGATCCACGCACCCTCAACCGGTCGCTGATCTCGCCAAACGTCAACCACAACCTGTACCTGCAGGGTGGTATCGACGTGAGTCCCTTGGGCGATGCCGAGCTCTACGCCGAGCTCCTGTACAACCGTCGGGACTCCAGCCAGGTCGGCTTCCGCCAGTTGTCGCTCGACTACATGCGGGGTAGCCCGCTGATTCCGGCGGGGCTGGCCGCCAGCAACTTTTCCGGCCCGACTGTCATCAGCAACGGCGCGCGGGTGGGCGCCCGGGCCTTCATCGGTTTTGGCAATGACACTTCGTCCCAGTCAGTCGACTTCACCAGGGCCGTGGTGGGTTTGCGAGGCTCGATTCTCAAGACCGGCTGGGACTACGACGTCGTCGCGACGCACAACGAAAGCAAGGGTCAGTACACCTTCGAGTCGTTCTTGATCAATCGCTTGGCGCAGAGCCTGAACGTGGTCGCCGGGGGCGGCGGATTTTCCTGCGTTGACACCTCGGGCGGCTGCGTCGCCGCGCCGGCGCTGACCCCGGCCGTGATCGGCGGGCAGCTGCCGTCGGCTTGGGTCAACTATGTCTTCCAGCCCGTCACGGGCGTCAGCAAGTACAAGGAGGATGTGGTGTCGGCGTCGGTCACCGGCAAGCTCTTCGACCTGCCCTACGGCAAGGTGAAGGTGGCGCTGGGCGCGGAACTGCGCAAGATGGCGATCGATGACACGCCGGCCCTGGATTCGCAGAACGGGAATCTCTACAACCTGACGGTGTCGGCACCAACGCGAGGCAGCGATTCGGCCAAGGATGTCTTCGGCGAGATCGACATCCCGCTGCTGGCTACGCTGCCCTTCGCTCATGAGCTGAGCGTGAACGTGTCTAGCCGCTGGGCAGACTACAAGTCGTACGGCAGCGGCTCGACCTACAAGGTCGGCGCCCTGTGGTCGCCGGTGAAGTGGCTCACGCTGCGTGGAACCACCAGCACTTCGTATCGGGCGCCGGCGCTGTATGAGCAGTTCCTTGGGGCAACGAGCGGTTTCCTTTCGCAGCAGAACGACCCTTGCAACTCGTGGGACGATCCCGCCAACAACGGCACGGCGCGCCAGGACAACTGCCGCAGCGAAGGCCTGCCGGCCGGCTTCATCGCAACCAGCGGCATCGCGTCCATCAACTCCGGCGGTGCGGCCGCCGGCCTGAAGGCAGAGACGTCGCAGAACAAGACGGTTGGCATCATCGTCCAGCCCGACCTCGCCACCGGCTGGGGCGAGATTTCGGTGTCGGCCGACTACTTCAACATCGAGGTGAAAAACGGCGTTGCCCGAGCCGGGACACTGAATATCCTTTCCCGCTGCTACGACGACACCCAGTTCCGGGCCGGCGGCGGCTTCTGTCGCCTCGTCGATGCGCGCAATCCTTCATCACAACAGTTGACGGTGAACGACAGTTTCATCAATTTGGCCACCGACAAGGTCAAGGGGGCCGACTTCACGGCCCGATACACCAACGACGTGGGCATCGGCAAGCTGCGCTTGAATCTGAGTGTCACCAAGTACAAGTCGCAGGCGAACCAGTTGTTCTCTGACGATCCTGTCGATGAGGTCAACGGCACGCTCACTGCCCCGAAGTACTCGGGCACGCTGGATGTGAACTACACGGTGAAGGAATGGCGCTTCTTCTACGGCCTGGACTGGGTCGGCAAGCAGGACTCGTACGCCTACCGCGAGGAAGATCCTGCGACCAGCACCTTCAAGCTGAGTGTGCCGAACTACTACCTGCACACCGTGGCTGTCCGCTACCAGGCCAACAAGTGGGATATCACAGCCGGCATCCGAAATCTGACCGATATCAAGCCCCCCGAGATCTCGGCCCAGGCCGGGTACAACCGGGTCGGGAACGCGCCGCTGTACAGCGCGTACGACTATGTGGGGCGGACGGTCTACCTGAACGTAGCCAAGACCTTCTAACTGCGTCCGGCTCGTTGACCTCTGCCGCGTCCGCGCGGCAGAGGTCAATTCATTTGGGAGTTTCAATATGCGAAAGACTTGTCTGCGGTTTCAAGGCTCGATGTGGGCGCTGTTCGCCGCTTTTGCGCCCTGCGTGGGCAACGCCCAATCCCCCGCCCCGGCACCGATCCAGGTTCCGACGGAAGAGCAACTCGCCCAGTTCCCCCGGATGACGGACTTTCGCCTTTCGCCCGATGGCAAGCACATGATCGCCATCGAGAGTCAAGGCGATGTGCGCAATGTGTTGGTCTGGAAGACGGACAGCCTCTCGGCCAAGCCACAGGTGATCGGTGCCTCCAGCATGCGCATCCGGTCGGCGTCTTTTCTGAAGAACGACATGCTCGCGGTGGTGCTGTGGCAACCCTACGACGCGCGCATCGAAGGGTCGTTCACCAAGACCTTTATCAGCAAACTTCTCTTCACCGACCTTGCGGGCAAGGAGTGGAAAGAGCCGTTGGAGTCCAACGAGATCGGCCGCACGGACGCGACCCGGCGGTTGAGCGCGCTGTCGGTGCCGTCGGTCAAGAGCCGGATGCTCCGCGATCCGGATCACGTGATCGTCGAGAGTGACGGCGTCGGCAACGATCGCGATCTGTTCCGCTACAACGTGCGTACTGGCGCTTCAGCGCGCGTGCTGCGCCTCGGGGAAAACGACCTCGAAGTACTGGTCGATGCCGCCGGCGCGCCCCGCGCCAAGTCGCGCGGCGGAACGGACACCAAGGGCCTCTACATCGCCACCGAACTGCGAAACGCAGCGTCCGGCAGTTGGGAAGAACACTTCCGTTCTTACGTCAAGGACCGTGACGTGGTCGAGGTCGCGAGTCTGGGGACGAGCCCGAACACGGTTGTGTTGCGCAGCAATGTGGGGCGCGACCTGGCGGGCCTCTATGAGTACGACATTGAGAAGCGCAAGATCAACGGCACCCTGTTCGAACACAAGTTTTTCGAGTCGAGTGGCGTCAGGGTCGCCAGTACCGTGGACCCGTCCGTTGCTGGCGAATTCGACGGCTTCACCTATCAAGGCCTGCATGGCAATGAGGTGCACTGGCTGAACCCGGCATTCGACGCGGTGATCAAGGGGGTCGCCCAGTCGCTCGGGATCGCCGAAATCTCGCAGCCCCTGGTCGACGTCGTGAGTGGCAAACGCTCCGAAGTTCAAGCCTTCGACGGCGTTGCTGTTTCGATCACCGGTTTCCATGCCGGGGCTGTCCCGACCTATCTCCTGCGGGTCAGCGGGCTGGCGTACCCGACCGAACACTACATGCTGCGTGGCCAGCAACTCACACTGCTGTCGAAAGAGCGTCCGCAAGTTGATCGTCGTGCGCTGGGAACGGCCCGCTTCGTGTATTACAAGGCGCGAGATGGATTGAGCATTCCGGCATTCCTCACTGCACCGAGTCGACAACTCTGTGGTCCCGGCCCCTACGCTGCGGTTGTGCTCCCGCATGGGGGCCCCTGGTCACGCGATGACATGGGGTTCGACAACTCGGGCTGGGTGCCCTTGTTGGTGTCTCGCTGCCACGTCGTGCTGCAACCGCAGTTCCGTGGGTCTGCCGGCTGGGGCCGCGCGCTGTGGTTGGCCGGCGACGCCGAGTGGGGCCAGAAGATGCAGGACGACAAGGATGACGGTGCAAAGTGGCTGGTGAGCGAGAAGCTCGCCGATCCGAAGCGGATGGCCATGTTCGGATTTTCGTATGGCGGCTACGCAGCGTTTGCAGCCGCAGTGCGCCCGAACGGCCTCTACAAGTGTGCGATCGCGGGTGCCGGCGTTTCTGACATCGAACGCATCTGGGCGGCGTTCTACACCAACCCGTACTTCCGCGACCGCCAGGAGCCGACGGTGCGAGGCTTGAGCCCCCTGAGCCAAGCCGACAAGATCAAGATTCCCGTCATGGTGTACCACGGCGACCGAGACCAGACCGTGCCTCTGATTCAGTCCGAGCTCTTCGTCGACCGGGCGCGCAATTCAGGGCAGGCGGTTCAGTATCACGTCCTGCAGGACTACGGGCATGGCCCGGCCTGGACGCGCGAGACGATGACCAAGCAGCTCAAGCTGATCAGCCAATACCTTGCGAGTGGGTGTGGAGGGTCGGGGCTGTAGACGGCCGGGCATGCAACCGCGGCACCGCCGCCAAGAGCGTTCTCGTGTAGCCACTGCTTGGCGAACCGAGCACCGCGTCGCAGCGGCCCTGCTCTTCGATGCGCCCGGCACGCATCACCGCAACATCGTCGGCAATCGCTTCGACAACGCCGATGTTGTGCGTGATGAAGAGATAACTCAGGCCTAGCTCGCGTTGCAATTCACGCAGCAGGTTCAGGATCTGCGCCTGCACCGATACATCGAGCGCCGAGGTCGGCTCGTCGCAGACCACCAGCTTGGGCTGCACCGCCAGCGCGCGCGCGATCGCGATGCGCTGGCGCTGGCCGCCTGAAAATTCATGCGGATGGCGGCCGAGTGCGTCGCGGCGCAGGCCGACCTGGTCGACCAAGCGCTCGATGCGTTCGCGGCGCGCCGTCGCGTCGAGTTCGGGCAGCAGCGAGCGCATGCCTTCTTCGAGCAACTCGGCCACGCGCAGGCGCGGGTTCAGCGACGCAAATGGGTCCTGGAAAATGATCTGGATGCCACGCCGCGCCTGGTGCAACGCCGGGCCGTCGAGCTGGCAAAGATCCTGGCCGTCGAGCAGCGCACTGCCTTCGATCGTCGCCTGGCGGCGCAACAGTTGTGCGATCGCTTTGCCGGTGGTCGTCTTGCCGCAGCCCGATTCGCCGACGAGCGCCAGGGTCTTGCCGCGGCCGACCTCGAACGACACGCCATCGACGGCGTTGAAATACCCCACCGTGCGCTGCAGGGCACCGCCACGCACCGGGAAGCGCACGCGCAGGTTCGTGACTTGCAGCAGCGGCGTTGTCACCTGCGTTTGCGCTGATGACGCAGCAGGCTGCACCGCCACGCTGTCAACACGCGCCGCCGCGGTGAGCTTGTCACCGGCCTCAACCCGCAGGCAGCGCACCTCGTGCAGCGGCCGTACGTCCGCTACCGGCACCAACCCAGGCCGCGTCGATTCACATCGTGGTTGCACAAACACGCAACGCGGCGCAAAGCGGCAACCATCGAATCGCGTCCACAGCGGCGGCACCGTGCCGGCAATCGATTCGAGCATCTGCCCGCGCCGCGTGGCATCGGGCAGCGCGCGCAGCAGCGCCTGGGCGTAAGGGTGGCGCGGGGTGGCGAAGAAGTCCTGCGCGCTGGCAACTTCGATGATCTGCCCGGCGTACATCAGCGCCACGCGGTGCGCCATGCCCGAGACCACCGCGAGGTCGTGCGTGATCAGCATCAGGCCCATGCGGCGCTCTTGTTGCAGACCGCGCAGCAGGTCGAGGATCTGCGCCTGGATCGTGACATCGAGCGCCGTTGTCGGCTCGTCGGCAATCACGAAGTCGGGCTCGGCGGCCAGCGTGACGGCGATCATCACGCGCTGTTTCTGGCCGCCGCTCATGCGAAACGGATAGTCGTCGATGCGCCTCTCGGGTTCGGGGATGCCGACCCGCGCCAGCCACTCCAGCGCCTTGGCGCGCGCCGCCGCGCCGCGCAGGTCGGTGTGGGTTTCGATCGACTCGATGATCTGGTCGCCGACGCGCATCACCGGGTTCAGGCTCGTCGATGGCTCCTGAAAGATCATGCCGATGCGCCCGCCGCGCACATTGCGCATCTGCGCTTCGGGCAGGCCGAGCACGTCGACGCCGTCACCCAGGTCGACGCGACCGGCGGTGACGATGCCGTTGTCGGGCAGCAGGCGCATCAGCGCGAGCGCCGTCATGCTCTTGCCGCAGCCCGATTCGCCGACCAGCGCAAAAGTCTCACCGCGACTGATCGACAGGTTCAGCGCGTCGATCGCGCGCACGATGCCGGCATCGGCATCGAGTTCAACTTCGAGGTCGGTGATTCGGAGCATCTCAGGCAACCTTGCCCAGTGACTTGGGCGTGCTGTCGGACTTGCGACCGAGCTTCGGCCGAAAAGCCCGCGAGCGCGGATCAAACGCCGTCTGCACGCCGTCGGCAAACAGGTTGGCCGCCAGCACCAGCGTGACCATGAAGCCGAAGGCCGCGGCAAACGACCACCAGACCAGCGGGTCGCGGCTCATCTCGTTGCGCGCCAGGTTGATCATGCCGCCGAAGCTGTTCATCGACGGGTCGACACCAACGCCGACGTACGACAGCACCGCCTCGTACAGGATCAACGATGAAAATTCGAGCACCGTGACGATCAGCATCAGGTGCGCGACGTTGGGGAAGATATGGCGCAGCATGATTCGTGAATCGCTGACGCCGAAGGCGGTCGCCGCCTGCACATACTCCAGCTCGCGCAGCTTCATCGTCTCGCCGCGCAGCAGCCGGCACAGGCCCGCCCAACCGGTCAGGCCGAGCACGGTGCAGAGCAAGAAGAGTTTCAGGTCAGCGCGCTCGGCACCGGTCTCGAAGAGCTCGGGGTTTTTGTCCAGGAAGACCTGCACCATCAGCACACAGGCCGCAATCAGCAGCACGTTGGGCACCGACGACAGCACCGTGTAGAGGTACTGGATCAACTCGTCGACCCAACCTTTGAAATAACCGGCCATGATGCCCAGCACGACCGCCAACGGCAGCGTCGCGATCGTCGCCAGCGCGCCGATCACAAATGCGGTGCGGATGCTTTTGAGCGACTGGTAGAGCACGTCGTTGCCGGTGAGGTCGGTGCCGAGCAGGTGATAGGGGCCGGACAGCGATGTCGCGATGCCGACGACGATGGCCAGCACACACAGCGTGATGATCGCAGCGCGCCAGGGCATCGTCGTTTGACCGCGGCGGATGCCCGTGGCCGTGACACCAAAGCCCTGCCCGCTGGCACGCGCGACAACGCCGATCAACAGCGCAGACAACAGCATTGCGGCGACCACACCGCCGAGCAGGCCGGCGTTGGCCCGCGCCACCAGATCGGGCAGCCAGTCCTGGTCGGGTTCGCGCAGGTGCACGCCGCCAAACTTCAGCCGCGGCGCCACCCGCTGCAACTGGCCGCTGACCTCGATCGACTCCTTGGTGAAAGCGACATACGACAGCGGCCGCGAATAGGTTGCTTCGCGGGCATCCACCAGATCGGCCATCAGCGCATCAAGAACACTGCGGGTGCGGGTGTCGTAGGCGGGTGCCGGGTTGACCACCCCCGGTGCCGGCGGCAACAGCGTGCGAAAGTGGACGCTGTCGAGCAAGGTCACACCCAGACACAGCACCAGGATGATCGACGAGCACATCGCCGCCGTGTCCTGGAAAACCTTGCGCCAGCTCGCGGCAAGAGCCGGGCTGCGCAGCACCATCACGATGTAGCCGATCAAGGCAGCGACGAGCAGCCACATCGTGACGTCGGTCCAGAGCCAGACAAATTTGGGCATCGTGGTGTCCGCGGCTCAGGCCAGCCGCACGCGCGGGTCGGCCCAGGTGTAGGCCACATCGATCATCACGAAGGTCGCGATGTAGAGCAGCGAACTCAAGAAGACCATCGTGCGCACGATCGCAAAATCCTGCTTGCTGATGGCTTCGATGACATAAGCGCCCAAGCCCGGCAGGCCGAAGAAACTCTCGAACACCAGGCTGCCGAGAAAGACATAGGGCAGATAGCTGCCGGCGCTGGTGATGATCGGAATCAGCGCGTTGCGCAGCACATGCCGGCGCAAGACGGTCATCTCGCCAAGGCCCTTGGCACGCGCTGTGCGCACGTAGTCCTTGGCCGATTCTTCGAGAAACATCGCGCGGTACAGGCGTGCTTCGCCGCCCAGGCGTGAGAGCAGATTCAGCCCGATCGGCAGCACCAGAAATTTGAGCAGATCCCAGCCACCGGCATAACCCGAGATCGGCGCGAGATTGAGCACGCGCGAGAACAGCACCTGGCCGACAATGATGTAGAACAGGCTCGAGATCGACAACATCACGACGCACAACACGACGCCCCAGAAGTCCAGCCGCGTGTGGCGGAACATCACCAGCAGCAGCGCAAAGGCGACGCTGGCAAACACCTGCAAGACAAACAGCGGCAGCGCAAATTGCAGGCTGACCCACATCCGGGTGCTGACCTCGTGGCCGATATCGCCGGCGCTTTCACCATCGGCGCGGCCGAAGTCCAGCGCAAACAGCGATACCGATCGCTCCCAGAAAATCGTCTCTGTCACCTGCTTGGCGCCCTGCTCCTTGGCGTTCAGATACATCGGCTTGTCGTAGCCGCGTTCTGACTTCCACTTCTCGATCGCTTCTTGCGTGACACGCTTGCCGCCGAGGTTGAGGCGCGCCATATCGTCGGGCGTGTTGACGGTGAAAAAGAGAATGAAGGTCGCCAGATTGACGCCGAGCAAAATCAGCGCGGCGTAGACGATGCGGCGGGCAAGGAAGCTCAGCATCGGTGCTTCATGTCGGCAGCACTTCGCCGCGTGCGTTCATGCGTTCGCGCTTTTGCATCGTGCGCCGGCCGATCGCGATGAGTGCAACCACCGCGGCCAACATCAGCACCAGCGGCCACCACACCGGCGCGTTCCACTGCGCCAGGCGCTCGGCGCGCTGGGCGGTATCCAGGCGCAGATAACGCCCCTGATCGCGGATCAGAATCGCCGACTTGTAGTTGTGCACCCAGGACTGCGTCGCCGCAGAAGCGTAGGGGAAAAAGCCCAACGTCCACGGTGCTTCTTCCTGCGCAATGCGCACCAGCTTGTCGATCAAGGCTTGTTTGGCCGGGCCGTCTTCGAGCGTCTTCATCTGCACAAAGAGCCGGTCGTATTCGGCGTGCGCAAAGTTCGAGGTGTTCTCGCCATCAAACTTGGTCTTGCCCGCCGGGCCCCAGAGCAGGAACAAGAAGTTCTCGGCATCGGGATAGTCGGCGTTCCAGCCGAGCCAGAAGACCTGGTACTTGCCTTTGCGCACCTTGTCCTGGAACTGGTTGTTGTCGGTCGCCCTGATCTCGAGCTGCACGTCGATCTTGGCAAACTGCCGCACGACCCAGTCCATCTCGGGTTTGCGCTCGGGCGTGGCCGGTGCATAGAAGTCGTAGTTCAGCACCAGCGGCCGGCCGCTCTTGGCGTCGCGCCCGTTGGGGTAACCGGCTTCGGCCACGAGCTTCTTGGCTTCAGCAATCGAGCGCCGCACCGCCTTGCCACTGTTCTTGTCGCCGACCCATGTATGCGTCACCGGGTTGACACCTTCCGGCGTGCCTTCACGTGAGCCGAAGATGCCCGGCGGCAGCGGGCTCATCGCGGTATCGCCGGCCTTCTTGGGGAAGATCTTGGCGTATTCCTCCCAGTCGATGGCAATCGATATCGCCTGGCGCAGCTTGCGGTTGCGCGCCGCCTGATCAGGCGTTGCGCCATCGCCGATCACCGGGTCGAACATATTGAAGCCGATGAAATAGCTGTTCACGTCGGAGCCGCGCGCCAGGCGGAAACCCTTGTCCAGATATTCGCGGCGCACGTCTTCTGAATCCTGCATCGCGACGATGTAGTCCATGCCGGTATCGGTGCGCTCGAAGACTTCGATGTCGTAAAAACCCTGCCTGAACTTGCCGCGCTGCGGCACCGCCTCGCGCTCGATCGTGAACACCATCTTGTCGATGAAAGGCATGCGTTTGCCACAGTCGGCCAGCAGCCCGGCCTCGCGGTCACCGGGCATGCCCTCGCAGGGGTACGGCTCGCCTCGATAGTTGGGGTTGCGTTGCAGCACATGGCGCCGGTCCTGCACGAACTCGGTCATCATGTAGGGGCCGGTGCCGACTGGCCAGCGATCGAGTGTCAGGCCCACCGCGGCCAGGCCCGGCTGGGCATAAAACGCATCCGCCTCCCAGGGCACGGGGGCCAGGAAGGTCATCTGCATCCAGTAGCTCCACTGCGGATATTTGCCCTTGATGCGGATGCGCAGCAGGTGTTTTTCCGGCGCGCTGACCCCACTCAAGGGCCAGCGGCGAAAGTCCAGAAACGGTTTGTCCTGGCTCGCCGGGTCGAGCCCCTGGCGCAGCTTGACGTCCTCGGCCTTGATCAGCTCGCCATACTCCTTCAAGCCGACCACGTATTCGGCAAACGTGCTGAAGATCGGCGTCGTGATGCGTGTCGTCGCGTGGCGCTTGAGCGCGTAGACAAAATCGTCGGCGACGAGTTCGCGCGTGCCCTGGTGCTCAAAATCCAGCGACGTGCGGCGCTGGCCCAGCTCATCCGGCCTCATCGCGTGGTAACGCGGCCGGCCCTTGTCGTCGAGCGCAAACGCCGGATGCGGCTGGTACCTAACACCCGACTTGATCGGCACGTCGTAGATGCTCTCGGCGACCAGCTCGGCCGGTGCGTCATCGGCCAGCGGCTGGCCTGCTTTGTCGACATAACGCGGCGTGGCGACGACGGTGGCCAGCTTGGGCACCAACTGGAACGGCCGCTTCAGGTAGTGGTAGCCGTAAACAGGCTCGTAGATCTGGTAGGTGTACGGGGTGTCGTTCGACCAGTACGACGCCGTCGGGTCCAGGTGCCGCGGCGAGGTCTCGATGACCGCCGTGAAAAGGGTGTTCGACGTCGCCGAACCATCTGGATGCGGGTTGTTGTTGCACCCGGCCAAGCCGAGCAACAGCAGCGCCGCCAGCGCAGCCTGCATCGCACGCGCGGTGTCAAGCGCAGCTCGGCGCGCGGCTTGGAGTACCCAAAGCAGCATGCCCGTCACCACCCGATCAGAACGTTTTTTCCATCGACGAGCAGTCTCGCACGCCGGCCCACCGGCAGCGTGACGTGGGTCGGTACATGACCATAGGGCAAACCAGTGAGGATCGGCGTCTTGCTGCGCTCGCGCAGCGCCGCGATGGCCGACTTCAGGTTGTAGCCACGGTCCAGCGGCGACGGTTTCCAGGCGTTGAACTGCCCCAGAACAACCGCCTTCTGCGACTCGATCAGCCCGGCTTGCAACAGGTGCAGCAAGTTGCGTTCAACCCGGTAAGGGTGTTCGTTGACGTCTTCGAGAAAGAGGATGCCGCCTTTCACACGCGCCGCGCTCGGCAGGTGCTTCGTGCCGATGAGCGAACAGATCATCGCCAGGTTGCCACCCCACAGCAGACCGCTGGCATCAAGCCCGTCGAAGCCGGCTTCGGTGCTGAAGCCCACCGCTTCGAGCTCGCCGTTCATCGCCTCGACAAAACAAGCAGCGGTGACATCGTCGACCTCGTCGCGGCCGAAGTCGTCCACCGCGAGTGGCCCGGCCCAGCTCGGCGCCTTGGTGTGTGCGAGCAGCCCGAGTTGCAGCGCGGTCACGTCGCTGTAGCCGACCCAGCGCGTGCCCCGTTCAACACTGCGGGCGAGCAGCGGCCAGTCGATGCGGTCGAGCAGCCGCGTCAGGCCATAACCACCGCGCGTGGCCATCGCGATCGACGGCGCGTTGTGCGCGATGCGGTGCAAGGCGGCGAGCCGGGTGTCGTCGTCGCCGGCAAAACGCTGCGAGCGCGCCAGCGCGGCATCGTCGACCGTGACGTCGAAGCCGAGCGCTTTCAAACGCTTCGCAGCGAGCCGCAGCGGCGCCGCCTTGGCCAGCACGCCGGCGGGCGTGAATAGAGTCAGCAGGGTCATCGTGGTGGGGGTGGAATGGTTCGATGGCGTCTTGCTTGTCGACTTGGATGTCGATGTCGACGCTGCGGTCATGGCGGAAGGCTGCCGACTTCAGTCGCTTCGCCGACCGGGATCGGCGCGCCGTGCGCAGCGCTGCGTTTTGCCGCCCGGCGCTGCGCGAAGAAGTCGCTCAACAATCGGCTCGCCGCCAGCCCCTGCAAACCCGATTCGAGCGTGGTGTGGTGGTTCAGCCGCGCGTCGGCAAAGAGGTTGGCCACCGACCCCGCCGCGCCTGTCTTGGGGTCGTGTGCAGCGAAGACGACACGCCGCACGCGCGCATGCATCAGGGCCATCGCGCACATCGCGCAGGGCTCGAGCGTGACAAAAACTTCGCAGTCGGGCAGGCGGTACTTTTCGAGCAGCTGCGCGGCGTGGCGCAGCGCGACGATCTCGGCATGCGCTGTCGGGTCATGGGTCGTGATCGGCCGGTTGTAGCCCGTCGCAACGATCTGCGGCACACCGTCGACGCGGCGCACGATCACAGCGCCCACCGGCACCTCGCCGGCAAGCTGCGCATTCAGCGCCTGGTCGAGCGCCAGCCGCATCGCCCAATCGTCGCTGGCCGCCAGCGCCGCCGCAGCGGCATCGCTGTTGATGGCGCTCTTGGCCGCCCCGGCCATCGTCACCCGCCGGCCCGCGCGCTCGAGTTCGCTGCCGACGGCGGATGTGATGGCACCCAGGCCGCTCGGCGTGCAGCGCGTTGGGCGTGGGCACCAGCACGGCGATCGGCGATCCAGGCGCTCAGGGCCACGCTGCCCGTGAAGCCACGCACCTGGTCGATCGCCTCCAGCAGCGCGGGCTGCAGGTCAGCAACAGGCATCCGTTCGTAAGACCGCCCGAAGCCGTCGCGGCGCCAGTAGCCGGTATCGACCAGCCAACGGCGCAGTTCGACATGGTCGGTGTCGAGGAACGACGCCGGCCCGGCCAGGCAGTCCTTGAGCGCGGCATTGACCTCGGGCTCGCTCATCGCAGCCCCCAGCGGCAAGGTCTGCGCAGCCACCAACAAGGCCATCGCGCGCTGAGCGGGGCTGAGCAGGCCCAAGCCAACGCCGGTCTTGCAGACCAGTGCGTTGAATTGATCAAGGTTTGATGGCATCGTGACTCCGGTTGCAGCCGATGACGGCGAGGCGAGCATTTTGCCTTGCCGGTGCGAGTCGCAGCACGCGGCGATTCAACGACGCGGGCTGCACTTGGGGTCGGCGGTTTTTGCGGCGGCGGCGCGCGCCGTGGCCCGAACAGCAATACGCCCGATCGCCCGAGCGCCTGAAGACACCAACGCCGCAACGCTCGAACGACAAAAAACAACCGCCGCGGTAGAGTCTGCGGCTGCACAGGAGAACCCGACCATGGACATGAAAGCCTCGCCGATCGCCAACCTGAACGACCCCAGCCTGCTCAAGACCGATGCGCTGATCAACGGCGAATGGGTCGCCGGCGGCAGCCGCTTCGACGTCACCGATCCGGCCACCGGGTTCAAGCTCGCCGATGTCGCCAACTTGGGCGCGGCCGATGCGCAGGCCGCGGTCGCTGCGGCACACAAGGCGCTCGCCGGCTGGCGTGGCAAGACCGCCAAGGAACGCCACGCTGTTCTGATGAAGTGGTTCCATCTGCTGCACCAACATGCCGACGACCTGGCGCGCATCATGACCGCCGAGCAAGGCAAGCCGCTGGCCGAAGCCAAGGGCGAGGTCGGTTACGGCGCGAGTTTTATCGAGTGGTTTGCCGAACAGGCCAAGCGGGTCTACGGCGAGACGATCCCGACCACCGACAACAACAAACGCTATCTCGTCATCAAGCAGCCGATCGGTGTTTGCGCTGCGATCACGCCGTGGAATTTTCCGATCGCGATGATCACGCGCAAGGTCGCGCCGGCGCTGGCCGCGGGCTGCCCGGTGGTCATCAAGCCGGCCGAGCAGACGCCGTTGTCGGCGCTGGCCTGCGCCGAACTGGCGCAGCGCGCGGGCATGCCGGCGGGAGTGTTGAACGTGCTCAGCGCCGACGCGTCGAACTCCGTTGCGATCGGCAAGGTCTTGTGCGCCAGCCCGGTGGTGCAGCACCTGTCGTTCACCGGCAGCACCGAGGTCGGCCGCATCCTGGCCGCGCAATGTGCGCCGACGATCAAGAAGCTGAGCCTGGAGCTCGGTGGCAACGCGCCCTTCATCGTCTTCGACGATGCCGATATCGACAGCGCGATCGAAGGCGCGATGGTCAGCAAATATCGCAACGCCGGCCAGACCTGCGTCTGCGCCAACCGGCTCTATGTGCAGGAAGGCGTCTACGACAGCTTCGTGGCCAAGCTCAGCGCCAAGGCGCAGGGCATCAAGGTCGGCAACGGCTTCGAGGCCGGCATCCAGCAGGGCCCGCTGATCGACGGTGCTGCGATCACCAAGGTCGAAGCCCATGTCGCCGACGCGCTGGCCAAGGGCGCGCGGGTGGTGACTGGCGGCACGCGCATCGGCGACCGGTTCTATGCGCCGACGGTGCTGGCGGACGTCACCAGCGACATGCTCTGCGCGCGCGAAGAGACCTTCGGCCCGGTCGCCCCGGTCTTCAAGTTCAAGACCGAATCGGAAGTCATCGCGCTGGCCAACAACACCGAATTTGGCTTGGCGGGTTATTTCTACAGCCGCGATATCGGCCGCGTCTTTCGCGTCGGCGAGGCACTCGAATACGGCATGGTCGGCATCAACACCGGGCTGATCTCGACGGCCGAGGTGCCCTTCGGCGGCGTCAAGCAGTCGGGCCTCGGGCGCGAGGGTGCGCACCAGGGCATGGACGACTACATCGAGATCAAATATCTGTGCCTGGGGGATATCCAGCGCTGAGCCACCGGATTTGCTCTTGATGTCGGGCCCGGCACCATTGCGGTTCAGCGTAAACCCGAGTGAAGGCGTCACTGCCCTGCGTCCGATCGCCTGAAGCGGCGTGAAATCCTGGCTCAAATCTGACTTTCTATTGCATCCAGAGCACTTAGGCTAGGTTCTTGGTGTCGGGCAATCGGTCGATTTGGGCAGGGTCAAGACGCAGACCTGCGGGGGCGCTGTCATGGTCAAACGATTGCTGGTCATTGTGGTGGCCGGTCTGTCGATCGCGAGTCCCGCGAGCCAAGCCACTGCGCTGACCGCCACCGAGTTGACCTGGCTGGACGCCGCCTATCCGGTGCTGGCCTTTGCCAAAGAAGCCGGGCTGCCGGTGGACATCGTCGTGCAGCCGCAGGCCGCCTCGGGACAGACGCCGCTGGGCATGGCTTTCATCGACGGCCGGTGCAAGCTGGTGTTGTCGATGCGCGGCAACCCCGAAGCGCAACGCACGCTCGACAACATCCCACCCGGCTTGATCGGCCCGGTCGTCGAAGCCATCGCGGCACACGAGATGGGTCACTGCTGGCGCCACCTCAAACAAAGCTGGGGCACCCTGCCTTCGGGCCTGAAGGACATCAGCGGTTTCGGCCGGGTGACCAATGAGCAGGCCGACCTGCTCAAGGAGATGTGGAGAACACGGAGGGAAGAAGCTTTTGCCGACCTGGTCGGGCTGGCTTGGACCTTTCAACGCAACCCCGTGCGGTACGAAGAGGTTCACGCCTGGTTGGTCGGAATACGCGCAGTTCAAGAGATCCCAACCGGGCCGCATGACACCAGAAAGTGGGTCAGGCTGGCCCAGGACAAAGCCGTTTTCAAACCCGCGGCGTCGATATTCGAGCAAGTCGAATCCATCTGGCAGGCTGGCCTCCTCGAGGACTCCTGACAAGCGCCGACCGGACCCTATTTTCAGGCGGCGCTCGGCATCAATCCGCCCCGACTCTTCGATGAACTACTGCAAAAAGCTTCTTCTGCGCGCTCGCGCCCAACCGCGGACCGTGCTCGCTTTGTTGATGGCGGGCTTGCTGCTTCTGGGCCTGCTTGCGCTGCATGGTCAAGCGACCCAGGAAACAAATGCCCGCAAGAGCCCCGAGGCGCTGCTGTTCGAAAAAACGCCCGCGGATTGGCTGGCCCATCAAAAGAGCGTCTCGCAATTCCGCAAGGCGCTCGATGCCGGCGATGTGGCTGCGGTGGCGCTTGCGAGCGCCCAGCCAGGGCTGGTGCTGTACACGCTGAAAAACGGCGAAAGGGTCAGTTCGACCGTACCCGGCTGCACGGCGCTGGGTTGTGCCGGCACCGTGCTCGACCAATTGGGCGACAAAAGCGCAGAGGCCGGTTTTGCGCTGGTCAGCGTCAACATCGACGCGCGCACGCTGAGCCGGCGCGTGCTGGATGTTGCCGATGCCGTCCTGCCGCCGGTGCTGCTGGTCGGGACGATCTTGGTCGCGCTGTTCATGGCCGGCAAACTGCAAAGCGGTGTGGGCGGTGTTGCGTCCAAGCTGTCGCTGCGCCCGCAAACGCAGTTTGCCGATGTCATCGGCAGTGCCGAGGCCAAGGCGGCGCTGAACCGGGTCAAAGCCTTCATGCACGACCCCAGCCACTACGCCAAACTGGGTGCGTCCGCACCGCGTGGGGTGCTGCTCGTCGGCCCGCCCGGAACCGGCAAAACCTTGCTCGCCAAGGCGCTGGCCGGCGAGAGCAAGGCCAACTTCATTGCGGTCGATGGTTCCTACTTCACGGCCATGTTCTACGGCGCGGGTGTCAGCAAGGTCAAGGAGCTGTTCAAACTCGCGCGCAAGAACGCGCCCTGTGTGTTGTTCATCGACGAGGTCGACGGCATCGGCAAACGCACGCAGGGCGGCCAAGGCGGCGGCGCCGAGTCGGAGCTCAACCGCATCATCAACCGCGTGCTGGTCGAGATGGACGGCTTCGAGAGCCTGGACAACGTGGTCGTGGTCGGGGCCACCAACCACGAAGACAACGTCGATGAAGCGATGCGCCGACCCGGCCGCTTCGACATGCTGGTCCGCCTGGGGCTGCCAACCCTGCCAGACCGGCAACAGCTGTTCGACCTCTACATCGGCAAGGTGGCCCATGACGGCGCCGCGGACACCGCAGCACTGGCGCGGCTGACCGCCGGCATGTCACCTGCGGATATCGCGAATGCGGTGAACAAGGCCGCGTCCACCGCCGCCGAGGCCGGTGCGCAACAGGTGTCGGCGGATGACTTTTTGCGTGCGATCGAGACCCACCAACTCGGTGGCGAGGTCTCGGCCATGAAATCGTTGCTCAGCGACGAAACCCGGGAACGACTGGCCTACCACGAGGCGGGGCACGCGCTGGTCGGGCACTGGCTTGATGTCGGGACGGTGGAGCGGGTGAGCATCGAGCCGCGGGGCCAGGCCCTGGGCGTGACCTACATCAGCCGCGACACCGAGGAGCCGCTGTACCAGCAAGCCGAACTCACCAGTCGCCTGGCGATGATGCTCGGCGGACGCGAGGCCGAGTTGATGGTCCAGGGCAGCGTGTCCAGCGGCGCCTCGGACGACCTGAAGCGAGCCTCTGAACTGGCGATCAACATGGTCGGCTCGCTGGGCTTCTCCAAAACGTTCGGCTTGCTCAGTGTTGCCGGCGTGCCCAAAGAACTGCTTGGCCCCGATATCCAGGCCGCGGTGCTGCAAGAAGCGCGTGCGCTGCTCGAACAGGCGCAGGCCCGATGCCAGCAACTCCTGGCGTCCCGGCGCGGGCAGCTCGAGACCCTGGCGCGCGCGCTGCTGCAGCGTGAGGTGCTCGGCGGTGAAGAGCTCAAGCGCTTGCTCGGCAGCGGCGTGGTGGCGCTGGCAGCGCAGTCGGCCAGCACGGCCGATCTGCGCTGATCAACCGGCACCGGCACAACCGGCATTGGTCGAGCGGTCGCCGGGCCGCCCGGGCCCGATCAGGTCACCACCGACTGCTGCGCAATGCCGGCGTCGACGAGCACATGCTGCCCCGTCATGCCGTCGGAATCATCGGCGGCGAGAAACAGCGTCGGCCGCGCGACATGGCCGGGGTCGAGGCGGATCTTCAGGCACTGCGCGTCCAGAAAAGCCTGGTCGGCCACCGGGTCGCGGTGCAGCGTGGTCTGGCGGTCGGTGACGATGGCACCCGGCACCAGCGCGTTGACGCGGATGTTGCGCGGCCCTAACTCTCGAGCCAAGGTGCGCGTCAGGCCCAGGATGCC
>JANPDN010000100.1:0-12698 GCA_031431555.1 Rubrivivax sp.
CCCGCCGCCGGGCCATCAATGCCGGCGTCGGTGACCCGCCGGGAGTGGCGACCGCGAATGGGGCCTGCGACCGAAGACACCACCACCTGCCCACATCGACCGGTTGGTCCTGCCCCAAGGACCACCGCAGGTTCGCAGGGCGGTGGTGGTGTCTTCGGTCGCAGGCCCCATTCGCGGTCGCCACTCCCGGCGGGTCACCGACGCCGGCATTGATGGCCCGGCGGCGGGTCACCAGAAGCGGTCCCCCGCGAGCGTGGGCCGGAGAACGAAGGCGCCGCCACCGACCTGACGCGCTGACCGACCAGACGACCGAACGACCGAACGACCGACCCACAGGCCGATCGACCGGCCGATCGACCGACCTCCTCACCCCACCCCCGCATGCCGCGACACCTTCAGCTCTTCGCCGAGCAACCCGCGCGGCCGGAGCACGAGCATCAACGCGATCAACACGCCGATCAACACGACTTGCAGCGCCGCTGCGCGGGCCTGTTCGTCGGCCGGGATCCACTGCCGCAAGAGCCCGCCGGCGGTGGCCCAGAAACCCCAGACCAGCAACGCGCCGGCGATCGCGCCGCGGTTGTTGCCCGAGCCACCGACGATGAGCATCGCCCAGAGCTGGAAGGTCAGGATCGGAAGGAAGTCTTCGGGCGCGATATAGCCGACAAAGTGCGCCTGCATCGCGCCGCCCAGGCCCATCAGCATGCTGCCCAGCGTGAAGGCTTGCAGCTTCAACCGCAGCGGCGACTTGCCCAGTGACGCCGCGGCGGTTTCGTCTTCGCGGATGCTGCGCAGCGCGCGGCCCCAGGGGCTGCGCACGAGGCGCTCGAGTGCCACATAGGCCCCGCCGAGCACAGCCAAGACCAGCGCCAGATAAGCCAGCGTCCAAGGCGTGCCGGTGCCCAGCCAGGCTTGCATCGGCTTGGGGATGAACTGGATCCCAAACGGCCCGCCGGTGAGTGACTGCGCATTCAGCGCAACGAGCTGGATCAGCACCGCAACGCCGAAGGTCGTGATTGCCAGGTAGTCGTCGCGCAGGCGCAGGGTCAACAGCCCGACGCCAAAACCCGCTGCGCCTGAAGTCAACATCGCGGCCAGCCAGCCCAGCAGCACCGGCCAGCCAAAGCCGCCGATGCGGCCGTCGATCGGCGGTGTCGTCAGGATCGCCGAGGTATAGGCGCCGACCGCCACGAAACCGGCCACACCGACGTTGAACAGCCCGGTGAAGCCCCACTGCAAATTCAGGCCGAGCACGATGACCGCAAAGACCGCAGCGAATACGAGGAAGAAGCTGCCGTACGACAGCAGGCCGGCGAAGTCCATCAGCCCTTCGCCGCAAACAGCCCTGTCGGCCGCACGAGCAGGATGCCGATGAGGACCACAAACGAGGCCGCCGCGCGCCATTCGGCGCCGACCGTGGCGACCGCCGCGCTTTCGGCCAGGCCGACGACGAGGCCGCCGATCACCGCGCCCCAGACCGAGCCGATGCCGCCCAGGATGACGGCTGCAAACAGCGGCAGCAGCAGGTCCAGCCCGAGGGTCGGGCGCAGTTGCACGGTCAGGCCGGCAAAGACGCCGGCCAGCGCGGCGAGTGCGCCGCCAAGAATCCAGGTCAGGCGCAGCACCCGCTCAGGGTCGATGCCGGCGACACGCGCGAGCTGCGGGTTGTGCGCGGTGGCGCGCATCGCGCGGCCCAATGTGCTGCGCGACAAAAACTGGTGCAGCGCGATCACGACCACCGCGGTCAGGCCGACGACGAACAGCTGGTCGGCGGTGATGCGCAGGCCACCCCACGACGAGCGCGGCAGGATCGTGATCGCGATCTGCAAATCCTGCGTGTAGTAACGCGGGATGCCGCCGTAAAAGAACAGCAGCAGGTTGCGCATCGCCAGCGCCGCGCCGAAGCTGGCGATGACGAGCGTGATCGAGCCTTGCAGGCGCAGCCGCTTGAACAGCGCGAAGTCCATCAGCAGCGCGATGGCCGCGACGAGTGCGGCCGCCACCAGGCATGCCAGCAGCAGCGGCCAGCCGAATGAAAACGGCGCGATCGCCGCGCTTGCCGCGGCCGGCATGCCCGGCACCGCGGCGAACAGCGCCAGCGCACTTAACGCCAGGTAGGCGCCCCAGGCGAGCAATTCGCCGTGGCCAAAATTCGAGAATCGCAGGATCGAGAAGGTCACCGACAGGCCGACCGCGCCGAGCGAAATGATCGAGCCGATGATCAGGCCGTCGGCCAGCACTTGCAGCATCAGGCTTGCTCCGCGTGCGGCGCGGGCTTCGTGTGCGTCGCGTGCCGCGCGTTCAATGGCGCGCCGCCAAGGTAGAGCGCAGCGATGCGGCTGTCTCCGCGCAATTCGGCCGCCGGCGCGACAAGCCGCTCGCGGCCTTCGACGAGCACCACCGCCCGGTCGGCCAGCGCGAGTGCGGCCTTGACGTTTTGCTCCACCAGCACCAGCGTGACGCCGCTGGCACGCACCTCGCGCAGCTTGTCAAAAACCTGCGCGACGAGCTTCGGGCTTAAGCCCGCCGAAGGCTCGTCGAGCATCAGCACCCGCGGTTTGGCGATCAGCGCCCGCGCCACCGCGACCATCTGCCGCTGGCCGCCCGACAGCCGCCCGGCGAGCAGGTGGCGCTGGCGTTCGAGGTCCGGGAACATCGTGTACATCGGCGCCAGGCTGGCGCGGCGGTCAGCACCGACCAGCGCCGCGGCAAGCTCGAGGTTTTCAGCCACCGTGAGGTTGGCAAAGACGTTTTCTGTCTGCGGCACGAAGGCCAGCCCCTGATGGATATGGCGGTGCGCCGCGGTGTGCGTGATCTCGACATCACCCAGCCAGACCCGGCCGGCGCTGATCGGCACCAGCCCGGCAACGGCCTTCACCAATGTCGACTTGCCTGCTCCGTTAGGGCCCAGGATGGCGACGATCTCGCCGACCCGCACCTGCAGCGTTGCGCCGCGTACGATCGGCAAGCCGGGCTCGTAGCCGGCCTCCAGCGCTTCGATGCGCAAGATGGCGTGCTCGCTGCTGATGTTGCTCGTGCCGCTCACGCCACTTCGCCGAGATAAGCCTCGACCACCCGCGCATCGGCGAGCACGGTCTTGGCGTCACCGCTGGTCAGCAGCCGGCCCTGCGCCATGACCATCACCGGCCGACACAACGAGGCCACCAGGTCCATGTTGTGTTCGATGATCAAGAAGCTCGTGCCCGCCTTGTTGAGCGCAGCAATCTTGTCGACGATCAGCTCCAGCAGCGCCGGGTTGACCCCCGCGCCGGGTTCGTCGAGCAGCACCAGCTGCGGCTGCGCAGCCATCACCCGCGCCAGCTCGAGCAGCTTGCGCTGGCCGCCCGACAACACGCGCGCCGCGGAATGTTCAAGCGCAGCGAGACCGACGAAGTCCAGCCAATGGCGTGCCGCGGCGCGGATCCGCGATTCTTGCGCGGCAACCGCGCCGGGCCGCAGCCAGTTGGCCCAGGGCCGCTCGCCAATCTGGCCGCGCGGCGCGAGCATCACGTTCTCGAGCACCGTCATCGCCGGAAACGGCCGCGGGATCTGGAACGTGCGCGCCAGGCCAGCGGCAAATACGCGGTGTGGTGGCGCGCCGGTGATGTCCTGCCCGCCGAGTTCGACCCTGCCGCCGTCGGGCCGCAAGGCGCCGGCCAGACAGTTGAACAACGTCGTCTTGCCGGCACCGTTGGGGCCGATCAGCCCGGTGATCGAGCCGCGGACAAAATCGAAGCTGAAGCCCTGCAGGACCCGGTGGCCGCCGAAGGCTTTGTTAAGCTCGATCACCTTCAGCAGGGGCTGGTCTTGCATACCGCGCAAAGGATAGTCGATGCCCGCGGTGGGCCCGATGCAGCAGCAAGAAGTAAATCGTCAACCCGGCCCGATGGCCGCCATCCGGAGAGAAAACATGACCCTGGTTCGCACCGCTCTAGCCGCCGCCGCGGCGCTGTCGATGCTCGGCACCTTCACCGCCGCGCAGGCCCAGGCGCCGAGTTGCATCCACACCGTCGGCATGGTGGTTTCGCTCACCGGCCCGGCGGCACGATTCGGGCAGGCCGCGGCCAAGTCGGTGGAACTGGCTTTCAACGAAATCAATACCGCGGCCGGCAGCGCCGGTGTGGCCGGCTGCAAGCTCGCATTTGACTTGCGCGATGCGCAGAGCCAAGGCTCGGTGGCAGTCGACCAGGCGCGCCAGTTGGTCGACCTGAAAAAGGTGCCGGCGATCATCGGCGGCATCATCTCGTCAGTGTCGATCCCAATCGTCACATCCGTGACCGCACCGGCCGGCGTGGTGCAGATCTCGCCGGCATCGACGTCGCCGACGCTGACCCGGCTGGGCAACGAAGGCACCAGCAAGGGCTGGTTCTTCCGCACCATCACGAGCGATGCGCTGCAAGGCACGGCACGGCAGCGGCCAAATACGCGCTCGACCAGGGCCTGCGCACACTCGCCATCATCCATGTGAACAACGATTTTGGCGTCAATATGCTGGCCGAGTTTCGGCGAGCATACGAGGCGCTGGGCGGCAAGGTCGTGAGCGTCACGCCGTACAACCAGAACCAGCCGAGTTACGCCGCCGAGGTCACCAACGCGCTCAAGGGCGAACCGCCGGCGCTGTATTTCATCGGCTACCCGGGCGACGGCACGAGTGTCATCCGCACCTGGCTGCAACAAGGCGGCGCGCGCAAGTTTTTGTTCAACGACGGCATGAATTCGGCCGACTTCATCAAGGGTGTCGGGCCGCAGTTTTTGAACGACGCCTACGGCACGTCATCTGGCACCAATCGCACCGCGTCGACCGAATATTTCGCCAAGGCCTACCCTTTGATGAGCGGCGGCTTTGACCCCGGTGCGCCCGCTGCCGACCGCGCTTTTGATGCCGGTGCGATCCTCGGCCTGGCAATTGCGCAGGCCGGCAAGTTTGAAGCCGCGGCGATCCGCGATTCGGTGCGCCGCATCACCGGCCCGGGTGGTGAAGTTGTGAACGCCGGGCCGGACGGCTTCAAGCGTGCGCTGCAACTCATCAACGAGAAAAAGCCGGTGCGTTATGTCGGCGTGATCGGCGCCGTCGAGTTCGACAAGAACGGCGATATCGTCGGGCCGTTTCGCACCTGGCGGCTGGTCAATGGCGAAGTCACCACCGTCGGGCAGATGAGCACCGAGGATGTGCAGGCGGTGCAGGCCAGGCTGCCGGCACGTTGAACGAGGAGCTTTGAGCACGCACCGGTGAGCCGGCATTCGCAGCGGCATTTGAATCAGCATGTCGACGCCTAACGGTCGACCCGATTGGCAATCGCCACCGCGGCCCGAGCGCACGCTGCTCGGTGGGCCGGCGCCCGGCGGCCTGGAGATCCCGCGCATCGTCACCGGCCTGTGGCAGGTTGCCGATATGGAGCGTGGTGGCACCCTGCTCGACCCGCAGCAGGCAGCGGCCGCGATGGCCGACTACGTGGCTGCGGGCTTCGATGCCTTCGACATGGCCGACCACTACGGATCGGCCGAAGTCATCACCGGCGAGTTGCTGCAGTGCCCGGCCGGGAAGGGCGTGCGCGCCTTCACCAAGTGGTGCCCGGCACCCGGCCCGATGACCGCGGCGGTCGTGCGCGCTGGCGTGCAGCGGGCCTTGACCCGCTTGCGCGTCGAGCGCATCGACCTGATGCAGTTCCACTGGTGGACCTTCGAACACCCGCAGTACCTGGACGCGCTGGCCGAACTGGCAAGGCTGCGCGATGAAGGCCTCATTGCGCATATTGGCCTGACCAATTTCGACACCCAGCATCTTCGGGTGGTGCTCGCGCAAGGCTTGCCCATCGTCAGCAACCAGGTCTGCTTTTCGCTGCTCGATCGGCGTGCCGCCGACGAGATGACGGCGCTGTGCCTGGCGCGCGGCGTGCGCCTGCTGGCCTACGGCACGCTGGGTGGTGGCTTTCTCAGCGAGCGCTGGCTCGGTGGCGAAGCGCCGGCCGAGATCGGCGACTGGAGCAAGATGAAGTACAGCCGCTTCATCAGCGCCATCGGCGGCTGGGCGGCCTTGCAGCAGGTACTGCTTGCGGCGCAAGCCGTGGCGCAAAAACAGGGCGTCTCGATCGCCAATGTCGCCACGCGCTGGGTCTTGCAGCAGCCCGCGGTCGCGGCAGCGATCGTCGGCGCGCGGCTGGGCGAGAGCGAGCACCGAGACGACAACCTGCGCGTCTTTTCTTTTGTGCTCGATGCGGATGACCTGGCCCAGCTCGACGCCGCATTGGCGCAGACGCTGCACATCGCCGGTGACTGTGGCGACGAGTACCGCAAGCCGCCGTTTCTGACCGCGTCGGGCGACTTGAGCGACCACCTCGAACGGCTGCCGGCGGTCTTCGAGCCAGCCGAAGTGCCCGGCGCAGCGGGCCGCTCCCGGGTCAGCAGCGGCAGCATGTGGGAGCCGCTGGCCGGCTACGCGCGCGCGGTGCGTGACGGCGACCGCATTTTTGTCTCAGGCACCACCGCCACCCACGGCGCCGGCCAACTCGTTGGCGCCGATGACGCCGCAGCGCAGGCGACCTACATCCTGGACAAGATCGCCGCGGCGATCAGCTCGCTTGGCGGGCAGATCGACGACGTCGTGCGCACCCGCGTCTACCTCAGCGACATCAACGACTGGGAAGCGGTGGCGCGTGTGCACGGCCGCTTTTTCGGCGACGTGCGCCCGGCGAATACCCTGCTGCAGGTGGGCGCGCTGGTCGGCGCCGGATATCTCGTCGAGATCGAGGCCGAGGCTGTGCTGCGTCGACCCGGCTAAGGCCGATTGCGGTCAGGGTGCCGGGATCCGCGTACGCCCGCTCGCACCACCAAGAAAAAGGCACCGGGCGTCGTCACCAGGTGCCTGTCTGCCCTACCAAATTTGATAGGCGCGAATGGACTCGAACCATCGACCCCCGCATGTCAAGGTGGGCAAGCGGGACTTTCTGGGATGCCCGGGGGCACTGTTTTACCTATGAAGTTGGCTTGTTCTTGTCCCTGGAAGTTCGCCAAAGTACGGGAAAGATTTCCGTACTTTTCCCGTACTCCAGATCGACCGTGGCCACCAAGATCGACACCGTTTCATCGCGCGACAGACTCAAGCCGTGCCGCGAGCCGTACTGGCATCGGGTGAGCAAAGGCTGCTACCTGGGCTTTCGCAAGATGGTCAGCAACGGGCACGGCAACTGGATCGCCCGAGCCATGCACGAGAGTTCTGGGAAGGGGTCGATCAGGACTACGGTTGGATGTGGACCAACAAGTCTGCGGCATCGGCGACAGTCATGTTCAAGCTCCAGCGCTGAAGCAGCCTGCCCCAAGCTCGTCAACCGCCCGGACCCTGGGTGGCTGTGGGTCAGGTGCGATTCCGAGATCGGTCTGTCGTGGATGTGGCGGCAACAACCGACCACCAGTGCGGTCGGGCCAGCAGCAGCCCCGTCATCAGAAGCAGGGGCAGCATCAGCCAGCCAAAGCTGAGATGTGCCATGGCGCCGAACAGCCACCCGCCAGCAGCAGAGCCCAGCGTCTGGCCCAGGCCGGACGCCGCCGCCAGCCCGCCCATCACCACCCCCAGCTTTTGTGGCGAATCACCGGCGGCCAGGTAGGCGATGACCGGCAGTACCAGGCCGGTGCCGGCTGAAGTCAGGCTGACGCCCAGGTACATCCAGGCGTCGGAGCGATCCGCCGCCAGCACGGCCAGGCCGATGATCGCAAGCAGCAGCCCCGCGGCCATCAGGACCCGTGCCGAGATCTTCTCCAGCAGCGATGTGACGAAGAGCACCGCGTTGACGCCCAGCATGACCAGGCTGCACTCGGCAAGCATGATCGCCGCCTGACGAGACTGTCCCCCCTGCTGTTGCCCCTGCAACACGATGCCCAACTCGAAGCCGGCCAGCACGAACATCACCATCCCGCTCAGCCACAACAGCGCTGCAGGGTGGCTTTGGACGGAACTCACCGGCCCCACTTGAACACCCGGGTGAGCCTCAAGTGATGCAGGCAATGTCACGGCCAGGCCGAGCATCATCACCCCGCCGAGCAACGCAGACAGTACCAACACGACTCGCGCTGACAGTGCAGGCGAAAGTTCGGATGAACGCGCTGCTTCGGCAACCCACGGTCCGATCCCATTGGCTGCTGCGCTCAATGCCGGGCCGAACAGGAATCCGAGCAGCGACATCGCACCCAACCATGCAAAACGCCGCGCGCGCTGCTCCGCGGATGTGTGTTCTGCGACCAGCGCCGCGACCACGGGGACGACGGCCGCGACGAAGAATCCGGTCGTGCCGCGCAGCGTGTAGATGCCCCACAGGTTGGCAATGTCCGGGATCAGCAAGAGCAGCAGACTGGCGACGTAGCCGACCAGCCCGATGATCAGGATTCGTCCGCGCCCCACCCGATCCGACACGAACCCCCACAAGGGGGCCCCGAGCAGCACACCGGCCGCGTAAACACCGCTGAGAAAGCCGACATGGCGGCCGACCTCAGCGGCGCTGGCGGCCGGCATCAACGAAGCCAGCCACCCCGGCAGCACGGGCAGAAGCGCCCCATAGCCGACCGAGACGATAAAGACGGAACCCGCCAGCCAAGCCACCTGCACAGGTCGCAGTCCGGCCTTTGCGCGGGCCTTGGCTGATCGGCTTCGCCGGCCCGCCGCGTTGACCTGCGTCATGTGCTCATGCCCGGTTCGACGGGGTTGCCTGCCGGTCTAAGCGGACGTACTTCCAATGTCACCGGACGGACGCCGTCGCGCCACTCACCGCTGCTGTCTGCACAGCGTCTGACGCCGGGGCCTTGACGTTCTCATGCACGTCAACGCGCGACGGATTGCTCGCCTCCAGAATCGCCTTGGACCTGGCCATCTCATCCGCAGAGCCATGCGCCACGACGAGAAATCCGTCCGTCTTCACGTCCTGCTCGTACGCGATCACGCTGTCCTTCGGAATGCCGATGCTGAAGAGCGCGGCGCCGAGCGCGCTCAGGCCCCCGAACAGGATCGCCCCTTCGACGGCGGCAACGACCATCGCAGCCAGGTGGCCGAGCACCATGACCGGCCCGACCATGGGGATGGTCAGGAAGATGCCGCCGAAGAACAGGCTCCACAGGCCGCCCCAGAAGGCGCCGTTCTTGCCCCAGAACTTGATCCGGTCGCCCATGTTGTAGAAGCCGACCACTTTTTCCTCGGAGTGGAAGCCCTGTCCGACGATGCTGTAGTGCGTCATGTCGAAGCCGCTGCTGGCGAGTTTTCGCACGGCTTCTTCGGCATCCTGGTGGCGCGTGAAGACGGCAACCACGGCGTTGTGCTGAGTTGACGTGTGTTCCATGATGGGTTCCTGGTTTGCAAAGTTGACTGTGTTGTGAATCGGCGGTCATCACCCGGCTGGGGGCGATGTCTTACAGCACCACCGGCTTGTCCGGCAGTTCATTCCTGTCGTGGCCTTCAGAAGGAAAGTGCTGCTTCAGATGCCGCGTCACGGCCTGCACGCCACTCACCACACCACCTTCAAAATTCGACTGCTTGAAGTCGGCTTCCATCTGGTGGCAGACCTTGTTCCACTCCGGGGCCTCCACCTTGGCGTGGATGCCGCGGTCGGCAACGATCTCCACGGCGCGGTCTGCGAGCAGCAGGTAGATCAGCACGCCAGTGTTGTGCTGGGTGTCCCAGACACGCAGTTGAGCGAACAGCTCGATCGCCCGCTCGCGGGCCGACTGCCCTTTGAACAAGGGCGCGCCGTCCAGCCCCCCTTCGACCGCAAAGCGGATCTCGCCGACATGCTCGGCCTCGCTGGCCTTGATAGCCGCTTCGATCTTGTTCAAACTGCTGCGGCCAAAGGTTCGGTTCACTTGCCCGTCGGTGACGAGCAAGTGGCGCGCGATGCGTCGGATGTTCATGGCTACCACCTCCCCGACGCGCCGCCGCCACCGAAGCCGCCACCACCGCCGCTGAAGCCGCCACCGCCCTGTCCACCCCCGCCCCGGCCACCTCCGCCGTAGTAGCCACCCAGGCCGCGTCCGAGCATGCCGCCACCGAGCAAAGTGACGAACAGCGCGACCACGCCGGCCACCAGCGCCATCGAGATGGCACCCACGACGAACCACGCGATCACGGCAACCACACCGCCCGTGACCAAGGAGCCGGGCACTTTGCCCAGCGTGGCGCGCAGCACACCGCCCACGGCGAGCGCCAGAATGAACAGCATGGGTGCGTATTGCTGAACATCGCCAATGTTGCCGACGCCCTGGCTCGACCGGGCGCTGGGCGCGGGCAAGGGCTCGCCGTCAACGACGCGGATGATCTGCTCGACCCCGGCCGTGATGCCGCCATAGAAGTCCTGGCCCTTGAATCGCGGCAAGATGGTTTCGCTGATGATGCGTTTGCTGGTGAGGTCGGTGAGCGCTCCTTCGAGCCCGTACCCCACCTCGATGCGCATCGCGCGGTCGTTCTTGGCTACAACGAGAATGGCCCCGTCATCAACCTTTTTCCGCCCCAGCTTCCATTGCTCAGCGACTCGCAAGGCGTATTGCTCGATTTCCTCCGGGGCTGACGAGGCGACCATCAGCACGGCGAGCTGACTGCCTTTGCGGGCCTCGAAGGCGGTCAGCGTTTGTTCCAACGCGGCCTTCTGCACCGCAGTCAGCGTGCCGGTCTGGTCGATCACATGCCCCTTCAGGGGCGGCACGGCCACCTGCGCCGTGCTAAGCGCAGACCAGCCGAGCGCGCACGCGACCAGACCTGCAGACAGCAGCGCTTTGCCGACCGTGCCGACCCTGCCGAACGCTCCGCCTGCGATCACCTTGAAGCCCCTGATCCTGGGCCTGCGGGCTTGGCCGGTGCGGTGTCGAATCCAACGCTGGGCGGCTTGGCGATTTCCTTTTCGTTCTCGACCGCGAAGGTCGGCTTCTCCTTGTAGCCGAACACCATCGCTGTCAGGTTGGACGGAAAGGACCGCACCGCCACGTTGTAGTCCTGCACCGTCTTGATGTAGCGGTTGCGCGCCACCGTGATGCGGTTCTCCGTGCCTTCCAGCTGCGTCGACAGGTCCCGGAAGCCCTGGTTGGCCCTGAGGTTCGGATACTGCTCCGACACCACCATCAACCTCGACAACGCACCCGTCAGCTCGCCCTGCGCCTGCTGGAATTTCTGGAACGCTGCGGGGTCATTGATCAGTTCCGGCGTGGCCTGAATGGAAGTGGCCTTGGCACGTGCTTCAACCACCTTCGTCAGCGTGTCCTGCTCGAACTTCGCCTCGCCTTTGACGGTGTTGACCAGATTGGGGATCAAGTCCGCACGGCGCTGGTACTGGTTGATGACCTCCGCCCACCCGGCCTTGACCTGCTCGTCGGTCGTTTGAAACGTGTTGTAGCCGCAGCCGCTGAGGCTCAAGGCCAATGTTGCCGCCAGGGCGAGTCGTTTGCGCATGTTCATTTCTCCGGATTCATCGGTTCGACAGTTGTGTTGCGGGCCGCGACTCGAAGTGCTTGACTGCGTCGTCGACCATTTGCTGGGTGCACCATCGTGCGTAGTAGCGGCCGAACAAGCGGCCCAGCCAACGGGCGAGTCCGCGTTCCGGCAGGGCGTATTCGATGAAGACGCGCAGCATCGACCCCTTTCCTTGCGGCGACAGCTCGAAGCCCATTCGGTAGTGGCCGATCACAAGAAGCTTTGGTGTGCCCGTGGTTTCCCAGACCTTGCGGCGGGGAGGATTGCGTTCCGCCACGATCTCCTCCACCGAGAGCCCGACACCAAAGACTCGCCCTGACAAACGGATCCGCGAACCGACCTTTTGTCCCCGACCTGAGTCGATTTCAGTCTCCATCCGGCCCCCTCCCGTCTTCCACGACCGTTCGCTCATGTGCGAGGACAGTCGCGTGTGATCGTCAATGTGTGCAAAGACCAGATCCATGGGGGCCCGAACCAAACCGTTGCTTTCGCAGTGCAGGGGCAGCATTCATGCCTCCTGCGAACGTTGCGCCGACAAGCTGTTGTCGTTTGATCGACTGCGGTTGATCTCGCGCCCGCCAAAGTGGAGATAGACCACCGCACTCAGCAGCGCCGCGAAGAAGCACCACACCGAGATGAACCACGTCGCATAGAAAGCGTAGGCCGCGCCGAACGACAGTAGAGCCAGTGCACCGAAGACAACGACCATGCGGTGCGTGGACAGCAGCGGGCTGAGCGCGGTCGACAGCAAGTACAGCGTCATCGTCGCTGCCGCGAAGAAGTGCGGTGAGTCGTACTCGATGTGCTGACCCGTCGGCCGCGAGACGACCGGGAACGCCACCAGGACATACAGCAGATAGGCGCCGACCGCAGCGCCCGCCGCAACGAACGCGATCAACACCCGGCGACGCCATCCTCCGGGCTCCATGAGCAAGACGGCCACGGGCACGTAGACCGGCCACAGCACATGTGAGAAGAAGGAGTACACATGGGTCATCACGGAGTTCAGCCGGGTGGCTTCGTCGTTGAAGGTCAGCCAGATGACACCTTCGATCAACTGCTGGACCGCGAACAACAGCGGGATCGCCGCGAAAGGCAAGGCCCGCCGCTGATGCGCAGTCAACGCTGACCTCAGCGTCAGCGTGCCGACGCCGAGCAGTAGCGCGGCGGCGGAGAAGCTTGCGGTGGCCGAGAAGCACATTCAGTTCAATCGACCGATGCCCAATCGTGACCGGCTGCTTCGCGAGTCGCGAGATAGGAG
>JANPDN010000101.1:0-5274 GCA_031431555.1 Rubrivivax sp.
GCCTTTCGCGACTCGCTCTTCAAGGACACCATGCCCGCCATGCCGGCATGAGGGCGTGGCGCGCTACAACTGCTCCCACGGCAACGCATCGAAGCGCCAGCCGTTCAGGCGCCCGCGGTGGAAATGTTCGTCGAGGTCGCCCTCGAAGCCGTAGAGCACGTTGATGACATCGGTGAAGCCCGCCGCTTCGAGCACCTGGCCGGCATCGACCGTGCGCTTGCCCGATCGGCAGATCAGCACCACCGGCAGGTCGCTGCGGCCACCCGCTTCGCGCCGCACCTGGTCGACAAAACGCTGCGGATGCGCCTGCATGTCGGGGTACTCGTACCAAGGTACATGCACGACGCCCGGCGGGTGGCCGACATAGAGGTATTCGACTTCCATGCGCACGTCGACAAACAGTGCCTGCGGCGTGTTCTGAACAAAGGCCCAGGTCTCGCTGGGCGTGAGGTGCTTCATGGTGTTGCTGGTGATGCGGCGGGCTCGTTGCCTACAATCCTGCCATGAACGCCACGACGCCCCTTTTCACCCGCGGCGCAGCGCTGCCCGCGGTGCTGCAACAACGCATCGTGATCATCGACGGCGCGATGGGCACGATGATCCAGCGCCACAAATTGGGCGAGGCCGACTTTCGCGGCACGCGCCTGGCCGATCATGCAAAAGACCTCAAAGGCAACAACGACCTGCTCGTGCTGACGCAGCCGGACGTTATCCGCTCGATCCACGAGGCCTATCTCGCCGCCGGTGCCGACATCATCGAGACGAATACCTTTGGCTCGACCTCGGTGGCGCAAGACGACTATGGGCTGGGCCATCTGGCGCGCGAGATGAACGTCGCAGCGGCGCGCCTGGCGCGCGAGGCGACCGCCAAATTCAACAGCGCCGACAAACCGCGCTTCGTCGCCGGCGCTTTGGGCCCGACGCCGCGCACCGCGAGCATCAGCCCGGATGTCAACGACGCCGGCGCGCGCAATGTCACTTTCGATCAACTGCGTGCGGCGTACCACGAGCAGGCTTCGGGTTTGCTCGAGGGCGGCTGCGACCTGTTCATCGTCGAGACGATCTTCGATACGCTCAACGCCAAGGCGGCGCTGTTCGCGCTCGACGAGTTGATGGAAGAAACCGGCGAGCGCCTGCCGGTGATCATCAGCGGCACCGTCACCGACGCCTCGGGGCGCATCCTGTCGGGGCAGACGGTGGCAGCGTTCTGGCATTCGGTGCGCCACGCGCGGCCGCTCGCAGTCGGCCTGAACTGCGCGCTCGGTGCGGCGCTGATGAGGCCCTATATCGAAGAGCTGGCCAAGGTCGCTGGCGACACCTTCATCAGCTGTTATCCCAACGCCGGCCTGCCGAATCCGATGAGCGACACCGGCTTCGACGAAACGCCCGACGTCACCGGCGCGCTGGTTGAAGGTTTTGCCAAGGCCGGCTTCCTGAATATCGCCGGGGGCTGCTGCGGCACGACGCCGGAACATATCGCGGCCATCGCGCAGCGGCTTGCAGCTTACCGGCCGCGCACGCGCCACGATCCGCTGTTCAGCGGCTTGCTCGAAGCGGCGTAGACCCAGCGCGCGAATTCCCCCGCGCGCGCCGATCACGCAGGGCGCGCTTCAAACCCAAGCTACAAGGTCGGCACCGGCGCCAGCGGCGCAAAGTCTGCTTCGCGCTTGGCCTTCCAGGCTGCGATCGCGGTGCCCATCTCGTCGATATCGAAGATCGCACTTTGAAGCAGCGTCATCTGCTGCAAGGCTTCGGCGGTGCCATGGTCGCGCGCGAAGTTCAAGGCACGTTTGCTGCCGCTGATCGCCAGCGGGCTCTTGGCCGCGATGCTCGCGGCGAGGGTCTGCGCGTGGGCGTGCAAGGCGTCTACCGTCGGCAGCACGGCGTTGACCAGGCCGACCGCCAGCGCACGCTCCGCGCCCAGGCGGTCGCCGGTATAGGCCATCTCGCGCGCGACCCCTTCGGGCACGATCTTGCCCAGGCGCTGCAAGACGCCGACATCGGCGGCCATGCCGATGTGGATTTCCTGCACCGTAAAAAACGCATCGGCGCTGCACACCCGCAGGTCACAGGCGGTGGCAAGGTCGAGCGCGCCGCCGATGCAGCCGCCCTGCACGACGCAGATCGTCGGGAAGCGGGCGTCGTCGAGGATGTCGATGCAAGCCATCAGGCGGCGCAGGCCATCTTGAAACGCCAGCCGCTCGCGTGGTGTCGATGCCGCGAGCAGGTCAAATCCGCCGCCAAAAACATCGAGCGACATGCCGGCGCTGAAATGTTTGCCGGTCGACCGGATCAGCAACGCGCGGGTGCGGCCTTCGTCGCTGAGCCGCGCGACGGCGTCGCGCAGCGCCGGGAAAAACGCCGGCGCCAGAGTATTCATGCGCTCGGGCCGGTTGAGCTCGATCGTCGCGATGCCGGTCGCGGTGTCGGCTGTCAGGGTGAAAAAGTCGTTCATCGTGAGCCTGCGTGGTTGAACTTGGTGGGGCGTGGTCCGGCATCGCCGCGGTGTTGCGGCCGGGCCTCGCGCGCAGTGTGCCAGTCGCGGGAGGCGCGTTCTACACTGCTCGGCTATGAAGAGCGCAATTGCCAGCGATGGCATCGAACTTGCCGCCGCCGCCTGGCCAGTGACCAGCAAAACAAGCGTCACCCCGGCCGGCACGATCTTGCTCGTGCATGGCCTGGGCGAGCATGTGCAGCGATATACCTGGCTGGCGGCGCAGCTCAACGCCAGCGGCTGGAATGTCGTGGGCTACGACTTGCGCGGCCATGGCCGCTCGGGCGGGCCGCGTGGTGCGATCCCGGCCGCCGACTCGATGTTGGTGGACTTGGCCCTGATGGTCGACCGCGTTCGTCGCGATCACCCCGGCCGATTGGTGCTGCTCGGCCACAGCATGGGCGGCCTCATCGCCGCGCGTTTTGTCGCCGAGGCGCTGCAAGCGGCGCCGGCGGCGTGGTCACGGCCCGTGGACGCCCTGGTGCTGTCGTCGCCAGCGCTCGATGCCGGCATGTCGGTGGCGCAGAAACTGCAATTGGCGATCGGCTCGCGGATGCTGCCCAACCTGGCGGTGAACAACGGCCTTGACCCCGCGTGGATCAGCCGCGATGCGGCGGTCGTGCGCGACTACGTGGCCGACCCGCTGGTGCACGACCGCATCACGCCGAGGCTCGCGCGTTTCATCGTCGACGGCGGGCGTTTTGTGATCGGGCAGGCACCGCGTTGGGTGACGCCGACCTTGCTGCTCTGGGCCGGGGCCGACCGTTGTGTCGCGCCCAGCGGCAGCGCCGCCTTCATGGCGGCGGCAGTATCTAACCCGGCGGTGCAGGGGCGTTGTTTCGACGGCCTGTACCACGAGATTTTCAATGAGCCGCAGCGCGGCGAGGTGGTTGCCCACCTCGCCGGCTGGCTCGCTCGGCGTAGCGTTTAGCGCTTAGCGCGTGGAGCGGGCGATGGTCATCGCCCGGGCCGCAAACGGCAGCAGCTCGGTGTAGATCGGCGCGAGTTCGCCGTTGGCACGTGCCACGGCGGCTTGCGCGCGGACTTCGGCGCGGGTCTTGCTCGAGACCAGCGTTTCGAAGTAGCCCAGGTCGGCAAAGTCGATGCTGCCGTCCTTCTGCGCCTGCACGAGTTCAGCGCGCACTTCGGCGCGGCTCTTTTGGGCCGACGCAACGGGGCTGTCCAGAGTGGCTTCAGCGGCGAAGGCGATGCTCGAGCCAAACCCGGTGAGGGCGGCGACGGTGGCGATGGTGAGGAGTTGCTTGGCGTTCATGATGGGAGTCCTTGATGAAAATAGTCGGTTGATGAAAACGTTCCAGGGCAGGCGGCGCGTCAGGGGTTTCATTCCGTCGGCATGTCGTCGTGTCCCGCCTCGGTGAGCCCTTGCCTGCGACTCATCGATGGGATGAACTTTAAGTACTTACCCGTGGGGCACAAAGGGCCTATACGCGAAGGGTTCGTTGCTGGATTCGCAATAATTGGCGCATGAACCAACTCCGGGCGATGAAGATTTTTCTGCGTGTAGCCGATGAAGGCAGCTTCGCCGCGGCAGCGCGCGCACTCGATCTGGCGCCGGCGGTGGTGACGCGCACGGTGGCCGAACTCGAAGAGCATCTCGGTGCGCGGCTGATGAACCGCACCACGCGGCATCTCGCGCTCACCGACGTCGGCAGCGACTTCGTCGATCGGGCGCGGCAGATCCTTGCCGACGTCGACGACGCCGAGGCGATGACCCGCTCGGTGGCGCAAGAGGCGCGTGGCGTGGTGCGCCTGCGCGTGCCGCCCGCGGTGTCGGTGCACCAACTTGCCAAACACCTGCCCAAGCTGCACGCGCGCTACCCGAAGATCACGCTGGAGATCGATGCCTTTGGCCCGGTCGAGGTGATGAACGACAACTACGACCTGAGCATCGTCTGGGGCCGAGCGCTGGTCGAGGGCGACTACATCGCGCGGCTGCTCGCGCGCAGCGAGGTCATCCTGTGCGCCACGCCCGAATACCTCGACGCCCGCGGTCGCCCGCAACACCCGAATGATCTTGTGCATCACGACGCGATGGTGCCGCCGATCAGTGAGCTGCAACGCGGCATCGTGCTGCATCGCGGGCCGCGCGGTGACGACGAACCGGCGGGCGAAACGGTGACCGTGATGCCCGGGATGTCGGCGCTGCGATCGATCCACGTCGATACCAACTACGCCGCTGCGCTCGCCGGCCTGGGCATCACCGGGCTGCCGTCCTTCGTCCTCGAAGATGCGCTGATGGAGCATGCGCTAGAGCGTGTGTTGCCCGAGTGGCAACTCTTTCGCGGCACGCTGTGGGCGACTCTGCCATCGCGCAAACACCTGCCGGCGCGCACCCGCGTCGTGCTCGACTTTCTGCTTGAGATCTTTGGCGGCGTCGACCACGACCCCTGGCTTGCCGCTGCGGGTTGCGAAACCATCCCACCGGCCTACACTGCGCCGACCCCGCCACGACGGAGAAAAACATGAACGCCAGAGACCCAGCGCTGACGACACCGAGGCCGCTGCCCAGTAGCGGCGTCGATGCCATCGCCGCCTTTGCGAACCGGATTTGGGACGACGAGATCGTGCCCGCGCTGACCGACTACATCGCGATTCCCGCCAAGAGCCCGATGTTCGACGCCGAGTGGGCCGAACATGGGTTTCTCGACCGGGTCGTGCGCGATGCCGCGGCCTGGGTCGAAAGCAAAAAAGTCGCTGGCCTGAAGCTCGAAGTGGTGCGCCTCGAAGGCCGCACGCCGCTGATCTTTTTTGAGCTGCCG
>JANPDN010000102.1:0-35663 GCA_031431555.1 Rubrivivax sp.
GTGCTCGGGCGCAAGACGATCGGCATCGGTGGCACGCGGCGCGGTGGCGCTGGTGCGGGCGGTGGAGGTGGCGGTGGCGGCCGCTCGTCGAGCGGCGGTGGCCGCCCCCGGCCGGGCGGCGGCGGTGGACGCAGTGGCGGCGGTGGGGGTGGTGGTGGACGCCCGCCGCCGCGCTCAACCGGACCGGGCGGCCCGCGCCGCTGAGAACCCGCGACTGCTGAAGTCGAGCGCTTCGGCGCGGCGACAATCGCCGCATGCCGATCTCGCCCGCGTCCGATCCGTTGCCCGTACCAGCGGCTATGCGCATCGCCATCGTGCAGCCGGTGATGCACTGGACGGGTGATGACAACACCCGCGCGATGTTGGCCACGATCGAAAAAGCCGCAGCGGCCGGCGCGCAGCTCTGCCTGTTCCCGGAACTTGCGGTCACCGGCTTTCATCGCCAGATCGCATCGCAGGCCAAGCCGGCCTTGGTTGACGGCTGGATGCGGTCGATCGAAGCCGCCTGCGCGCGGCACGCGATCGCCGCCAGCGTCGGCCTGCCGACTTTCGGCAGCGAACCGGCGCAGATCTTCAACAGCCAGGTTTTCATCGACACACGCGGCCAGCAGGTCGCGACCGTGCACAAGACCGGCCTCACCGACCCCGAGGCGACCTTCTTCACACGTGGCGATTCGTGTCCACTTTCGCGCCCGGTGGTGACGCTGCTCGGCCAACGTTTCAGTGCCGTGATCTGCCGCGAGATCGAAGACCAGGACGCCGTGTGCGCGCAGTGGGCCGCTGAAATGTCTAACCCGATGCCCGAGTCGATGTCCAACACCATGCACGACGCGATGCCGCAGATCATCGTCTGGCCCGGCCTGATGGGCCCCGACCCCGACAAACCGCCAACCGATCCGCCAGGGCATGTGCAGGACGCACAAAAACTCGCGCGCCGCACCGGCGCGTACGTGTTGCAAGCCAATTGGCCGATGTCGTTGAACGACCCCGAACGCAGCGCCAAGACCGGCGCCAGCGTCGTCATCGGCCCCGACGGCAAAATCAATCTCATGCTGCCGCAGGCGGCCGCCGGCTTAGGCGTCTTCGCGCTCGGTGCGACGCACTACGAATGGCACGCCAATGAAAATTAGCGCGCCGCACTTCATGCGTTGGCTGCCCGAATGGCGCCAGCCCGGCTGCGTGCGCGCCGACCTGCTCGCCGGCCTGACTGGCGCAGTCGTCGCGCTGCCGCAGGGCATGGCCTTCGCCACCCTGGCCGGCTTGCCGCCGCAATACGGCCTGTATGCAGCGATGCTGCCCTGCATCGTCGCGGCGCTGTTCGGCTCGAGCCGCTTGATGGTCACCGGCCCGGCGAATGCGATCTCGTTGACGACGATGGCGCTCATCGCGCCGCTGGCCGTGGTCGGGTCGCCTGACTATGTGCGCCTGGTGCTGACGCTGACCTTCCTGGTCGGTGCGATGCAGTTGGCTCTGGGCCTGGCGCGGGTCGGCGCGGTCGTCGACAAGGTGCCACATTCGGTGATCGTCGGCTTTACCGCGGGTGCCGCGATCCTCATCGTCAACAGCCAGCTCGGCGCGATGCTGGGGCTGCCGCTGGCGCGCGGCACTTCGGTGCTGAGCAATGTGCAATCGGCCATCGCGCAGATCGCAGCCGTGCAATGGCCGGCCGTCGTCGCCGCTGGCGCCACCGTGGTTGCAGCGTTGCTGTGGCGGCCGCTGAACCGCTGGCTGCCGGCGATGCTGGTGGCCGTCATCGCCGGCACGCTGGTGGCGATGGCGCTGGCGGCGTGGATGCCGCAGTGGCCCAAGTTGGCCACCGTGCAGGCGCTGCCCGGCGCATTGCCGCCGCTGTCCTGGCCCGACCTGTCGATCGACACCGTGCGCAGCCTTTTTGGCGCCACCCTCGTGATGACCCTGCTCGCGTTGACCGAAGCGGTGGCGATCGCCAAGGCGGTGGCGCGCAAATACGGCGACACCCTCGACGGCAACCGCGAGTTCATCGGCCAGGGCCTGGCCAACCTCGTCGGCGCGTTTTTCTCGGCCCTGCCCGCCAGCGGCTCGTTCAACCGCTCTGGCGTGAATGTCGAGTCCGGCGCACGCACGCCGCTGGCCGCCGCCAGCGCAGCCGTCTTCCTGGTGCTGATTCTTCTTCTCGTCGCGCCCTGGGCGCGGCTGCTGCCGCTCGCGGTGATCGGCGGCCTGCTGCTGGTCGTCGCCTGGGGCCTGATCGACTGGCGCGAGATCGCGCGCCTGTGGCGGGCCGAGCCGACTGAACGTTTGCCGCTGGCGGTGACGCTGGTCGGCACGGTGACGTTGTCGCTTGAATGGGCGATCCTGCTCGGCATCTCGACCGCACTGATCACCCGGCGGCTGACGCGGCCGGCTTGAGTGGTCGTTGGCTGCGCTGGATTTCGGCTGTCCTCGCAGCCGGGATCGGGGCGGCCGGCTGCGGGTGTGGCATTCTTACGCCCGGCGCCGGCCACCCCGATCCCGGCTGGGCCGGTGGCGGTTTGGGCGCTGCAAATCACCGCGCATCACGCCGCTGCCGCTGGTTTTGGCAACGCGACTGTCGCGCCACTGCCGCGGTCCGCAACGCCGGCCTGGGGCTGGCGCGGTCGGGGGGTTCTGGCAGCGGGCCTCGCGGCAGGATTGGCAACTCGCCACCGGCCCGCCAGCGTGGCGGCATGACCTGGGTCAAACGCGCGACGGTGCCACTTGCTTAGAGTGCCGACGAGGACTTCCCGGCACCGCAATATGCATTCCATCCGGCGCCCCGCCGTCATCGTGGGCATCACGTTGTTGCTCGCCGCGCTGGCTTGGGCATTGCTGCGCGCCTGGGTGGCGTGGGTGACCTTGGGTTGACGCGGCGGCGCGCGTGAGCCCGGGTACCGCGCTGCCCGATGCCCAGGCGCTGAGCCTGGCGGTGGCGCTGGGTGCCGGCCTGTTGATCGGCATCGAACGCGAACGGCGCAAGGGCCAGGGTGACGACCGCCGTGCCGCCGGGCTGCGAAGTTTTGCGGTCACCGCAGTGATGGGCGCGCTGGCCCAGAGCTTGGGCACCTCGGGGCTGGTCATCGCTGGCGCGGTGCTGGTGCTCGTGCTGTCGGCGCTGGCCTACTGGAAAAGCCGCTCGCTTGACCCCGGCGTGACGACCGAGCTGGCCCTCTTTGTGACCTACCTGATCGGCGTCTTGGCGGTACCGTCGCCCGGCCTCGCGGCGGCCTGCGCGGCCGGCCTGGCCGCGCTGCTGGCCGCACGCGACGGCATGCACCGCTTTGCGACCCAGTGGTTGACCGAAGAAGAACTGCGCGACGGCTTGCTGCTCGCCGCGCTGGGGCTGATCGTGCTGCCGCTGATCCCGGCGCGGCCGATCGCCGCACTGGGCGGCATCGACGCCCGGCCGCTGGCCGCGCTGGTGCTGCTGATCATGGCGCTGCAGGCCGCTGGCCATATCGCACTGAGGGCGCTGGGGCCGCGCCGTGGCCCGCTCGCCGCGGGCTTTTTTTCCGGCTTCGTATCGAGCACCGCGACCATCGCGGCGCTGGGCAGCCGCGTCAAGACGCAGCCCGCCCAAGCCGCGCTGCTGGCGCGCGCCGCCGCGCTGTCGGCGACTGCGACCTGGGTCCAGGCGGTGATCATGAGCGCGGCAATGTCACCCGACGCCGCGGTGGCGATCCTGCCGGTGGCGATTGCCGGGGCGCTGGGTGCCGCCGCTGGCGCGATGATCGGACTGCCTTGGCTGCGCAGACCCGATGGCGCGTTTCGGGACTCGATCGGCAGCACCAGCAACGGTGCGTTTGCCGCTGCCACGGTGCCCGCTGCCGAAAGCCCCACGCTGCAATCCGAGCGCAGCGCGCTGCGCCCGCGCGAAGCCTTGATCGTCGCCGCGCTGCTCGCCGGTGTCGCCTGGGGTGTGAACCAGGCGCGCCTGGCGTTTGGTGACGTCGGCCTGGACTTCGGCATCGCGCTGGCCGCGCTCGTCGATGCCCATGCGCCGGTGGCCTCGCTCGCCGCGATGCATGCTGCCGGCACCCTGCCGCTGGACCATGTCGTGCATGGGGTGCTGATCGCGATCAGCGCCAACTCGGTCACCCGCGCCGTCGTCGCTGCCATCAGCGGCGGGCCGGTCTTCGCGCTGCGTGTCGCGGCAGCGCTGGCGCTGAGCCTGGCTGCTGCTTGGTCGGCCACCTGGTTGCTTGCCTGAGCGCTTGCGGGATCGCTTGCGGGATCGCTTGCCTGACTGCGTGGCTGCCTGCTTGCCCACGCGCTTGCCCAACCCGTTGCTTCAGCGGTAACGCAGGTTGTCGTCGGCGGCACGCTGGCAGCGCATGCACAGTCGCGCCTGCGGCAGCGCGCGCAGCCGCGCCAGGCCGACCGGCGCCTGGCAGTTCTGGCAGATGCCAAACACGCCCGCTTGCAGGCGCTGCAAAGCGGCACTCACCTCGTCGAGTTCTTGCTGCGCGTGTTGCAGCCGTGCGACCTCGAGCTCGTCGTCGGTATCGGCAACCGCTCGTTCACTGCCGGCGATGAAGGTATTGCCGGTGGCCGATGCCGGCTCGACAAGCTGGGCACGGTGCGCCTGGATCTCGTCGCGCAGTTCCTGCTCGCGTGTCTGAAGTTGGTTCTGGAGTTCGGCAAAGTGGGTCATGGCGGGGCGTCGAAGGGCGCGGCTTGGGGGCCACATTGCGGCGCACTCTAGACCCGGTATCGCAGACCGAACTTGTCGAAGATCAAGCTGCGCCACGCCAACGCTGCGCACACTGGCCAGCACCTGCTTGCGCTGCGCCCGGAGCCCCGTATGGAACATCTCACGCTCAGAGTCATCCGCGATGAACATGCAGCCCTCGAAGCGATGCTGCGCTCACTGCTGCTGCTGCTCTCACAACACCGGCGCCAGGGCAGCACACCCGACTTTGAAGTGCTGCGCGCGATGTTGTTCTACATCGACGAGTTCCCCGAGCGGCTGCACCACGCCAAGGAAAGCAAGCTGCTCTTCCCGCGCCTGCGCCTTCGCAGCGGCAAGGCCAACAAGGTGCTCGACCGGCTCGACCGCGAACATGCCAGCGGCGAGTGCGCGATCCGCGACCTTGAACATGCGCTGCTGGCCTTTGAAGTCATGGGCGAAGCCCGGCGCGAGGCCTTCGAAGATGCCGCAAAACAGTATGTCGACTTCTACTTGAGCCATATGCGGACCGAAGAAAACGAGGTGCTGCCGCTGGCGCGCGAGGTGCTGACGCACGAAGACTGGACGATCCTCGACGCCGCGTTTTCGCTCAACCGCGACCCGCTCACCGGGCATCGCCCGGCCGACCAATACCGCGCGCTGTTCACGCGCATCGTGAACCTGGTGCCGGCGCCGCTGGGGCTGGGTTGAGACCGCGCGCCAAACTTGTGGTCGTGGCTTACCCACCACCGGCACCAGCTTTTGTCAGCGGAGGTCCATTCAAGCGCGGGCAGGTGTCGACGTCTTCGCGTGCGACCGATCTCAATCTTCGGCGCCGACGCGCAGCACGACGCGGCCTTCGATATCGCCGCGTTTCATGCGCGAGAAGATGGCGTTGATGTTGTCCAGGCGGTCTTCGGCCACCGTGCCGTGCACGAGGCCGTCACCTGCGAAGGCGAGTGCTTCTTGCAAATCCTTGCGCGTGCCGACGATCGAGCCGCGCACGGTCTTGGCGTTGAGCACGACATCGAAGATCGGCAGCGCAAAGTCACCCGGCGGCAGGCCGACCATCGCCATCGTGCCGCGTTTGTGCAGCATCCCCAGCGCCTGCGAAAACGCGCTGGCCGAGACCGCGGTGACGAGCACCCCATGGGCGCCGCGCAGGCTGCGCTGCAGCTCGGCCACCGGGTCCTGGGTCTTGGCGTTGACCAGCAGCTCGGCGCCCAGGCGTTTGGCCAGTGCGAGCTTGGCGTCGTCGACATCCACCGCCGCGACGTGAAAGCCCATCGCACGTGCATATTGCACCGCGTAGTGGCCCAGGCCGCCGATGCCCGAGATGACGACCCAGTCGCCTGCCTTGCAGTCGAGCATCTTCAAACCCTTGTAGACCGTGACCCCGGCGCAGAGCACCGGCGCGATCTCTGCGAAGCCGACATTCGCCGGCAGCTGGCCGACATAGGCCGGGTCGGCGAGCACATATTCGGCATAACCGCCGTTGACGGTGTAGCCGGTCATCTGCTGCGCATCACACAGCGTCTCCCAGCCGGTGATGCAATGTTCACAATGCCCGCAGGCGGTGTGCAGCCAGGGCACGCCGACACGGTCACCTTCTTTGATGCCCATGCGGCCGGCGACACCGGGCCCCAGTGCGGCGACGTAGCCCACCCCTTCGTGGCCGGGGATGAAGGGCAGCGATGGCCTGACCGGCCAGTCGCCGTCGGCGGCATGCAGGTCGGTGTGGCAGACGCCCGAGGCCATCACCTTGACCAGCACCTGGCCTGCGGTGACCTCGGGCACCGGCACTTCTTCGATCTTCAAAGGCTGCCCGAAGGTGTGGACGACGGCGGCTTTCATCATTGCTGGCATGGTGTTCTCCGAGGGGTGAGGGGCAAAACTTCAAATGCTCAAGATGTCGCCAGTGGTCGCTGGATGCGGGCCTGCACGCTGCCGGCACGCACCTTCACGCCGCTGCCGCCATGGTCGATATGGGCGGCATTGGCCTCGTCGGTGTCGATATGCATCTCGGTCACGAAGTCGGCGCTGACGCGGACCATGACGTCGCTGTAGACCAGCGAGCGGCCAGGGCCATGGACCTCGACCGCCACCGCCTGGCCGTCGACGAGGCCGAGCACTGCGGCGTCAGCGGGGGTGGCGTGGATATGGCGCTGGGCGACGATGACGCCGTCGCTGCGCAGGCTGCCTGCGGGGCCGCGCAGCGTGATCACTGGCGTTTTTTTGGTGCTGCCCGACGGGCGCAGCGGCGCATCGACGCCGAGCACATAAGCGTCGGTCTGCGAGATCTCGATCTGGTTTGCGGCACGACACGGGCCGAGCACCCGCAGGTGGTGCAACTCACCCCGCGGGCCGATCGCATCGACGGTTTCTTCGGCGGCCCATTGGCCGGGTTGGCTCAGGGGCTTGGCCCGGTTCAGCGGGCCGCCAAAGAGCGCCAGACACGCGGCTTCGGTCAGGTGCACATGGCGCGCCGACACAGCAATCGGGATCGACGCTGTCGGCGCCGGTTGGCTGCGCGCCGCGAGCAGGCGCTCGGTTTCGCGCGCGATCATCCATTGCTCGCGGGTTGCAGTGACGAGCACCTTGACACGCGAGTGCGGCTCGTGCACTTGCACCACTTCGTCGGCGACGAGGCGCAGCGCGGCGTTGGCATCGTCGTCAAAGGCCAGGCCAAGGAAGTCCAGCCGTTCGCAGATGCGCTTGCGCATTGAGCTTGAGTTTTCGCCGATGCCGCCGGTGAAGGCGATGACATCCACTCCGCCCATCGCCGCGGCGTAGGCGCCGATGTACTTGCGTACGCGGTAGGCGTAGACGTGGATCGCCAGTTGCGCGCGCTTGTCTCCCGCCGCGGCACGCTGTTCGATATCGCGCATATCGTTGCCGGCTTCAGACAAGGCGGCCAGGCCGCTGCGCTGGTTGAGGGTGTCCTCGATCTCGTTGATGCTCAAGCCAAGCTGGCGCTGCAGGTGGCCAAACAGGCCCGGGTCGACGTCGCCCGAGCGCGAGCCCATGACCAGGCCTTCGAGCGGCGTCATGCCCATCGAGGTGTCCACCGAGACACCATGTTCGATCGCGCAGACACTCGCGCCGTTGCCGAGGTGGCAGCTGATGATGCGCAGATCGCGCGCGTCGCTGTGCAGTGCCGAGGCGGCATGTTCCATCACGTACTTGTGCGAGGTCCCGTGAAAGCCGTAGCGCCGCAAGCCGGTATCGCGCCAGGCCTGCGGCACCGCGTAGACCGCCGCGCACGCCGGCATGCGGTGGTGGAAAGCGGTATCGAACACCGCCACCTGCGGCAGCCCGGGCCAGAGTTCGGCCGCGCGGCGAATGCCGGCCAGTGCGGGCGGGTTGTGCAGCGGCGCGAGTTCGATGCAGGCCGTGATTTCAGCCAGCACCGCGTCGTCGATCAGTGTGGCCGTGATGAGACGAGCGCCACCATGCACGACGCGGTGGCCGATGGCATCGATAGCGCTGATGCCCTGCGCAGCCAGCAGCGCGGGCAGTTGCGCGACCCCCGCGTCGATATCGACCAGCCGCTCAAGGTTGAGTTTGAAACACTGCGCCCGCGTGGCATCGGGCTGCGCGGTGTCGAAGAGGCTGCATTTCAGTGAAGAGCTGCCGGCGTTGAAGACCAGGATCTGCATCGTGCTGCCGAACTTAACCAAGCGGCATCGGCCTGGCATTGACCGTGATCAATCGCCACTGCCGGCAACGCGCTTGAATCAGCGCAGTTCCTGGAGACCACGATGGGCAGCTATTCCTTTGGCAAACCGGTTGCACTCGACTTCGACGCCGCGGTCGACAAAGTCACCCACTCGCTGGCAGCGGAAGGCTTCGGTGTGTTGAGCGATATCGATGTCGCCGCGACGATGAAAAAGAAGCTCGGCCTCGAGATGCCGGGCTACCGCATCCTTGGCGCCTGCAATCCGCTGCTCGCGCGACAGGCGCTCGACGCCGAGCCACAGATCGGCGCCCTGCTGCCTTGCAACGTCGTGGTGCGCACCGACGCTGCTGGCACGACGCAGGTCGAGTTCATGGACCCGATGGCGGTGCTCAGCCTGGTTGATCATCCCGATGTCGCGCGCCTCGCCGCCGACGTGCGCCAGCGTCTGGGGCGGGTGATGGATGCGCTGTAGCCTGTGCCGCTCCGCCCGTAAGGTGCCCGGTGCTTGCCCCCCCAACACGCCGAGGCGGCTTCCCCGTTCCCGACCTTCTCGACGCACTTTCACCGGAGTCCACCAAGATGTCGAAACACCCAAAACCCTGGCTCCTGAGCTTGCTACTCGCCTGCAGCGCCGCGTTCGCCGCCGACGACAAACCCGTCAAGGTCGTCGAGCGCGACATCGGCGGCGACCACTTTGTCTTTGGCGGCTCGGTGCGGGTCGACAAGCCGGTCAGCGGCGACCTCGTGGCCGCCGGCGGCAATGTCGATGTCGACGCGCCGGTGGCTGGCGACGCGGTCGTGGCGGGTGGCAATGTGCGGCTCAACTCAAGCGTTGGGCAAGACGTTTATGCCGGCGCTGGCCGCATCGTCATCGACGGCAATGTCGGCCACAACCTGCGCATCGGCGGCGGCCAGATCGATATCGGCCCGAAGGCCACCGTCGCCGGCAATGTGACCATCGGTGGCGGCCAGTTGACGCTGCGCGGCGCGGTCAAGGGCTCGATGCAGATCGGCGGCGGCCGGGTCCTCATCGACGGGCCGGTGCAGGGTGATGTGGTCAGCACCGCGGGGCAGTTGGAGCTCGGGCCCAACGCCAAGATTGGTGGCACGCTGCGCTACCGCAGCCGCGAAGACCTCAAGCGCGACCCCGCGGCGCAAGTCACTGGCGCCGTCGAGCGGCTGGCGCTGCCCGGCGTTGGGCGCGGTGCTTCGGCGCCGATGGGCCACCGCGACGCTGAGGAAGATCGGCATATGGGCTACGGCGGCTGGTGGCTCGGCGGCGGCTGGATGCTCTGGACCCTGGGCCTGATGGCGCTCGGTGTGTTGCTGGTGCTGGCGCTGCCCGACACGAGCCGGCGCGTCGCGGTGTCGTGGCGCGAGCGCTTCGGCTGGAGCCTGCTGCTGGGTTTCATCACGCTGGTCTGTGTGCCGGTCGCTTTCGTGATGCTGCTCATCACGATCGTCGGTATCCCGCTGGCGCTGCTGTTGCTGCTGCTCTACCTGGCGCTGCTGATGGTGGCCTATGTGAGCAGCGGCGTCGCGCTGGGTGAATGGCTGCTCGGCCGCTTCAACCCCGGCGCGGCGCAGCGCCGCGGGTGGCGCCTGGGCACCGCGGCGCTGGCGGTGCTGGCGCTGGCGCTGGTCAGCGCGGTGCCGTATCTCGGCGGCGTGGTCAGCCTGCTCGCCGTGCTGCTGGGCATCGGCGCGATCGCGCTGCAACTGGCACCGGCGGGGCGCACTGCGGCGGGGTGATGCAGGCCGGCGTTCCATCGCACGGCAGCCAGCCTTTCACGATGACCACAGCGGTGGCCGCAGGGTGGTGGTGGTGTCTGCGGGCGCAGGCCCCATTCGCGGTCGCCACTCCCGGCGGGTCCCCGACGCCGGTGTTGACGGCACGGCGCATCCCCGCCACAGGCGTACCCCCCGCGAGCGTTGGCCGGAGAACGCGGGCGCCGCCGCCGCCCTGCCGCACCGAGTAGCCGAAACCGACAACGCCCCGGCGACGGCCATCCATGTTCGCGCTCGCCGACCTTGGTCACCAATAGCGGTCAGTGAAACCCGTCAGTGAAAACTGATCGCCTCACGCACCAGCGGGCAGGTCATGCGGCGCACGCCACCACGGCCGCGGCCGAGTTCGGCGCCGGGGATTTCGATGACCTCGATGCCGGCTTGGCGCAGGCGCTGGTTGGTCGCCGCGTTGCGGTCGAAGCCGATCACCACACCCGGCTCCAGCGCCAGCACATTGTTGCCATCGTCCCACTGCTCGCGCGCCGAGTCGAAGCTTTCACCACCACTGGCGATGGCGTGCAATGTAGGCACATCGAGCGACTCGGCGAGTACGTCGAGCAGGTGCTTGCCGGCATGTGAGCGCATCTGCACGCCCTGCCCGCGTGCGGCCAGGCGCATCGCATGGCACTCGATCTTGTCGACGACCTCGGGCACATAGGTCACCACATCGCGGCTGCACGGGGTGAAGACCGCGTCCAGGTGCAAGGCGGCGCAGCCGCGGGGCAACTGCGCCACGATGACCGTTGTCGCCGCGCCGCCTTCCAGCAAGGCATGCCCGAACTGCAGCACCGCCGCCGTGCTGGAGCGGCGGCTGATGCCCAGCAGCACGACACCGTCGCCGATGGCCATCACGTCGCCGCCGGCCAGTGTCGCGGTGCCGAGGTCGGCGCCGACATCACCCCACCAGATGCTGAAACCGGCGTTGTCGAAGTGCGGGTGAAAGCGGTAGACGGCGGTCGTGAGCAGGCTTTCGCCGCGCCGCGCCGCGCCGCGCAGCGGATTCAGGCTGATACCCCGCCCGACCCAGCAACTGGCGTCGCGCGTGAACATCGAATTGGGCAGCGGTGGCAGCAAGTAGGGGTTGATCTCGAGGAAAGCACCGAGCAGGCCGTTGGCTTTGACAGCCAAGTCGGCCTGGGTCACGCCGCCGATCAGCAACTCGGCCAGCCGGGTGTCTGGCAGCGCCACCAGCGCCGCGCGCAGGTCTTCGGCGAGGCCGGCGCCGACGCTGTCGGCAACGATCTTGTTCTCGAAAATCCAAGTCTTGGCCAGCGGCAAAGCCAGGGTTTGCTCGAGCATCGTGTGCAGCTCAAGCACCTCGATGCCACGCTCGCGCATCGCATGCACCAGGAGGTCAAAGTCGTGCTGCGCGCGGTCGACCCAGAGCACATCGTCGAAGAGCAGCTCACGGCAGTTGGCCGGGGTCAGGCGCCGGTGCGCCAAGCCCGGCCGGCATACCAGCACGCTGCGCAGCGTGCCGACCTCTGAATGCACGCCCAACTGCATCTGCCCCAACCTTGCGCTTGCTTCGATCTGCATGTTCAAGGCTAGTGCCGCCGGCGGCGCCAGCCTTGACGCTGGTCAAAGCGCGGTCGACGCCAACCGCCCGCAGCGCGGCCGCCTCGGGTTGCGCGCCGCCGTTTACACAACAGTTACCCAAGCTTGCGCCAGGGTTGCACCGCCTTACCCGGTCGCCCCTTGACGCAGGTCAATCGGTTGCGCCAGCGATCTAGGCTGTGAACCAGCAACCCCACCCACCAGGAGCCCTCGATGACCCCAACCGCATGCCAGGTTCGAAACGACAGCTGCGAAACCCGACGTGGCGGCGCCCTAATGCGCCCCGGCTCGCAGCATTGGCGCGATGGTCTGGCAGTGATTGAACGCAGCCTGCGTTTCACACGCCGGGTCGTGCATGCCGGCGACACCGTCTACATCGGCGGTGACGTCTTCGGCCAGTTGCATGTGATCCATGCCGGCCAGTTCAAGACCGTCAATTTCACCGCCGACGGCCGCGGCCAGGTCGTCGGCCTGCACTTCAAGGGCGACTGGCTCGGCTTCGACGGCATCGACAGTGGCCGCTACGGCTGCGACGCGGTGGCGCTGGATACCAGCGAGGTCTGGTCGGTGCGTTACGCCGACCTCATCGAAGCCTGCGCCACGTCGCCGGAGCTGATGCGCACCGTGCATGCCGCGATGAGCTGCCAGATCCGCCGCGAATGTGGCTCCTTGCTGGCGCTGGGCACCCTGCCCGCGGACGCGCGGGTGGCGAACTTCGTGCTCGACTGGGCCGAGTCGCTGGCCGCGCGAGACCTGCGCACCGACCAGATCAGTCTGCACATGAGCCGCGCCGAGATCGGCAACTACCTGGGCATGACGCTCGAGACGGTGAGCCGAGCACTCGGCCGGCTGGCGCAGCGCGGCCTGATCCGCTTTGATGAAAAAGGCCGGCGCGAGTTGACGATCCCGAGCCTGCAAGGCTTGAGCGACTTCATCCACCAGGCAGTGGAGCCGGCGACCTCGCTGTCGTCACCGGCAGTTGCAGCTACCGCCGCGGCGCCACCAACAGCGACACCCGCGCCTGCTGGATCGCGCGCTCGATCGCCAACCCCAGCGCTGGCGGCGTAAAGGGCTTTTTCAGCACCTCCCAGGGTGGTGTCGCGGCATCAGCCGCGGCGCCGCCCAGGTAGCGTGAATACCCCGAGGTCAGCAGCACCGCCAGCGCCGGCTGCAGGCTGCTGACCTGGCGCGCCAGGGTGATGCCGTCGATGCCGGCCCCGAGCGTGATGTCGCTGAACAGCAGGTCGAAGCTGGCGTCGCCCTGCAGTTCGACCAAGGCCGCCTCGGCGTTGGCACAGGCACTGACGGCGCAGCCCAAAGCTTGAAGGAACGACAGCGCGACCCCGCGCACATCGTCGTCGTCTTCGACGAGCAAGACGCGCAGGCCGGGTGGCAACCGGGTGGCGGTCGGCGTGGTTGTGGCATCGTTTACGGACGCGTCTACGGCAGCGTTTGCGGCAGCGTTTGTCGCGTCGTTTATCGCGTCGTTTGTCGCGTCGTTTGTCGCGGCGGCAGCGCCGTCGATGGGGGCCCGGCTGTCAGGTTCGCGCCGCCCCGCGTCGTCCAAGGCCGGCAGGTACAGGGTCACCGTCGTCCCCGCGCCCGCCGCGCTGTCGATGCGCACATGGCCTTGCGACTGCTTGACAAAACCATACACGGTGCTCAAGCCCAGCCCGGTGCCTCGGCCAGCTTCCTTGGTCGTGAAGAAGGGCTCGAAGGCGCGGTCACGGACTTCGGCGCTCATGCCGCTGCCGTTGTCTTTCAGGCTGAACCAGACCCAGGTCCGCTGGCCATCCCGGGGTGGGTTCGCCCGATCTGCGGCAGCCCCGGCCACCGCCCCCACGCCGGGAGGGTCAAGCCCGGCGGGCCGGGTGTCGCCAATATCGAGCGCCTCAAGGTCGGGCACCGGGCCGGCACCACAGCGCAGCCACAGCACGCCACCGCCGGGCATCGCATCGCGGGCATTGATGGCCACGTTGAGCAGGGCCGACTCAAGCTGCACCGCGTCCGCCAGACACGCTGCGCAGGCGCCGGGCAGTTGCAGAACGACCCTGATGTGGTCGCCCAGCGTGCGGCGCAACATGTCGGCCAGCGATTGCAGCGCCGACACCGGATGCACCACGCTCGGCGCGAGCGCCTGCCGGCGTGAAAACGCGAGCAGCTTGCCGGTCAGGTCGGCACCCCGCTGGCCGGCGCGGGTGGCCGCGGCAACGAGCTGCTGCGCCAGCGCGTCGGTCTGCACGACATCCTGATCCGCCAGGATCTGCAGGTTGCCCAGGATCACGGTCAGCAGGTTGTTGAAATCATGGGCGATGCCGCCGGTGAGCTCGCCCACCGTCTCCATGCGCTGGGCGTGGCGGAACTGGGCTTCGGCCTGGCTGCGCTGCAAACTGGTTGACAGCAGGCTGGCCAGCGACTCGAGGAAGGCCACCTCGTCGTCGCCAAAGCGGCGCGGCTGGCGCGACCAGGCGTCGAGCACGCCAATGATGCGGCCGCGGTCGTACAAGGGCACCGCGACGCTGCTCTGTGCGCCGGCTTCGAGCCAACGCGCGGGCACTTCGAAGCGATGTTCGCGGGCCAGGTTCGTGGCGACAACGGTCACGCGCTGAGCCACCACGTAGCCCAACGCGGTGTCGGGGCGGTTCGCATAGACGATACCCCCGGCGCGCTCGTCGGGCACACCGGCGTAGCTGGCCCGGCGCAGCTCGAGCTGGTTGGCACTGAGCAATGCGACGCCGACCGCCTCGACCTCGAGCGCCTGGGCGACGACTGCCGGCAGCCGCTGCAGCAACTCGTTGGGGTCGAGCGTGTCGACCGCCGCACGGCCGAGCTGGACCACAAATTCGTTGTAGTGCGCGCGCTGCATCGCCCGCTTGACGCGCGGATAAGCGCCGATGCCACGCACCGAAGCGACGACATAGTCGACCTCGCCCACGCGCAGCGGGCTCAGTGCAATCTCGACCATGACTTCGCTGCCATCGGCATGCCGGGCTTGCAGCTCGAGATCGGTGCCCATCGGCCGCGCCTTCGGTGCCAATGCATAACCCTGCCGATAAGCGGCATGGCGCGGTGCCACCGCAGCCGGCACCAGCATGTCCACCGGCTGGCCCTGCAGGGCCGCGGCGCTGTAGCCGAGCAGCGTTGCGACGGCCGGATTGGCCAGCACGATCGCGCCCCGCGCGTCGACGACGAGCACGCCGTCGGGGTAGGCGTCAAACAGGGCCTGGAAGACCTGGGCGTCGACCATGCTGCGCCTGAGCTGCTAGGGGCCGACCGGGCCGACGAGCAGATACCCCGCGCCGCGCACCGACTTGAGCAGCCGCGGATCCTGGGCATCGTCGAGCAGCTTCTTGCGCAAACGACCGACCTGCACGTCCACGCTGCGGTCAAATGGCGCGGCTTCGCGGCCCCGGCTTTGTTCGAGCAGGAAGTCGCGTGACAGCACCCGGCCCGGGTGCAGCACAAAGACCAGTAACAGGTCGAACTCGCCGCTGCTCAATGCGATTTCGTTGCCCTTGGCGTCGCTGAGCCGGCGCGCCGCGCGGTCGAGCGTGAAACCGGCAAAACAGAATCGGTCACGCGCGCCGCTGTCGCCAGGAGGCGCAGCCGCGGGCATCGCCGCCACAGCGCCGCCGGTCGGCATGGTGCGGCGCATGACTGCCTTCACGCGTGCCAGCAACTCGCGCAGGTCGAACGGTTTGGTGATGTAGTCGTCGGCGCCGATCTCCAGGCCGACGACCTTGTCCACCGCGTCGCCGCGGCCACTGACGATGACCAGCCCGACCCCGGCGGTGTCGCGCAGCCGGCGCGCGATGGCCAGCCCGTCTTCGCCAGGCAGGCCCAGATCGAGCAGCACCAGCGCCGGCACATCCTGCGCCATCAAGGCCCACAAAGCGCTGCCGTTGTGCAGCTCGCTGACCCGGTAGCCATGGCTGCGCAGGTAGGTGGCCAGCAGCCCGGTGATATCGGGCTCGTCGTCAAGAACGGCGATGTGGGCCAGGGACACGGCGGTGGTTCGGGTGGCGCGCGGCGCGCGCCTTCTCGCCCGAGTATGCCGCGCGCCTGGAGCGCGGCAGCAACGCCCTTCAATGGGCCATGAATACCGGCAGCGTCATCGACTTCAATAGCGTCCGGGTCACGCCCCCGAACGCCCACTCGCGCGCGCGGCCGTGGCCGTAGCAGCCGCTGACCAGCAGGTCGGCCTGCAGATCGGCTGCCAGCGACAGCAGCAGCTCGCCGATGTCGGCACCGGGCCGCCCGCCGCGGTGCACCTGGACTGCAACACCATGGCGCTGCAAGAAGGTCTCTATCGCCAGCGGTGCATGGGTCGCCACCGCCTCGCCGCCGTCGACGCTTTCATCCCAGGTCGCCAGATGCACCTTCGTCGCACGCTGCAACAGTGGCAGCGCGGCGCTGACCGCCCGGGCCGCTTCGGGGGTGGGTTTCCAGGCGATCAGGATCGTCTGGCCCAGGGTCGGTTGCGGCGCGATGTAGGGCAGCACGATGCCGGGTTTGCCGGTATCGACAAGCACCGTCGCGACAATATCCGCGTTGACCCCAGCAACCGCTTCGGTGCCGGATTGAGCCTGCCCGAAGACCAGCAGATCGACGCCCCAGGCCCGCTGTGCCAGCGCCCTTGCCGGCTCGTCTTCGCTGGCCTGCCAGCGCAACCCGCTCGCGCCGAGGGCGCGGCATTCGGACTCGAAGGCCAAGCGGCTGCGCTCGGCGACCTCGGCCTGCGCTGCCATAAGCAGCGGCGCCGCCTGGCCATCGGCGACAAATGCGTACGGGTACATCAGCGCCGCGGGCAGGACTGCATAGAGGACGTCCAACTGCGCGCCATGCACTTGCGCCAGCCGCGCAGCCACACGCAGCCGCGGGGCCACCGTGTGGATAGCATCCAGATGGAGCAGGATCGATTTCAGTTCGTTCATGGCCTGTGGCGCCAGCGGCGCCCCGCGGTGAAGGGTGTGATGACGCTACGCCAGCCGAAACCGGGGTCGATTGATGCTGCGCAAGCGGCGACGGTTGGGCGCAGGCCCCCTGTCCTGTCTTGCAACAGCGGACCGATGATCACGGCACCAACTGGTAGTCAACAGCAACGAGCCGGCCGCGCCAATAGGCGCAGGGGCCGCTGGGCAACAACCAGGCGACCTCGCCTTCGCTGGGGACCTGCATACCGCCGCGCTCGACATAGGCCCAGAAGCGGCCTTGCCAGGGTGTCATCACGGTCTGGCCCGCGACGGTGCGCGCCCGTGCCGCGGCGTGCACGCTGTGGATCAGGCCAGCCGCGTCGAAGCCGAAGGTCGCGCTGACGCTGGTGCTGCCATCGACCAAGGTGGCCTGCGCGCTGTGCGCGTCGACGGCCTGCCAGCGCACGCCCTGGCTGGGCAGCAGCGCGGTCGGGTACCAGGCCGCTTCGGCGAGATAGCGCATCAGCTCGCCTTGTGCCACCTCGGCGGTGCCGCGGACATCGGCCAGCGTGATCACGCCGAGCAGGCTGGCATGCAGGAGGCCTTCGCCACCGACATAAGCATCGTGGACCCAGACGCCGAGCTCCGGGGCGATGCTGATGCGGCCGTTCCAGTCGAAGCCCGGCCGCTGCGTGCAGACCTGCTGCTCGGAGCTGAAGGGGCGCCACTTCGGTTGTGACTCGCCCATGTTGAAGGTGCCGGTGTGCTGAAAGTGCGCGCCGGCGATCATCGGCTGGCCGGGCTCGAGCACGGCCTGAAGGTATACCTGCACTGGCGCCGGCAGGCCTTGCAGTTCGGCCGCATCCAAGCGCGCCGGCAGCACCGGCCGCTGCGCGGCGACCAGTCGCGCACGCAGCGTCTCGGTATTGCGTTGCCAGCGCCAAGAGCCCCAAACCAGACCGGCGACGATGGCCAGCGACAGCAGGCCCAATGCCGCGTAGACGATCGTCGAAGTGGCCGTGCGCGTTGCCGCTGAGGATGGCGCTTTCGAGCAGCGATCCGACGCGGGCCGGCGATGGGGATCTGCCTCACCGCCGGGTCGCCGGGTCGAGCAGCCGCCGCACCGAGCGCGCGCCACGCCACAACGCCCAAAGACCGGTGGCGATGCGGCCGGCGGCACGCGGGCGCAGCGCCACCAGGCCCGCTGCAGGCAGCAGCAGCATCCAGGCGCTGGCGCGCCAGCGCTGCCACCACAGAATGCCCTGTTCGATGCGCTGCCAGCCGTGCACCAGCGGCGCGGCTGCAGCCGCGAGTTCGTGGCGCTGCGACTGCGCCAACACGACCAGGTGCTGTCGGCGCGCGGCCAGCAGCAAGAGCGCAGCGTCGCTGTTCATCGTGCGCCGCGCCCGAAGCCGGCGAGCAGATCGCGGTCGTGGCCAAGTTCGGCCAACGTGCTGGCCAGAAAGTTGGGCCGCGCCTGCGCGCGCTGGCGCCAGCGCCAGGCCATGCCGATGCCGGCGCCGACAAACGCCGCGCACAGCAGGCCCAGCGTGAGCAGGCGGTGATCGTCCCAGAACAGGGTCACCAAGAACATCGTCGCCAGCACCAGGGCGATGCCAAAGAAAAAAAGCGCCAGCGTTGCCGCGATCAGCATCTGCGCCAGGCGCAGGCGCTCTTCTTCGATCTCGGTGCTGGCAAGCTGCAAACGGGTCTGGCCAATTTCGACCAGCACCGCCAGCAGCGCCCGCGTCGAGCCCAGCAGGCCCGGCGGTGCCGCGTCCAAGGCCATGCGCGCGGCTTCAGCGGCGAGCGATGAGCAGGCCAACCAGGACGCCCACCCCTGCGGCCAAGCCCATCGCGGTGTACGGATGTTCGTGCACCGCATGGTCGGTGGCGCGCGCCGCGCGTTTGGCATTGCGCAGCGCGGTTTCTTCGAGGTCGCCGAGTTCGGCCTTGGCATGGCGCAACTGGGTCTCAAACTTTTCGCGCGCAGCGGTGAACTGCTCGCTGCCGGTGCGCTGGGCGTTTTTCAGCAGATGGTCGGCTTCGTCGACCATCTGCTGCAGGCTGTGCGCGAGGCGGTCGCGCGCGCTTTGCTCAGTGGCGCTGGTGCTGGGTGCGGTTTCCATGATGGCGTCCTGGTTTGTTGATCAGGCGCCGACGTTAGGCACGGTCGGGCGCTCGGTCCTTGACGGTGGTCAAACCAGGCCGCGACAGGGTGCGTGGCGACTGGTCATGGCATGGGGCGCGAATGCAAAGTTGCGGCCACTGTGCCCGTGCCCCCTTTGCCATCAACACCACCTGATGCCCCGGGCGCTGCTGCCCCTTTCGGGGTGGGTCCATGCAACACCTTTGGCGCGGGCCTGGGGTTTGCACGGCACGGCATCATTCGGGGATGAACCCCAAATCAAAGCTCTGGCCCGCGATGCTTTGCGCGGGCCTGATGTCGGCCTGCGGTTCAAGGGGCTGCGCCTCGCACGCGCCCGAACGCTGCTGCGCGCGCGTGACGTGACGCGGCAGGGACTGCCGACGATCGCCCTGACGCGGCTGCTGCAGGCCGGCAAACTCGAGCGCGTGGCGCGCGGCCTCTACGGCCTGCCCGGTGCCGCAATCAGCGAACACCGCTCGCTGGCAGAAGTCTCGGCACGCGTGCCCAAGGGCGTGGTCTGCCTGCTGTCCGCGCTGCGCGTCCACGAGATCGGCACGCAGGCGCCCTTCGAGGTCTGGATCGCGATCCCGCAGCACATGGTGAGCCCGCGGCTGGGCCAGCCCGCCGTTCGCGTCGTGCGCATGTCTGTAGCAGTACCGACCGATGGCGTCGACCGCCTGAACATCGACGGCATCGACGTGCCGGTCTTCAATGCAGCCCGGACCGTCGTCGACTGCTTCAGGTTCCGCAACAAGATCGGTCTGGACGTCGCGCTCGAAGCATTGCGCGACGGCTGGAGCCAGCGCAAGTTCACGATGAACGACCTGTGGCGCCACGCCACGAGCGGCCGCGTCGCCAACGTGATGCGGCACTCCGCACCTTCCTGGCGGCCATACAGCGGCTTGATCGTGGCGTCCGTGTCCAGCGCCCACGGCCGGTCCAAGGCCTCGCGCACACTCGTCATCAGCGCGGTGCGCATCCACGGCTCGCTGGCCGGCGGCGCCATCGCCGCCAGCGCGCGGCGCACCGAGTCTTCGCTGACCATGCCGCGCAGGCCCAGGGCCATGGCCGCGACCGCGTCGCCACGAACCCCGGCAATGTGGGCGTAGCGCTTGCTGCCGGCCAGGATGCCCAGCATCAGCGTGCCCAACACGTCGCGCGGTCGCGATGCGTTGGGGCTGTTGTAGTGCAGCGGGCAGGTCTGTACCCGGCGGTCGAACACACCGGCCGTGGCCAGGAATTCGGCAAAGAAAACGATTTGCCCGTGGGGCGTGGCCTGCGCTGTCTCGTCCCAGCGCAGGTGCACACGGTCGCCCATCGTGTCGATCACCATCGCGTCCTCGCTGGCCTGCGCCAGCGCGGTCTTCTTCGGCTCGTTGGATTCACTCATCGGGTGGGTGTGCCAAACAGACTCAAACCCTCGCCAGCGCTGAAGAAAACCGACCAGGCGCAGGTTCAACTGCGGTTCTTAGGATGACAGCTTCAGGGCTGCGAGCTTGGAGGGACGGCTGGCAGGACCCGACCCGAACCGGGCATCCGGCTGCCTAGACTGACAGCCGCGCAGCAGTCACTGACGGGTGCAACCGTGGCGTTGGCACCGGAGTTGCAGGCCGACGCATGAACTCTGTCGGCGACTTCATCATGCCCGCTCTGCCGCCGCTGCGGGTCGTCACCGGCATCGAGAGCCAAGCATTGCCGTGCAGCCGCACCCGCTAGAGCACCCTGACCACCCTGCGGTCGGGCAGCTTGCGGAAGTCGGCCAGTGACAGCAGTTGCGGCAAGGCGAGCTCGCGCCAGCTCTGCCACAGCCGCCCGCCCGAGGCCGGCAGGGATTGCAGCACGCTGCAAGGCGCCATCTGCGCCATGAACAGCTGGAAAACGCCCTCCTTGGCCGCCGCGAGAGCCTGGCTCGCGAGCACGGTCTTGCCGGCGACCAGGTAGGTGTCGAGGTCGCCGAACGCGATCAGCACCGGCTTGCTGTTTGGCTGGTATGGCTTCAGCGGTGCGCCCGCCAGGAAACGAGTGACGTTGATCGCAGCGAGCTCGCCCATGTCGATTGCGTTGTAGGCCTGCTTGGCCACCGCGTGCGGAAGTTGCGCAGAGTCACCGATCACGAAGGTGCTGCTGGCGTGGCGGCTCTGCAGCGTCTGGTGTACGTCCGCCCAGACGTGTGGCGGTCGTGCCAGGCCCGACTGCTGCAGCAGCTCGGGCGCTGCCAACCCGGCGGTCCACAGGGTGAGCTCCGAGCGCAGCCGCACGCCATCAGCCAGGTGAACCTCCTTGGCGGACACGCTGGCGATCGCGGTGCCGGTATGAAACCGCACCGCATGGGGCTGGCACAGGCGCCGCAGATCGGCGTCAAGCACCTGGGGCATGCCGGGCAGCAGCCGCTCTGCGGCCTCGACCACGTCGACCGCCAGGCCCGGGACGTCGCGGTAGCGGCGCAGGATCTCGCCCAGCACCTCGATGCCCGAAATGCCGCCGCCGACGATCACGATGTGCCGCGGCTTGCGGTGCTGCACCAGCGTGCGCAGCCGCTGTTCGATGGCCAGCGCGTCGGCAATGCTGCGACAAGGCAGTGCGTGGCGTTCAACGCCCGGGATGCCGCGCGGGTTCCACAGCGCGCCCACCGCGACAATGCAGGCGTCGAATTTCAGTTCGTGGCCGCCGGCGGTCAGCAAGCGTCGCGCTGCGGGTTGAAGTTCGGTCACCCGGTCCTGCAGGAATCGGTGACCAGCCTGTTCGACGATGGCCGCCCGATCCAGCCGCAGGCCCTGCGGTGTCTTCACGCTCGACAGGATCTCGTGGATGTTGGGCATCCATTCGAAGTGCGCCGACGGGTCGATCACCGTCACTGCATGTTGCTTCGACAGCTTGATGGCGGCGGTCAGACCGGCGAAGTTGCCGCCAATGATGGCGATGTGTTGACGCGCTGGCTTCATGGTCTTTCGGGCAGTCGTGCGGTTGCTGATCAATGCGGTCGGCGCGGCGGACATGGGGCTGTGCAGTGGGCGACGGGCTGTGCCTGAAACGGCTTCACCTGGTGCGCACTGCGTCGGTGCCCTCTGCGTCCCTGGCGCTCCATGGTGGGCGGAGCATAGGAGAACTGGCGCCGCGCTGTGTCGATGCCGCGATCACCTTTGCCGTGTCGTCGCAGCTGGGCCGTTTTGCCAGGCCCCCGCGGGGTCTTCCGCTGCGGCATCTCGCGGGGGTCAGCGCTGACGATTCAAGTGCAGCCGCTGCGCTTACCACGAACAAGGAAGTGACACACGCCAGGGCTGTTGTTGGGGCTGTGTCGGCAAAGTGGTCTTGTTTAGCCTATGCATACACAAAACCTTTTCACCCCTATGCTCGTCTTCTCACTTCTTCACTCGAACCCTACCGTCATGGACTCAATCTCCCCGGGGCAATTTGGTCTCGTCTACAACGCGTTCTCATTCACCATCGCTGTGATGGGTGCGGCCACCGTCTTCTTCTTCTTGTCGCGGTCGCAGGTGGCGCCGCCTTACCGAACGGCGCTCACCGTCACCGGTCTGGTGACGCTGATCGCTCTGTACCACTACGTTCGCATCTTCGCCAGCTGGGAGGGCGCCTACACGCTGGTTGACGGCACGATGAAACAAACAGGCGTGAAGTTCAATGACGCCTACCGGTATGTCGACTGGCTGCTGACGGTGCCCTTGCTGCTGGTCGAGCTGATCCTGGTGATGCGTCTGTCGGGTGCCGAAACGCGGGCCAAGGCGACAAAGCTGGGCTTGCTGGCTGCACTGATGGTGGTACTGGGCTATCCCGGTGAGATCTCTTCCGATCCCGCCACCCGCTGGCTGTGGTGGTCGTTGGCCATGGTCCCGTTCGCCATCATCGTCTACGACCTGTACGTCGGTCTGAAGGCGTCGATCGCCTCGCAGCCCAAGGAAGTTCGTTCTCTGGTGAGTGCTGCGCGCACGCTGACGGTGGTGGCTTGGCTGTTCTACCCACTGGTGTTCGTGTTCCCGATGATTGGCTTCACGGGCGCGGACGCAACCACCGCCGTGCAGGTGGGCTACACGGTGGCGGACGTTGTCGCCAAGGCCGTGTTTGGCGTGCTGATCTACATGATTGCCATGCGCAAGACCGAGGTCGAAACAGCCACACGGTGATGGCCTGGGTGACGGCGGCGAACCGTCCGACCGACCGTCACCCGAAATGACCCATCAATGGATCACCACCATGAAGGCTGAATACGTACCTGCCCGCATCCCGGCCTTTGAAATTCGCGCCCGCCGGCCAGAGGCCACCATGGGCTGGGCTGCGGTCGCGCCCCATGCCATCGTCGTCGGCGCCGGCTTTGGCGGTATCGCGGCTGCATTGCGCCTGCGGGCCAAGGGCTACCGGGTCACGCTGATCGACCGTTGCCAGCAACTCGGCGGGCGGGCGCAGGTGTTCGAACGCGACGGCTTCCGTCACGACGCGGGTCCGACGGTCATCACCGCACCCTTTTTGTTCGAAGAACTGTTCACGCTGTTCGGAGAGCGGTTTGCCGACCACGTCGAGCTGGTGCCGCTCAAGCCCTGGTACCGCTTTTGTTTTGCGGACGGCGACCACTTCGACTACGGCGGCACGCTGGACGAAACGCTGGCCGAGATCGGTCGCATTTCGGCCGACGACCGGGGCGGATACCTGCGCCTGCTCGAGCATTCCAAACGCATCTTCGACATCGGCTTCACGCAGCTGTCGGACAAGCCCTTTGACCGGCTGCGCTCGATGTTGCGGGTGATCCCCAGCCTGGTTCGCCTGCGCTGCGACCGCACGGTCTGGGGGCTGGTGAAAACCTTCCTGAAGAACGACAAGCTGCGTCAGGCCTTCTCGATCCAGCCCTTGTTGGTGGGTGGCAACCCCTTCGACACGACCAGCATCTACGGCTTGATCCACTACCTGGAACGGGCGCACGGCGTCTTCTTCGCCATGGGTGGGACGGGTGCGATCACCCGCGCGTTGGGCGCCCTGATGGAACGCCGGGGCGTCGCTGTACAGCTCGGCCGCACCGTGCAGCGCATCCGCGTCGAAGCGGGTGTAGCCACGGCCGTCGAACTGGCCGATGGCGGCGTGCTGAAAGCCGATCTGGTGGTTTCGAATGCCGATGCCGCGCACCTGTACACGTCGATGGTCCCCAAAGCTCAACAAAGCTGGGCGTCGCGGCTGAAGCTGTCGGCAGCCAGCTATTCGATGGGTTTGTTCGTACTGTATTTCGGCACGCGCAAAGCCTACCCGGACGTGGCTCACCACACCATCTGGCTCGGCGAGCGCTACCGCGAACTGCTCGACGAGATTTTCAACAAGAAGGTGTTGAGCGAAGACTTCTCGCTCTATTTGCACCGGCCCACCGCCACCGACCGCAGCTTTGCGCCCGCCGGTTGTGAAAGTTTCTACGTGCTGTGCCCGGTGCCCAATCTGCAGGCCGACATTGACTGGGCCGCCGAAGGGCCGCGGCTGCGCGACCGCATCGTGGCGGCGCTGGACCGCACGATTCTGCCGGGGCTGGCCGAGTCCATCACCGCCGAATTCAGCATGACGCCGCGCGACTTCAAGCACGACTACCTCAGCGTCAACGGTGCCGGTTTCTCGGTGGCGCCGCTATTCAGGCAGTCGGCGTGGTTCCGCTTTCACAACCGGGCCGAGGGCATCCGCAACCTCTATCTGGTGGGCGCAGGCACCCACCCCGGTGCGGGGCTGCCTGGCGTGCTGTGCTCGGCGAAGGTCGTCGATGCGATGGTCCCTGTGGCACAAATGCTCGTGCGGCAAGAGCCCACCGCTGCATGACCGGAATCGCCACTGCTGTGACATCAGGGGCCGTCTACGCCGCCGCCGACGAGCTGCTGGCGCAGCGCGGCCACAGCTTCCATTGGGCGCGCAGGCTGCTCAGCGAGCGGCATGCCGAGCGCGCGACCCGCTTGTACGGGTTTTGCCGACGCATCGATGATGTCGCTGACGAGGCGACTGATGTGGCGGCGGCCCATGCTGCGCTGTCCGTCATTCGCCAAGCCTTGCAGACCGGTGAGTGCGATGACAAGCACACCGCAGAGACAGCCGACATGCTGCAACTGATGCGCGCCTGCAGCATCGACCCGGCCATCCCTTTGGAATTGATTCAGGGCGTCGAGGGCGATCTGGGCGACCTGCGCGTCGCCGACATGGACGAGCTTCTGCGCTACTGCTACCAGGTCGCAGGCACGGTGGGCCTGATGATGACGGCGGCACTGGACGTGACCGCGCCCGAGGCCCTGCCGCACGCGATCGACCTCGGCATCGCGATGCAGCTGACCAACATCTGCCGCGACGTGCGCGAAGACGCCGCACTCGGCCGGCGCTACCTGCCCACCACGTTGGTGGGGCCGCTCGAACCCGAGGCGCTCATCGATCCGACGACAGCCGTCAGGGCCACCGTCACCCATGCATTGCGCATGCTGCTGGACATGGCCGACCGCTACTACGCCAGCGGTGAGCAGGGCTTGCGCTACCTGCCGGCCGGCGCCCGCACGGGCATCCTGGTCGCCGCCCGTGTCTACCGTGGCATCGGCACCGTGTTGCGCGAGCGTGGGTTCGACTGCTGGTCATCACGCTCGACCGTCAGCACCGCAGGCAAAGTGGCGATCACGCTGCGTGCGCTCGTCGCCACGGTCACCCCAGCCGCCCTGCAGCCCAGCAATGCAGCGCGAATGCCTTTTGCCCCGTTGCATGGACTTCCACCACGCCGCTGCGCTGCGGCATGGACGGCGGAGACACGCATTGCAGACTGACCTCGACCTCGTCGTGCTGGGCGGTGGCTGCGCGGGGCTGAGCCTGGCACAGCGGCTGGCAGAACTTCCCGGCCGTTGTCGGCAGGTGATGGTGCTCGAATCGCGCCTGGCTTACACCAACGACCGCAGCTGGTGCTTCTGGCGCCTGGGCCCGCACCGCTACGACACGCTGGTCAGGCGCAGTTGGTCGCGGGTGGCCGTGCGTGCGGGATCCCAGGCGGTGCATGTGGCCTGTGCCCGCACGCCTTACCAGATGCTTGAATCCGGTGCCTTTTACGACCACGCGCGCCGGGCCATAGCAGCCAGCGATGCCGTGCGGCTGCAGACGAGTGTGTCGGTGTTGGGGTCGCCCCGGCCGGTGCCGGGTGGCTGGCGCATCGAGACCTCGGCCGGGGGCCTGACGGCGGCCCAGGTCATCGACACCCGGCCACCGGGCGCGCCCAGGCACGGTGACTCGGCACTGTGGCAGTCGTTCCTGGGCCAGGAACTGGTCTGCGAGCGGCCGGTGTTCGATCCGGGCTGCGTTGAGCTGATGGACTTCGCTCTCGATTCGCCGGGGGCGGTTGCCTTCACCTATGTCTTGCCGCTGTCTTGCGATCGTGCCTTGGTCGAAACCACGCTGTTCGATCCCCAGCCGCTCGGACCCGCCGACCTCGCCCGTCGCCAGCAGCAGGCCGTGCAGCGCCGCTGCGGCAACGCACAAACGCATGTGGTGCGCACCGAAGCGGGCATCTTGCCGATGGGGATCACGCGGCCAGCCACGGAATGTTCCACGTCACTCGGCCCCGGGCATCTGCGCGTCGGGCTGATGAGCGGTGCGGCTCGTCCGGCCACGGGCTACGCCTTCCAGCGCATCCAGCGTTGGGCCGACGGCTGTGGCGACGCGCTGCGCCGCGGCCAGGCCGCGAGCGGGCACAGGCCCGATCCCTGGTTGACGCGGTGGATGGACCGCCTGTTCCTGAACGTGCTGCGAACCCACCCCGAGCGCGGGCCCGAGTTGTTCACGCGCCTGTTCGCGCGGACCGCCACACCCCGCATCGTGCGCTTCCTGAGCGACCGCCCCACGTTGATGGATCGGCTCGCCGTTGCTGCGTCCTTGCCCACGGGCTTGTTCCTGCACCAGCTGATGCTGCCCGCGCCGCCCAGGGTGGTGCTGGCCCAGCCGCTGTGACATCTGCCTTGCACCTGCAGGGTCGGGTGTTTTGCGGGCTTGCGTTGGCGTTCGTCATCGCCAGCCTGGTAGGGGCCAGGCTGGAACCTCGCCACGAACTTCTGGCGGCCGGCGCGCTGCTGCTGTTGCTGGGCATGCCGCACGGCGCTTTTGATGTCGTGTTCGCGCGCAAGCTGTTTGGCGTTGCCGATGTCAAAGGATGGGCTGTGTTCTCGCTGTGCTACGTCGGCCTGGCTGCAGCCGTCGTGGGCCTGTGGATGGCGGCGCCGACGCTGTTCTTGTGCGCGTTCCTGATCTTCTCTGCGGTGCACTTCGGCGGTGATCCGGCTGGCAGCGTCTCCTGGCTCACTCGCGGCTTGTACGGCGGCGCCGTGATCGTGCTGCCAGCTTTGTGGCACGGCCCCGAACTGCAGCGGCTGCTGGGCGGGGTGGCTGGCCCCGCCAGCGCCGCTTTCGTGGCACCCATCTTGGGCCAGCTTGCGCCACCTTGGCTGGCCGCGACTGTGCTGGCCTGTGCGCTGCAAGCCCGGACATCGCGGCTGGCTGCTTGTGAATCGGCTGCACTGGCGGCACTGTCACTGGCCGCACCGCCCCTGGCTGCGTTTACCGTCTACTTCTGCGCCATGCACAGCCCGCGGCACATTCTGCGCACGCTCGCGAGCCTGCAAGCCGCCGAAGTCCGCCGTGCTTTGGCGATGGCCTTGTGGCCGACGCTGGCCGTGCTGCTCGCGGCAGCCTTGCTGGGTTGGCGGATGAGCGACCTCTTGGTGGAGGCCCGGGTGATGCAACTCGTCTTCGTAGGGCTGGCGGCGTTGACGCTGCCTCACATGTTGCTGCTCGAACATGCCCGCAGATTGGCACTGACTGCAAAGCGCTGAAAATAAGGCCATGAAAACCGCCTCCTCCAGCGCTGACACTTCCATCGATGGGCTGTACAGAATCGCCACGGTTTCCCATCTCACGGGCATCCCGGTCCAGACCATCCGTGTGTGGGAGTCGCGTCATGCGGTCGTTCAACCGACACGCAGCGCGACCAATGTGCGCCTGTACCGACGCGCCGACATCGACCGCTTGTCGCTCGTCAAGGCAGCCGTGGATGCCGGGCAGGCCATCAGTACCCTGGCCGCCTTGACCGACAGGCAGATCAAGGCTCGGCTCAAGGACGCGCCGACGACAGCGGCGAAGGCGCGAAAGGCGGGTTGCAGAGTGCTGGTGGTCGGGTCCGCGTTGGCGTCCGTGCTGAAGACCGCGTGGAAAGCGCGGTCTGATGTCCGGGTGCAGGCGAGCTTGCCAACGCTTTCCGATCTCGATGCCGATCTTGATACCGATACCGAGCCGGGGTCGCTGCCCTCGGTTGATGCCGTGATCGTCGACATCCCGGTGCTTCGCAACGACTTGCCCGCAGCGCTGCGGCTGATGCGAACGGCAACCCGCGCACCGGTGGTCATCGTGGTCTATGGCTTGGGCAGCCGCCAGCTCCTGTCCAGGCTCGACAACGCCAACGTCATCGCTTTGGCCGCGCCGGCTGACCCAGCGCAGATCGCTCGCATCTGCCAGCTCGGCCTGGCTATCGATCCCACGCCGCCCGCAGCCTTCTCGCAGATGTTGATGCATTCGGCTGTGGCGCGCCGCTACGACGAGGTGTTTCTTCAGCAGCTCAGCCAGATGCCGTCCAAGGTGCAGTGCGAGTGCCCGAATCACCTGGCCGACCTGCTGAACAAGCTCAACGCCTTCGAGCGCTACAGCCTCGAATGCGAGAGCATGAACGTCAAGGACGCGGCCATGCATGCCATGATGTACAGCGCCAGTGGCCACTGCCGCGAGTTCCTCGAAGAAGTGCTGAGGCGATTGATGGCGCACGAAGGCATACCCGAGCCGAAGGCGTAGCGCCAAGAGCCGTGCGCGAGTCATTAAAAAAGCGGCCCGCAAGCAAAGGCTTGCGGGCTGTGGACATCAAGAGCCCATTCGGGCCGCCGGGTCTGGTGTTGCAGGTCAGGCCGAAGGCAGCAACACCGAATCGATGACGTGGATGACGCCATTCGTGCAGGCGATGTCGGTCGCAACGACATTGACTTCGCCGTTCAACTTGACGCCGCTGGTGGTGCTGATCTTGAGCATGGCGCCGTTGACGGTGGCCGCTGTCTTGCCGTCCATCGTCATCACGTCAGCGACCATGACCTCGCCCGCCACCACGGGGTAGGTGAGAATGGCCGTCAGCTTCGGGATGTCTTTCAGCAGGCCTTCCACCGTGCCGGCCGGCAGCTTGGCAAAGGCTTCGTCGCTGGGGGCGAACACCGTGAACGGGCCCCGGGCCCTTGAGCGTATCCACCAAGCCGGCGGCGGTAACGGCCGCGGCCAGGGTCTTGAAAGTGCCTGCGGCAACTGCGATGTCGATGATGTCGTGCATAAGAATTTCCTTCAATCAGTAACCAATGAACCCTGGTCGGGATAGATACAGGGCGACAGCACGCAAAAAATGAAGTTCGATTTGCGAATCGGTTTGACTTTGCTTCACGCCATGCGTTGAGACCATTTGATTTCGTCCGTACGTGAGCCAGCAAGGCCATTGCGGCGTGTGCTGCATGTTTTTCCTCGCGACAAGCAGTACCTCGGGCTGTGCGAACACCTTGACCCCCAAGTGATACGCCTGCAACCACGGTGTCTGCAGTGAAGTGCCGCCGGTGGCGGCGAGCCCACCGGTTGTGCCGCAGTTTGAAGACCAGGAGTGCCCAGCCCAGCGCAATGCTGATCGTGGGGAACATGATGTGGAAGGAGAATCCGTGCATCGCGCCGCCCCTCCAACGGGCGGAGACCTGCCACTTGTCATGCCCTGAACAGCGTTTGCACCCTATCGATTGCCCGGGTCGCGTCGCTGGACGGACTGACCTCACCCCATCGTCTGAGAGATCCAAAGCATGTTGATCCGCCTGATCTACCTGAGCAGACCCGTAGGCCCGCAGACTGCCGCGCTTACCGATTCGATTCTGCAAAAGGCCCAAGCCTGGAACACGCAAAACGACATCACGGGCATGCTCTGCGAAGGCCAGGGTGTGTATTTGCAGGCGCTGGAAGGGGAGCGCGGCAAAGTGACGGGTCTGTACGCGCGCATTCATGCAGACCCGCGCCACAAGGACCTGGAACTGCTTCACTGCGAAGGCATCACCGAGCGGCGCTACCCGGGATGGTCGATGGCGCGCGTCAACTTGTCCGACGTGGACCTGCAGACGAAGATCATCTGGCCGGAATTCGATCCCTACTCGGCGACCGGCGCGCTGGTCATGGCGCGCATCGACGAACTCGTTGCCCGCGGCCGCCCGGTGCGGGCAACGCCATCCTGAACACCACCAGCGGCCGTCGCGTTGCCCGGCAACGCTTGCAACTGTCTAGGACCTCGTTCAAGCCTTGCGCTGTTGCGCTCGGCGCACCGCAGCGAGGATGCGCAGCGTGTAGCCAGCGTCCGGTGAACGGTGCCCAGCCAAGCCGTCGCGGATCAGCTGTTGCGCCGAGATTTCGTCGCGCAGCGCGGCATCGTGCTTCAGGCGCTCCAGCAGTGTCGTCAACTCGGCTTGCGTCAATTCACCGTCCAGCAGGCGTGCGGCGTCGTTCATGGTGTGGCTCCTACCAGCGCCTCTCGCGCGTGGGTGCAAGGAGCGGGCGCACACGATGGGCGATCGCGTCACGCGCCCTGAAGATGTGCGACTTGACGGTGTTCACGGGCTGCCCGAGTGTCGCCGCAATGGTCTTGTAGTCGAGCCCATCGACTTCACGCATCAGCAGTGCTCGGCGCTGGACGTCGGGCAAGGCGGCAACTTCGGCGTCGATGCGTTCGAAAAGCTGATTCGCCATGGCCTCTTCCTCGGGGCTGGGGGCGGCGCCGAATCTTTCGTCGTCACCAGGATTGTCGAGCGCCGCAACGGGACGGTCGTCCTGCCGGTTCTGCCCGCTGCGCAGATAGCTCTTGGCCGCGTTGCGGGCGATCGTGAACAGCCAAGCCGCGAAATCACCATCGGGCTTGAAGCTCGTCAAAGCAAGAAAGGCGCTCAAGAAAACCTCCTGTGTCAACTCCTCCGTGACCGGATCGTCACGCACAAACCGCCGGATCGTTGCCGCGATCCGCCGCTGGTACTTCACCACCAGCACTTCGAACGCGACGGTCTCGCCTTGCTGCGCCCGCGCGACCAGTGCCGCGTCGATGGCGCCTGCAAGCAGGGCATCGCTCACCAGAGCCCCTTTGCACCACGCTCGCACCGCGCAGGCCGGCATCGCGACACTGGACGACTGCGCGAGGAGTTGCTGGCGGCACCACCACCCTTACTCAGGCGCGCCGCCAAAGTTGCAAGGCCCGCGAAAAAAACGCCCCGCAGCGCAGCCCCCGCGACCGTCCGGCCGCCGAAGTCAGGGACGCGGCAGCGGCAGCCTTGAGCGGCAAACCGACCCTGAAACTGCGCCCCGGGCGTGAGCCCTGCGCAGCACAGCGTCAGGGCCTCATGCGGTGCACGCATCAACAAGCCTCGATGCCCGGCGGGGTGAATCCACTCCGGTTGTTCGCCGCGCTGCTGCAACTTTTTCAATGAGACGACGTTACTACTAGGCTAGCCAATCACGGCAGAAGAGGTAAGAGCCATGCAGCATCATAGAAGCAGCGCTTGGGACAGCATGTTGAACGACCAGACGCCACCGCGCGTCGCAGTCGTCGGCGGCGGCATCGCCGGTCTGACCTGCGCCCGGGAGTTGCGCCTACGCGGTTGCGATCCCGTCGTCTTCGAAGCCGATGCCCGCCTGGGCGGGCGCTGTAGTTCACGCAGCACCCGCGTGGGACTGTTCGATGACGGGGCCCAGTGCATCAACGGGGCTCCCCGCCTGGCCGCTCACGCCGTGCAGCCGCCGGGCGAGCTGGCCGCGCTTCACCCGTGGACCGTTGCGGCCACGCCAGCTGAAGAGGAACGGAACAGCAAAGATTGGAAACCGAACGAAGACGAAGCGGATGCCGAGCGCACCCTGAAACTGATGGGCACCGTCGGCGTGCCGTCAATGGTGGCCCTGGCCGATGCCCTTGCGCGGCCACTGCAGATTCGCTTGAACGCACCCATCGTGCGGGCCCAGCGTAGAGGCATCAGGTGGGTTCTGAGCAGCTCCGCAGGCGAGATTGACGGGCACTTTCAAGCCCTGGTGCTCGCAATACCGGCGCCGCTGGCCATGCCGCTCGTGCGCGATTCTTCAGAACTGAGCGCTGCCCTGCGCGCAGTACGCTTCCGCAGCCGCTGGGTGCTGCTGCTCGGGACCGAACGCCCTGTCCCCTTGCCCGGCTACCGGGAGTTCCAGGGCAGCCCCATCGAGCGCGTCGCCGCGATGCACAGCAAGCCAGGGCGCCTGGCCATCGGACCCCAACGCTGGTTTGTCGAAGCCGACGAGCGCTGGTCCTTGCAGCACGAGAATGAGGACGCCGAGACCGTGGCCGAACTGCTGCTTGAGAACCTTCGAGCGCACGCAGGTCGATGGGTCACGCCCAACTACCTGCGGGCGCACCAATGGCGCCATGCCTTCGTTGAAGCGCCTGCCACCACCCCCCGGCAAACCGAGTGTTTGTGGGACGACGAGGTGCAGTTGGGCGTTTGCGGCGACAGTGTTGTTGCGAGCCAGGTTGATCGGGTCTACAGCAGCGGTGTCGACATGGCGCGAGCAGTGGCCAAGGGTTTGAATCAACGCAGCGGACGCAGCGCTTTCAACGCGGTTGATCAAGACCTCGGACAGCAGTTGGAGGCCCACCTGTGATGGCTGAATCGCTCGGCTCGGCTTCGCCAGCGAGGCCCGGACCTCTGGATGCCGGTTCGCTGCCCTCGAGGCTGGTTGCCGACCTGCGCACCGACCATGCCGGCGAGACGGGGGCGGTGATGATTTATCGCGGCGTCCTTGCCACCACCCGCGATGCAACCGTGAGGGACTTTGCGCAAGGGCACCTTGCCACGGAAGCGGCGCATCTCGCCACGATTGAGCAGCTGCTGACGCCGCGCCAGCGCAGCCGGCTGTTGCCGCTTTGGCGCGCTGCCGGGTGGCTGACCGGCGCGCTGCCGGCGTGGATCGGGCCGCGGGCGGTGTACGCCACCATCGAGGCCGTCGAAACCTTCGTCGACCACCATTACACCGAACAGATCGACGCTATCGACCAACTCGATCCGGCTCGCGCGCAGGCACCCCTGCAGATGTTGCGGGCGCAGCTGCATTCGTTCAGAGCCGACGAAATCGATCACCGCGACGATGCTGCCGCGCGCTTCGACCTGTTCGCGGCCCGTGCGGCCCTCCCGTCCCCCGCGCTTCGCCTGTGGATCTGGGCAGTCGGCGCGGGCTCGCGCGGGGCGGTGAAGATCTGCCGCTGGGTTTGAGCCATGAGCATTGAAATGCCGTCCATGACTCCGACCAGCACCATCCGCAGCGACGAGGTCGCACGTTTCAACCGCCTGGCTGCTACGTGGTGGAACAGCACCGGGCCGATGCGCCCGCTGCACGTCATCAACGGGTTGCGGCTGGGCTACGTGCTGCAGCAGATCGCTCAAGCCTTCGGGCGCCCGCCCGGCGACTTGCAGCAGTTGTGCATCGCCGACATCGGCTGCGGCGCCGGGCTCATGTGCGAGCCCCTGGCCGCCTGCGGGGCGAAGATGGTGGGTGTGGATGCCGCCATCAACAACATCGCTGCCGCACGACTGCATGCACAAGGGGGCCACCTGAACATCGACTACCGGGTCGGCGAGCCCGATGCTGCGTTGCGCGGCGCTGAGTTGTTCGATGTGCTGCTGTTGCTCGAAGTGGTGGAGCACGTTGACGACGTGCAGGGTTTTGTACAACAAGCCGCGCGCCACCTCAAACCCGGCGGCCTGTTGCTGGCATCGACCATCAACCGCACTGCGCTCAGTTTCGTGACGGCCATCGTGGGTGCCGAGTACCTCTTCCGTCTTCTGCCCAGGGGCACCCACCATTGGGCACAGTTCGTTCGACCAGACGAACTGCAACAGGCCGCGCTGGCCTGTGGCCTGGCGCAGCAGGACTGTCGCGGCATGGGCTATCTGCCCGCCGTGCATCGCGCCTGGTGGAAGCGCAGCGTCTCGGTCAATTACATCTCCAGCTTTGTCAAGTTTGCGCTGTGAACAAACGACAAGCAAACGACAAGCAAGCGATAGGCAAACGATAAGCAAGCGATGAGCGTGCGCACGGTGACTGGGCCAGGCTGAATCAATCACCGTCGCGACAAGGCTCAACGAACCCCACATCGCGTCAGCATCAGACGCCATAGTCGTTAGCTATCTTTCATATTCGTTTAATCAACCCACGCAATGCTGCATCGCAGCAATACTTCGCTCTGTCTCGCTTTCCCGAACCCTTTTCATTCAACCCACGGAGTCATCCATGTCCCTCATCAACACCCAAGTTCAACCGTTCAAAACGCAAGCCTTCCACAACGGCAAGTTCGTCGAAGTGACCGAGCAAAGCCTCAAGGGCAAGTGGTCGGTGCTGATCTTCATGCCCGCCGCCTTCACCTTCAACTGCCCGACCGAAGTGGAAGACGCCGCCGACAACTACGCCATGTTCAAGGACATGGCCACCGAGGTCTACATCGTCACCACCGACACCCATTTTTCGCACAAGGTGTGGCACGAGACCAGCCCGGCTGTCGGCAAGGCGAAGTTCCCGCTTGTCGGCGACCCGACGCACACGCTGACGCGCATGTTCGGCGTGCACATCGAAGAAGAAGGTCTGGCGCTGCGCGGCACCTTCGTGATCAATCCAGACGGCATCATCAAGACCGCCGAGATCCACGACAACGCCATCGCGCGTGACGTCAAGGAAACCCTGCGCAAGGTGCAAGCGGCCCAATACGTGGCCAAGAACCCCGGCCAGGTGTGCCCCGCCAAGTGGCAGGAAGGCGCCAAGACGCTGACCCCGTCGCTGGATCTGGTGGGCAAGATCTAAACCTTGGCTTGACGACAGGACCCACGGGTCCTGTTGACAGCCCGCCCGGTCTGGGGGTGCGGGCTGTCGACCGGGCCGGAACTTCCGCGCCGCAACTACCGCGCCGCAACTGCCGCGCCGCAACGTCCGCGCCGCAAACCCTACTGAAAAGGAATCACACCGTGTTGGACGACCCTCTCAAGGCACAGCTCAAGGCCTACCTGGAGCGTGTGATGCGGCCCGTGGAACTGGTCGCTTCGCTCGACGACCGTCCGGCCTCGCAGGAGATGCGCGAATTGCTCGCCGAGATCGGCGCGCTCAGCGACAAGATCACTGTGCGCCACGATGGCACCGATGCGCGCCGCCCGTCGTTCTCGATCAGCGCGCTTGGCGCTGACATGGGCGTGCGCTTCGCCGCCGTGCCCATGGGCCACGAATTCACTTCGCTGGTGCTGGCGCTGCTGCAGGCCGGCGGGCACTCGCCGAAGGTGGAGGCTGATGTCACCGAGCAGATCCAGGCACTGCGAGCTGACGATGGCAGCGACTTCGTCTTCGAGACCTACATCTCGCTGAGCTGCCACAACTGCCCGGACGTGGTGCAGGCGCTGAACCTGATGGCGGTGTTGAACCCGCGCATTCGGCACGTGGCTATCGACGGCGGGCTGTTCCAGGCCGAAGTCGAGGCGCGCCAAATCATGGCCGTGCCGATGGTCTTCCTGAACGGTGAGATGTTTCATTCTGGCCGCATCGAGCTGGCCGACATCCTGGCCAAGATCGACACCGGCTCGGCAGCGCGTGACGCCGCCAAGCTGGGCGCGAAACAAGCCTTCGACATGCTGATTGTGGGCGGCGGCCCGGCCGGTGCCGCGGCAGCGGTCTACGCCGCGCGCAAGGGCATCCGTACTGGCGTAGACCGCTGCCGCGGCACCGGCCGGGCCGCCGCCCACAATCAGCATGTCGAAGGCTTGTTTCGCGCCCAGCGTGGCGGCGTCACGCGCTGCCGAGCCGGTGTCGAGCTTGGCCAGG
>JANPDN010000103.1:0-34081 GCA_031431555.1 Rubrivivax sp.
GCCGACGAGAGCGATGCGTCCTTCCTGAACCTGCTGCCGGTGATGAGCGTGGTCACCAATATCGACGCCGACCACATGGACACCTACGGGCATGACTTTGCCCGGCTCAAGGGCGCATTTGTCGAGTTCCTGCACCGCATGCCGTTTTATGGCGCGGCCATCGTCTGTGGCGACGACGCCGGTGTGCGGTCCATCCTGCCGCTGTTGTCGCGCCCGGTGGTCAGCTATGGCCTGGGCGAGGACGTGCAGATTCGCGCAGTGGACGTGCAGCACCTGCCCGGCGGCCAGATGCGCTTCGTCTGCCAGCGCCGCAATGGCGTGGTGATGCCCGATCTGGCGATCACGCTGAACCTGCCCGGTGAGCACAACGTGCGCAATGCGCTGGCCGCCATCGCGGTGGCCGCCGAACTGGAGCTTCCCGACGAGCCGGTGGTGCGCGCCTTGGCGGCCTTCTCGGGCGTGGGCCGGCGCTTCCAGCGCTATGGCGACCTGCCGGCCCAGGGTGGCGGCGAGTTCACGCTGATCGACGACTACGGCCACCACCCGGTGGAGATGGCTGCGGTGATCGCCGCCGCGCGCGGCGCCTTCCCGGGCCGGCGCCTGGTGCTGGCCTTCCAGCCGCACCGCTACACCCGCACGCGGGATTGCTTCGAGGATTTCGTCAAGGTCATGGGCACGGCCGACGCGGTGCTGCTGACCGAGGTCTATGCCGCCGGTGAATCGCCGGTGGTGGCCGCCGACGGCCGAGCGCTGGCGCGCGCGCTGCGCGTGGCCGGCAAGGTCGACCCGGTGTTCGTCGACGACATCCACGACCTGCCGGATGCCATCGTGCAGCAGGCCCGGGGCGGCGACGTGGTGATCGCGATGGGCGCCGGCTCGATGGGCGGGGTCTCACCCAAGGTGGTCGAGAAATTTTTGGGAGAGCTGGCATGAACGGGCAAGTCGCGATGCCGGCCATCGATGTACAGGCGCTCGGTAGAGTGGCGGTGCTGATGGGCGGCAGCAGCGCCGAACGCGCGATCTCGCTGATGTCGGGCGGCGGCGTGCTGGCAGCGCTGCAAGGCCAAGGCGTGAATGCGGTGGCCTTCGATCCGGCAGAGCGTGATCTGGGTAACCTCAAGCGCGAAGCCTTCGACCGCGTCTTCATCGCGCTGCATGGCCGCCACGGCGAAGACGGCACGGTGCAGGGCGCGCTGGAGCTGCTGGGCATCCCCTACACCGGCTCGGGCGTGCTGGCGTCGGCCATCGCGATGGACAAGACCATGACCAAGCGGGTCTGGCTGGCTGCCGGCCTGCCTACGCCAGCCTTCGTCTGGCTGGGTGCCGACGAGCAGTCGCGCGAGCGGCTGCGCAGCGTGCCCGACGAACTGGGCCTGCCGCTGATCGTCAAGCCGCCCCGCGAGGGCTCGTCGATCGGCATCAGCAAGGTGGCCGGCTACAGCGACATGGCCCAGGCGGTGAAGCTGGCCGCCGGTTTCGACCACGATGTGCTGTGCGAGGCCTTCATCGCCGGCGACGAGATCACCTGCCCGGTGATCGGCAACGGCCGCAGCGCCACAGCCCTGCCGGTGGTGCGCATCGTGGCCCCTGAGGGCAAGTACGACTACCAGAACAAGTACTTCACCGATGACACTGCCTACCTTTGTCCAAGCGGCCTTTCCAGCGACGAAGAAGGTGAGATCCAGCGCATCGTCGTCGCTGCGTACAAGGCCCTCGGTTGCCGGGGCTGGGGGCGTGCCGACCTGATGATCCGCGCCACTGACCGTTTGCCCTTCCTGCTGGAGATGAACACCTCCCCCGGCATGACGGGCCACTCGCTGGTGCCGATCTCGGCCCGCGCGGCCGGCCTGTCCTACGAGCAGCTCTGTCTCTACCTGCTGTCCACCGCCAGCCTCGACAGCGCCGCACCGGCGCCCGCAGCGGGCTGAGCCATGATCCTGCGCCAACCCACCCTCGCGCTGCAGGCCGGCCCCGTGCCCGGCCTGCCGGCCGATGTGCGCCTGATGCACAGCAGCGCCAATGCGGTGTTCGTGGTGGCAGCGCTGGCCTTGTGCCTGGCCATGTTGCTGTGGGTGTCGCGCTGGCCGATGTTCGCGATCCGCAGCATCCGGTTGGAGGGCGAGGTCACCCGCAACAGCGAAAGCACGATCCGCGCGAATGCGGTGCACCGCTTGTCGGGCAGCTTCCTCACGCTCGACCTGCAGAAGAGCCGCGCCGCCTTCGAGCAGGTGCCCTGGGTGCGGCGTGCGCTGGTGCGCAAGGTCTGGCCGATGCGGCTGTCGGTGCAGCTGGAGGAGCACGAGCCGGTGGCCCTGTGGGCCGCGGCCGACGGCAACGACAAGCTGGTCAACAGCTTCGGTGAGGTCTTCGAGGCCAATGTGGGCGATGTCGAGGACGACGAGCTGCCCAGGCTGGCGGGCCCCGACGGCAGCGCGGCCCCGATGCTGGCGATGCTGCAGCGCCTGGCGGCGGTGTTCGACGGCGCCAGCACCGGGGACGTCACCGAACTGGCGCTGTCGGCGCGGGGCTCCTGGCGCGTCAAACTGGACAAGGGCGCCACGGTCGAGCTGGGCCGTGGCAGCGAAGACGAGGTGGTGGCCCGCTGCCTGCAGTTCGTGCGCACCCTGCCGCGGGTGGAGGCGCAATACCAGCGGCCGCTGGAATCTGCGGATCTGCGCCATGCCGGCGGCTTTGCGGTGCGCTTGCGCGGCGTGACCACCCAGGCGCCGGTGGCGCCGGGCCGCAAGCGCTGAACCCCCACGTCACCCACGTCACCCACCTCACCGCACGACACCACAAGACAGACAAGGCAGCCATGGCCAAGGAATACAAGGATCTCATCGTCGGACTCGACATCGGCACCGCCAAGGTGATGGCGGTGGCGGCCGAGGTGCTGCCCAACGGCGAACTGCGGCTGGCCGGCCTGGGCGTGGCCGCGTCCCACGGCCTGAAGCACGGCGTGGTGGTCAACATCGACGCTACCGTGCAGAGCATCCAGGCGGCATTGAAGGAGGCCGAGATGATGGCCGCCTGCAAGATCGAGCGCGTCTACACCGGCATCACCGGCAGCCATATCCGCGGCCAGAACTCGACCGGCATGGTCATCGTGCGCGACAACCGCGAGGTCACGCCGACCGATGTGGCGCGGGTCGTTGATACGGCCAAGGCGATCAATATCCCTAACGATCAACGTGTGCTGCTGATTGAGCCGCAGGAATTCATCATCGACGGCCACGAGGTCAAGGAGCCGATCGGCATGAGCGGCAGCCGGCTCGAGGTGAAAGTGCACATCGTCACCGGCGCCCAGAGCACGGCCGAGAACATCCTCAAGTGTGTGCGCCGCTGCGGCCTGGAGGTCGAGCGCCTGGTGCTCAATCCGAGCGCCAGCGCGGCGAGCGTGCTCAGCGCCGATGAGCGCGATCTCGGCGTCGCGCTGGTCGATATCGGCGCTGGCACCACCGACGTGCAGATCTATACCGACGGCTCGGTACGCCACACCGCGGTGATCCCGATCGCCGGCGACCTGATCACCAGCGATATCGCAATGGCGCTGCGCACGCCGACCAAGGACGCCGAAGAGATCAAGGTCGAATATGGCGTTGCCAAACAACTGCTCGCCGACCCGGCGGCGCAGGTCGAGGTGCCGGGCCTGGGCGACCGCGCGCCGCGTTTGTTGAGCCGGCAGGCGCTGGCCGGGGTCATCGAGCCGCGTGTCGAAGAGATTTTTTCGCTCGTCCACCAGGTCATCCGCAGCAGCGGCTACGAAGAGCTGCTGGGCAGCGGCATCGTCATCACCGGCGGCTCGGCGGTGATGCCGGGCATGGTCGAACTCGGCGAAGACCTGTTCCTCAAGCCGGTGCGCAAGGGCCTGCCGATGTACGGCGGCGTGCTCTACGACATCGTCGCCAACCCGCGCTCGGCCACCGCGATGGGGCTGCTCGAAGAGGCGCTGCTCGCGCGCAGCCGCGGCCAGAAGGCGGCGGCGCAGGCGGGGTCGGTGAAAAACGTGGTCGGCCGCGCGAAGGACTGGTTTTTGGGCAATTTTTAGTGGGCAGGTTTTCAAGCACGCATGGCGGCGCAGATCGCCGTGTGATTCGGGTGTTAGACGTTGACTGGCAACTGCTGATAGCAAGGAGCAAAAAATGGCAATCGAGATGATCGAAGAGTTCGACCAAGGCACGCAGATCAAGGTGATCGGGGTCGGCGGCGGCGGCGGCAACGCCGTCGAACACATGATTTCGCAGGGGGTGCAGGGGGTTGACTTTGTCGTCGCCAACACAGACGCGCAGGCGCTCAACCGCAGCAAGGCGCCGGTGCTGGTGCAGCTCGGCACCAAGGGCCTGGGCGCGGGTGGCAAACCCGAGGTCGGCCGCACCTCGGCCGAAAACTCGATCGACAGCATCCGCAGCGCGGTGGAGGGTGCGCACATGCTCTTCATCACCGCCGGCATGGGCGGCGGCACCGGCACCGGCGCGGCCAGCGTGATCGCCCGCGTCGCCCGCGAGATGGGCATCCTGACGGTCGGCGTGGTGACCAAACCTTTCGACTTCGAAGGTTCGCGGCGCAGCAAGCAGGCCGACCAGGGGGTCGTCGAGCTCGAAGCGAATGTCGACTCGCTGATCGTCGTGCTCAACGAAAAGTTGCTCGAAGTGATGGGCGAGGACGTGACCCAGGAGGCGGCCTTTGCGCATGCCAACGACGTGCTCAAAAACGCCGTCGGCGGCATCAGCGACATCATCCACATGGACGCCTTGGTCAACGTCGACTTCGAAGACGTGAAGACGGTCATGAGCGAGCCCGGCAAGGCGATGATGGGCACGGCTAGCGCGGGCGGCCCGGACCGCGCCAAGAAGGCCGCAGAAGCGGCCGTCGCCTGCCCGCTGCTCGAAGGCATTGACCTGTCTGGCGCACGCGGTGTGCTGGTGCTGATCGCAGCGAGCAAGACCAGCTTCAAGCTGATGGAGTCGAAGACCGCGATGAGCACGATCCGCATGTACGCCGCCGAAGACGCGCATGTGATCTATGGTGCGGCCTTCGACGAAAGCCTGGGCGACCAGATGCGCGTGACGGTCATCGCCACCGGCCTGTCGTCGGCCGCCCGGAGGTTGCAAACACCGCTGAGCGTGGTCCAGTCGCCGAATGCCTCACCGACGATGCAGCCGATGCAGGGCCAGCGCACCGGCACCCACGATCTGCCGATCCTGACCCAGGCCGTCGCCGGCCAGCCGGCCGGCGTGCCGGGTTCGGCGCCGCAGGCCGACTACGCCGGCCTGAATACGCCCAGCGTGTGGCGCAACGCGCGCAGCAAGGTCGAAGCCCTGGCCAGCAATGGCATGGACGAGATCGAGATCCCGGCGTTTTTGCGCAAGCAGGCAGATTGAGTCGAAGCTCCCCGGGGTGCGCTGCCTCGGGGGCTGAATCGTGTTGGAGCTTCCCGTTCGTCGAGCGGGCGGTTCAATTTGCAGTGCTGGCGGTGATCGGCTGGTCGCCGCACGCGGCGAAGCTTCAGTCGCACGCTGATCGAGCGCAATCATCGGTGGCGCCGTCGCCCTTGCGGCGACCGCATCACGCGGAGGCGCGCTCGATCACCGCGTAGCCGAGATCGACGATACGGTCACGGGGCGATTCGCTGCGCAGGTGGCTGAGCAGAAGGTTGCCGGCGCGCAGACCCATTTCGGTGGCGCGCACCTGCATCGAAGTCAGCGCCGGTTCGATGCTGGCTGCGATTGGCAGATCGGCAAACCCCATGATGGCCAGCTGCCGGGGCACGCCGATGCGCCGGCGCGCGCATTCGAAGAGTGCACCCGCCGCGAGCATGTCGTTGCTGCAGAAAACGGCGCGCGGCTTGCCGTTTGCCAACAAGCCCGACAGTGCGCGGCCGGCGTCTGCCGGGGTCGACGGCGCGGGCACGATCGCGGTGGCCACGTCGCCCGCGCCAGCGGCCAGCGCCGCCTCGCGAAAACCCTGCAAGCGTGCCGTCGAACGGTCATCGTCGCCGCCGATGAAGCCCAGCGACTTGTAACCCTTGCCCAGCAGGTAATGTGCCGCTGATCGCCCTGCCGCGAGGTTTGAAAATCCGACCAGCATGTGGATCGGTCGATCGCTCAGATCCCAGGTTTCGACCACCGGAATGCCGGCACGCTGCAGACTACTGCGAACGCCGCGCGCATGGTTCACGCCGGTCAGCACCAGGCCATCGACGCGCCGACCCAGAAAGGCCTGGACCAATGCGGCCTCTTCGTCCGCTTTGTACCGCGTCTGCCCAAGCAGCAGTTGGTAGCGATGCGGCGCCAGCGCCTGGGCCAGCCCGTCGACGGTGTCGGAGAAGATCGAATTGCTGATCGTCGGCACGATCACCGCGACGGTACGGGAGCGGTTCGATGCCAGGCTGCCGGCAGTCAGGTTGGGCACATACCTCAGGTGATCGATCGCCGCGCGTACGGCCTGCAGCGTCGCCGTCGACAGCTTGTCTGGCGTGTTCAGCGCGCGCGACACCGTGATCGGCGCGACACCCGCCTCACGCGCGACGTCTTCCATGCGCACGTTCTCGGGATTGGCGCTGCGCTTGTGCGATCGCTGGAGCGGGTCGGTTGGCATCGGGGGTATTCGTTCGCGGGTAAGTCGTGCTTGACAGCCCTGCCATCATCCAGGAGCATAAATGGTAGCGCAACCATTCGTCTGACCCAGCAGGTATGTCGACATCACTGGAGACGGCCGCTATCGATGCCAAAGTTCGGGAGCAGTACCGCCGCGACGGTGTCGTGGTGGTTGACGGCCTGCTCGACGATCCGACTCGCCAGCGCATGAAGCAGGTTCTCGCCGAGCTGATCGAGCGCGCGCGTGGGGTGCACGCCCACACCGATGTCTACGACCTCGAGCCCACGCACAGTGCCGCGCAACCGCGTGTGCGCCGCATCAAGAGGCCGCATCTTGTGCATCCGGTGTTTACAGAGTTCATGCGCTCACCGCGGCTGCTGGCGGTGCTGAGTGCGCTGCTCGGCGCCAGCGGTGTGCGCCTGCATGGATCCAAACTCAACTTGAAAGCGCCGGAGATCGGCTCACCGGTGGAGTGGCATCAGGATTGGGCCTTTTATCCGCACACCAATGACGACATCCTGGCCGTTGGCGTGCTGCTCGACGACGCCACGGATCAGAACGGCCCGCTGATGGTTTTGCCGGGCAGTCACCGCGGGCCGACCTTCGATCATCACGGCAGCGACGGCCGCTTCTGTGGCGCGATGGAGCCTGCACGCGACGGCCTGGACTTCGGCAGCGCCCGGGCCTTGCTCGCTCCGGCCGGCGCCTGCTCTTTCCACCATGTACGCGCCGTGCACGGCTCGGCGCAGAACCGATCGGCACATTCGCGCAACTTGCTGCTTTACGAATTTGCCGCTGCCGACGCTTTCCCGCTGCTCGGCATCCCTGATTGGGACGAGTTCAATTCGCGTTTGTTGGTCGGCACGCCGACAGTCGTGCCGCGCAGCGTCGATTGCCCGATCCGGATGCCGCTGCCACCAGCGGCCCACCAGGGCTCGATCTACGAAAACCAGACGGCGCTGCAGCGTCGTTACTTCGACTCGGCGCCCCTGGTTGCGCCGCACACGACCAACTGAGCTGAACATCCAAGGAGACAACATGAAGTCCAAACTGACCCGGCCCGTGCTGCTGGCTGCGCTGATGTGGCTGACCCTGGGCGCACAAGCGCAGACCACGCTGACCTTCGGTGGCTCCGACGCCCTCGGCTCGATTCTCGATCGCCAGAACCTGCGCTTCACTGCCTGCGCGAACGACAAGGCGACTGGCAAGCTGAAGGTCAATTTCATTCAAGGCGAGCAGCTCGGCAGCGACGTGCAGGTGATCGAGCAAACCATGCAAGGCTCGGTGCATTTGTATGGCGACGTGCTCGACTGGTACGCCAACTGGGTCAAGGACTACGCCATCCTGGCCTGGGGATTCACCTTCCGCGACGCCGATCACATGCAGAAGTTTCTCGACAGCCCGACCTATGCCGCGATGGCGGAGAAGCTGCGCAAGGAACAAGGCCTGCGCATCCTGGCGGCAGCACCCACGCAGCCACGCATCCTGTTCTCGAAGAAGCCGGTGGCGTCACTCAGTGACCTCAACGGCGTGAAGATGCGCGTGCCTGAAATCAAGACCTACCTGACGCTTTGGGAAACGCTTGGCACGCGGCCGTCCCGCCTGGCCTGGGGCGAGATCTACCTGGGCTTGAAGACGGGTGTCGTCGAAGCCGCCGAAGGGCCAATCTCGTCAGCTTATGCAGCCAAGTTCCACGAAGCTGCAACCAACGTCATCCGCACCGACCATCTGATGTCTTCGGCGCACATCACGATCAACGAAAAGTCCTACGCCGCGCTGCCCGCAGACATGCAAAAGCTGCTCAGCGACTGCGCGGTGGAGGCGGTGCAGAACACGCGCAGGACGGCGCAGCAGGAAACCGAGGACGTGGTTCGCAAGATGGCCGCCGAGGGCGCCAAGGTCACGGCGATCGACAAGGCGCCGATCCAGCAACGTGCCAAGGAAGGCGTGGCGAAGATGGAGAAGGACGGCGCCTGGGCCACCGGCCTGTGGGACCAGATCCAAAAGCTCTGAGAGCCTGAGAGTCTTTCGTTAATGCCCGCTCATCACGCCACAACACCCCCGCTCGTTATTGCAAATGCTTAGCCTGTGCCCGCGCTGTGGCTGCGCTTTGCGAGATCAGGCGCGTTTGGGCCCGCTGCTCGGGCACGCCCGGAAAACTCTCGGGCTCTGAGCCGATGCTTACCACCTACAAGCGCCTGCTCGACCACATCGGCAGGGCTGAGCGCGGGTTCGGCATCACGCTGATCCTGCTGATGGTCACGGCCATCACGGTGCAGGTGTTCACGCGCTACGTGCTCGGGCGGCCGATCGCGTGGGTCGAAGAATCGGCCACGTATGCGTTCATCTGGATGGCGTTTGTGGGCGCCAGCGTGGGTTTGAAGCAGGGGCGCCACATCCTGATCGCCACCTTCGGCGCGCACCTGCCACCGCGCATCGCCGCCGCCATGCGCATGTTGGTGTGGGCGCTGGTCTTGCTGATGCTGGTGGTGCAGGGCTGGAAGGTGATGGGCGTCGAGGGCCGCTCGTCAACGATTTCGCTGCCGATCGAGTTGCCGCGGAGCTGGTTCTACTCGCTGCCGCTCACGCTGTCGGCGGCGTCGATGGCGTTCACGTCGGTGTATCTGTTGCTGATCGAACTGCCGGTGATCGCGGGGCGGGTACACGCGCCCATCTCGCGCCAATCGACGACTGGAACCGAGGCGGTGCCGCTGTGAGCATCGCCGGGCCGCCCCCAGGTGCGAGCGCCCCCTCGGGGGGCAGCGCAGCGGCCTTGGCCGCAAGCTTGGGGGCAGCATGACCCTGGCCGTCCTGTTTGGGCTCTTTGCACTGCTGGTGATCATCGAGGTGCCGGTCGCTTTTGCGATGGGGCTGGCGTCGATTGCGACGATCGTCTTCACGCAGCCGATCCCCTTGTCGATCGTCGTGCAGCGCATGGGCACAGGCCTGGACAGCTTCGTGCTGATCGCGATACCGCTGTTCGTGCTGGCCGGCCACTTGCTCAACCGCGCCGGCATTGCCGACCGCATCTTCGAGTTTGCTGGCGCACTGGTCGGCCACATCCGCGGTGGCCTGGCCCATGTCAATGTGGTCGCCAGCATGATCTTCGCCGGCATGAGCGGTGTTGCGCAGGCCGATGCTGCGGGCCTCGGCGTGGTCGAGGTCAATGCGATGCGCAAGGAAGGTTTTGATCCGGCCTTCGCCGCGGCCGTCAGTGCGGCATCGGCCATCATCGGCCCGATCATCCCGCCATCCGTGATCATGGTTGTTTATGCGGTGCTGGTGCAGGTCTCGGTGGCCGACCTCTTCCTCGCCGGTTTCTTGCCCGGCATCCTGATGGGCGGCGCGTTGATGGCGATGATCTACTGGCTGGTCAGGACCGGACGCGTGGTCGCACCACCCACGCAGCCGATGTCGTACCCGCGCCTGGGCCGGACGTTTGTGCGCGCGCTGCCGGCGCTGCTTGCGCCGATCCTGTTGACCGTGGGTTTGCTTGCAGGTGTCGCAACCCCAACCGAGCTGGGTGCGCTGACGGTTGTCTATGCCGCGGCGTTGGGTTTCATACAGCGCGAGTTGACGATCAAGGACGTCATCGGCGCCACGCGTGAAACGCTGGTCACCTGTGGCGTGCTCGTGTTCATCATCGCTTGCGCCGTGCCCTTCGGCTGGATCGTCGCCACCTCGCAGGCACCGATGAAGCTGGCCGCGTTGATGATGTCGATCTCAGAGAACAAGTACGTGATCCTGGCGATCATCAATATCGCGTTGTTGGTCATCGGCTGCTTCATGGAGACGACCGCGATCCTGCTCATCGCGACGCCGACCTTGTTCCCGACCATCGTTGCCTTGGGCGTCGATCCGGTTCACTTCGGCATCATCCTCGTCGTCAATCTTTTGATTGGCACGCTGACACCGCCATTCGGCGTGATCCTGTTCATCATGATGGACATCGCCAAGATCAGCCTCGCGCAGATGTCGCGTGCCGTGCTGCCGTTCTATTTGCCGCTGTTCCTGACGCTGCTGGTGATCACCTACTGGGCCGACTTCGTGCTCGCCGTGCCGCGCTTCTTCGGCAAGCCGGGATGAGCTTGCACAAGCTTGTGGTCTACCAGTCGCTGTGGGCGATGGAGCAGCGGCGGCCTGACGGCTTTGAGTGGCCGCTCGACCAGAAGCTGGAGATGATCCGCGGCGCCGGATTTGATGGCGCTGGTGTGCGGTTTTTCGACCGCGACTACGCGCGACAGGTCACGAGCCGCCTGCGCGAATGGGGCTTGAGCTGGCAGGCCCAGTGTTACCCACAAACCGTCGACCAGCTGCGGCCGATCCTCGACCACGTCGGCGAATTTGGCGCCGACCACCTCAACTTGCAGGCCGATGTGCGACCCCACACGGTCGCCGAATGCGTGCCGCTGATCGAGGGCTGGCGTCGGCTCGCGCAAGACGCTGGCGTGGCATTGCACTTCGAGACCCACCGCGACCGCATGACCACCGACCTGCACTTCATGCTGCGCTTGCTCGACCGGTTTCCAGACCTGCGCCTGACGGGCGATCTGTCGCACTATGTCGTCGGGCGTGAATTTGCCTGGCCGATCTCGGAAGAAAACCACCGCCTGATGCAACGCATCATCGACAACTGCTGGGGCTTCCACGGCCGCGTGGCAAGCCGTGAGCAGATCCAGGTGCAGATCAGCTTTGCGCACCAGAAAGACTGGCTCGACCTCTTCATGGCTTGGTGGGAATACGGCTTTCGCAGGTGGCGGCGGCGCGCTCCCGCAGGCGCGGTGCTGAGTTTCCTGTGCGAGCTCGGGCCCAAGGAGTACGCGATGACTGGCCGCGACGGCTATGAACTTTCAGACCGCTGGGAAGAATCGCAGCTGCTGATGCGCCTGGTGCGCGCGCTCTGGCAAAAGCTCGATCTCGAAGACGAATGAGCCTGCCGGGCCGCGTCGTCGGTGCCGCGGGCTTACGGCGGCGATGATTCGATGTTGTGGGCGGCCAGCATGCGCGCCGCCAGCGCTTCGGCGACCTCGATGCCGTCAACACCTGCTGACATGATGCCGCCGGCATAGCCGGCGCCTTCGCCGGCCGGGTACAGGCCGCGCACGTTGAGGCTCTGCAAGTCGCGCCCGCGCGTGATACGCAGCGGCGACGAGGTGCGCGTCTCGACGCCGGTCAGCACCGCGTCGGGCATCGAAAATCCCTTGATCTGACGCTCGAAGGCGGGCAGCGCTTCGCGGATTGCCGCCAGCGCGTAGTCGGGCAGGCTGCCGCGGCCACGCTGGTTGAGATCGGTGAAGGTCACGCCGGGCTGGTACGAAGGCAATACGCCGCCGGCGCCGGCGGAAGGCTGGCCTTTGACAAAGTCGCCGACAAGCTGGCCGGGTGCGCGATAACCGCCGCCGCCCAGCTCGAAGGCGCGCGACTCCCAGAAGCGCTGAAACACCACGCCGTCGAGAGGATTCACCGGGCCGTCGTGTTGACCGTCCTGCCGATAGTCTTGCGGCGTGATGCCGACCACGATGCCGGCATTGGCATTGCGTTCGTTGCGCGAATACTGGCTCATGCCGTTGGTCACGACCCGGCCGATCTCCGATGTCGCGGCGACCACGGTGCCACCCGGGCACATGCAAAAGCTGTACACCGAGCGGCCGTTGCTGGCGTGGTGCACGAGTTTGTAGTCGGCCGCGCCGAGGATCGGGTTGCCAGCGTTCGGGCCGAAGCGCGCGCGGTCGATCAGGCCCTGCGGATGTTCGATGCGAAAGCCGATCGAAAACGGTTTTGCTTCGAGAAACACGCCGCGCCGCTGCAGCATCTCGAAGGTATCGCGGGCGCTGTGGCCCAAGGCCAGCACGACATGGTCGCTGCGGATCTGCTCGCCGCCGGCCAATGTCAAACCGCGCACCTGGCCGGCAACGATTTCGAGGTCCACCACCTGCTGCTCGAAGCGGATTTCGCCGCCCAGCGCTTCGATCTCGGCGCGCATCTTCTCGACCACGCCGACCAGCCGGAAGGTGCCGATATGCGGCTTGGCCACGAAGAGGATTTCTTCCGGCGCGCCGGCTTTGAAAAACTCGGTCAGCACCTTGCGCGTGAGGTGGCGCGGGTCGCTGATCTGGCTCCACAGCTTGCCGTCGGAAAAGGTGCCCGCACCACCTTCGCCGAACTGCACATTCGATGTCGGGTCGAGCAGGCCCTGGCGCCACAGGGCCCAGGTGTCCTTGGTGCGCTGGCGCACCGGCCGGCCGCGCTCCAGCACGATCGGCGCCAGGCCCATCTGCGCAAGCACCAGCGCTGCAAAGAGGCCGCAGGGCCCGAAGCCGACGACCACCGGGCGCGGCTTTGCATCCGCGCCGCTGAAAAAACCATCCGGCGCGTGGCCGATGAAGTGATAGCGCGTATCGGGCGTCGGCCGCAGATGCACATCGCCGGCCGGCCCGGCGCGTCGCGCCAGCAGGTCGGCTTGCGCCTCGACGTCGCAGTCGATGGTGTAGATCAACTGCACCGCGCTCTTTTTTCGCGCGTCCCAGGCACGGCGAAAAACCGAGAACGATTTCAGTGCCGCGTCGTCAACGCCCAGGCGCGACAACACCGCAGCGCGCAGTTGCGCTGCAGTGTGGTCCAGCGGCAGCCGCAGTTCAGTGACTCGCAGCAAGGCGACGCAACCTGAAGGGCTGGGGTTCGGGGGTTGGGCCAGCGCATGCGGGCGCATGCAGGCGCTGGCGCGGCGATCAGCCGCCCTTCTTGGGGCGCTTGCCGGGGTTCTTCTTGCTGCGGGTGTGTGAACCGCGCTCCAGGCTGACCTTTTGGCCATGGCCGGCGGTGTGCGTCACGCCGGTGGGCGCGGCTGAGCGCGGGGTGGCCTTGCGGTCGGCTTCGGTCTTGATCTTGTTGCCCATGGGTGGCTCCACTGCGATTGGCGAGACCTCAAATTAGGCCACAAGCCCGGCGCCTTGCTCAAATTGCTCTCCCGGCCCGGCTTCGACGACGACAAATCGTGGCGTCGAGCCGGTCCCCTGGCCGCATCGATCAAGCTTGCGACGGTGACATTCCGGTCGCCAAAATCCGCCGCAGCCAGGCTGCCGGCCCGGGCTGTTGCCGGCTGCGTGCACGCGGGCCCAGCGACGCCAGTGGCACCGCACTCAGCACCGCATCGCCGCCAAGCGTCGTCACGATCATCGGCGCGGCTCGATCGAAGACACGGCTCTGGCCGGGATCGAGAACATAGTCCTCAGGATCACCGTCCACGGTCACCCACAAGGTGCCATGTTCGGCGCGCAGACAAAGCTGTCGGGGCGTCAGAAATCGTTGCACCTGGTGTTTGCGCAGGCGGCGCACGAGGCGCTGGTTGAGGTCGGACATCACATTCTCCTTGATCACACAAAGTCGTCACAGAGTTCGCGCGACAAGTGAATAATGGTGGCGTCCACCCTCGAACTCAAACGATCTTTCAGAACTCGATGCATTCCTGAAACTCATGCAAAGTCGCCCATCCCGATTGCCGTCGCTCGACCGCCTGGTGGTCTTCGACGCAGCGGCGCGGCATCGTTCCTTCACACGCGCTGCTGCCGAGCGGTCGCTCACCCAGTCGGCGGTCAGCCGCCAGATCGCGGCGCTCGAGGCCGAGCTGGGCACGCCGCTGTTCCGCCGCCGCCACCGTGCGCTGGACCTCACCGAGCCCGGCCATCGCCTCGCGGTGGTGGTCGCTGCGGCGTTGAACGCGCTGCGTGACGGCATCGACGAATTGCAGGCGCCGTTGCGCCGCGAGGTGCTGTCGCTGACCACGACGCCGGGGCTGGCCTCGCTGTGGCTGATCCCGCGGCTGCAAGGCTTTTTGGCGGCGAACCCCGGCGTCGATGTGCGCATCGACGCCAGCCACGACCTGCGCCCCTTGGCCGCCGAAGGTTTTGACCTGGCGATCCGCTACGGCCGGCTGGGCGCCACCGCGGGGGTTGCGCTGTTCGAAGAGGCGGTGCAGGCGGTCTGCGCGCCGACCCTGGTCCAACGTGGCCGGCTGCCGCTGAAATCGCCCGACGACTTGCGCCACCACACGCTGCTGCAAGTGGCTGCGCCCGTCGGGTCCGGCATGCCGATCGAATGGCAATCCTGGCTGCAGGCGATGGGCGCGCCGTCGGTGGAGCCGGCAGCGATGCTCACCTTCAGCAACTACGAAACCGCGGTCGCTGCGGCCGTGGCCGGCCAGGGGGTGGTCCTGGGGCGCCGGCCGCTGATCGACGCGCTGCTAAAGAGCCGCAAGCTGGTCGCGCCGTTCAAGGGCGAGACGGCATCGGCGCGGGGCTATTTTCTGGTTGTCGAGCTCGCTGCAGCGCGCAAGCCGGCGGTGCGCGTTTTGGCGCAGTGGTTGACCGAGCAGGCGCGCGGTCGCGGCTGAAGGCCGTTCCAGCGGCACTGCGAAGGCGATCGGAGACAATCGAAACATGCTCGCCCAGCGCACCATCAAAAGCCTGACCCGCGCGGTCGGCGTGGGTGTGCACAGCGGGCAGAAGGTCGAGCTCACGCTGCGCCCGGCGCCAGCCGATTCGGGTATCGTCTTCCGGCGCGTCGACTTGCCAACGCCGGTGGAGATCGTGGTCAATGCACAGGCGGTGAGCGACACCCGCATGGCGTCAACCATCAGCCCTGGCGGCGACCCCGGCGCGCCCAAGGTGCAGACCATCGAGCACCTGATGTCGGCCTGTGCCGGCCTGGGCGTCGACAACCTGGTCGTCGATATCTCTGGCGACGAGGTGCCGATCCTCGACGGCTCGGCGGCGAGTTTTGTCTTCCTGCTGCAAAGCGCGGGCATCGAATTGCAGGCCGCGCCAAAACGATTTATCCGCGTGCTCAAGCCGATCGAGCTTCGCGAAGGCGACGGCGCGACATTGAAGTGGGCGCGGCTGGAGCCTTATGACGGCTACAAACTCAGCTTCGAGATCGAGTTTGACCACCCGGTCGTCAACGCCACCGGCCAGCGGGTTGAGTTCGACATGGGCTCGGGCCGCTACAAACGCGACATCGCACGCGCACGCACCTTCGGTTTCACCAAGGACGTCGAGATGATGCGCACCCGCGGCCTCGGCCTGGGCGGCAGCATGGACAACGTCATCGTCGTCGACGACCTGCGCGTGCTCAACAGCGAAGGCTTGCGCTACGCCGACGAGTTTGTCAAACACAAGATCCTCGACGCCATCGGCGACCTGCATATCGCCGGGCGGCCGATGCTGGCGCACTACGTCGCCTTCAAGAGCGGGCACGCGCTGAACAACCGGCTGCTGCGCAAACTGCTGGCCGACAGCAGCGCCTGGGACACCGTGACTTTCGACGATGAACGCCAGGCGCCGGCCGGGCTGGCCGATCTGGCGCCGGCTTGGTGATGACGAAGGCGCAGGTGATGGCGATGACGATGACGATGACGATGACGATGACGATTTTGGTGCCGCAATTGGTGCGCAGCGCGCCGCCCGCGGTGCCCCCCGGCGAGATCAAACGATGCTGATCTTCCGCGCCGTCTTTGGCCTCTTGCTGCTCGCTGGCATCCTGTGCCTGGCGATGTACGTCGCCACCGGCGCAATGGTCTGGCGCCAGCGCGGGCTGCTGATCGTCAAATGGACCGTGCTCGCAGCGCTCGGATTTTTTGCGGTCCTGATCCTCGAGCGGCTGGCTTTGGCACTGTAGGCGCCGGGGCATCTTCGCCGCGCCAGTCGCTGAGCACTTCGAGGGTGTGGCGGCGGCGGTTTTCAAGCACCTGCTGCAAGCGACGCCGGGCATCGCGCCGCTCCACTGACCGCAGCCACGCCCGCGCGGTGGCTGGGGCCATGCACATCAGCAGCAGCGCCGTTATCACCATCACGATCATGTCCACACCTCGGTCTGCTCGACTCGCGGCACGGTGCCGCAGGGGTCGGATCGAAGCGTAGGCGCCGCCTGCAGACAACACCCGCTGCTTGCGGCGGGGCCAGGCCCCGACCAAGGTCTGGGTTCGGCGCCGGCATGGCTGTCCGGGCCCGGCCGCCGAGCTTCAGCCCGCTGGCACGATCTTGAATTTGAGCGCCGTCAAGACCGCCTCGGTGCGGTTGTTGGCGTGCAGTTTGGTCAGGATGTTGGTGACGTGAAACTTGACCGTTGGCAGCGCGATCGACAGCTGCGTGGCGATCTCCTGGTTGTTCAAGCCGCTGGCCATCAGGGCCAGCAGTTCGCGCTCGCGCTGGGTCAGGTCGTGGCCCGGCGTGCGCCGGTTGGCGGCGGCGATGATCGCGTCGGTGACCTCAGGCGCGAGCACACGCTGGCCGGACCGGGCGGCGCGGATCACCGTGACGAGCTCCTGCGCGGTTGCGTTCTTGAGCAGATAACCGCAGGCGCCGGCATCGAGCGCGCGGCGCACCTCGACGGTGTCGAGCACCGAGGTCAGGATCACGAAGCGCGCACCGGGCACGACGTCGCGCAGCGCGGCAATCGCGCTGACGCCGTCGAGCTGGGGCATGACCATGTCCATCAGCACGATGTCGGGGCTGGCCAGCGGGATCTCGCGCACCGCGTCGACACCGTTGTCGGCTTCACCGACGAGCTCGAACGAAGGCTGGGCACGCACCAGCGCCGCCAGCCCGGCACGGATCATCGGGTGGTCATCGACGATGAAGATCCTGATCTGCGAACTGTCCATGACTCCCTTTCGGCCGCGGCCTCATCACATGTGATTGTCGGGCCTGGGTTGAGGCCAGGCGATCCCGAACTCCGCAGCCAACCGCGGTTGCTTTGGCCGCGGCGCGGCGCGCCGTGCCGGCTCAGGGCAAGGCGGCGGCCAGGAACACCAGCGCGCGCCCATGTGCCAGCGCCGCGCTGGGTGCGTGGTAGGTCGAGCGGGCCCAGCAATTGAAGCCGTGGTCAGAGCCGGGGTAGACAAATACCTCGGCCGGCTTGTTGACAAACGCCGCGCGCACGCTGTCCACCGCCGCCGGCGGGATGTTGTCGTCATGTCCGGCATAGTGAAACTGCATCGGGCATCGCACCGCCGCGGCGCGCTCGAGCTGCAGGTGGATGCCGCCACCATAAAACGCCACTGCGGCGTCGACGTCGGTGGTCGCGGCGGCGAGATAGGCCAGGCGCCCGCCCATGCAATAACCGAAGGTGCCAACCTTGGCCGGGCCCGCTGCGCCCGCCGCGGCCACCACTTCCGGCCGGGCGCGCAGACACGCGACGCTGGCTGCGACATCGGCCAGCGCATCGGCCGCGGCATAAGCCTTCATCAGGGTCAGCGCGCGCTGGCGGTCGTCGCCTTCGTAGCCGAGTTCGACCCGCGGCGCATCACGCCAGAAGGCATCGGGCGCGAGCACCACGAAGCCGTCGAGCGCATATTGCTCGGCGACCGCGCGGATATGTTGATTGACGCCGAAGATCTCTTGCCACAACACCAGCCCCGGGCCGCGGCCGGCAGGTGGCAACGCCAGGTAGCCGGCGAAGCCGGCGCTGATCTCGATCCATTGGGTCGTCACAGGGTTGGTCATGGGTTGTCTCTTGGGGTGGTTGAACGACGGCGCGCCTGTGGTGTGCGTGCGTGCGCGTCTGGCGCAGTGTGCCGCCGCGAAGTGTCAGTACGTCCGGCCCTTGCGGTACTGTGCGTGTTGGCGCCGCGCCAGCGTGCCGCCCTCGGCCAGCGCCGCGAACGATACGCTGGCGTGCGCGTGTGAGATCGCCAGGCCCAACGCATCGGCAGCATCCTTGCCCGGCAGCCCGGGCAGCTTGAGCAGTCGGCGCACCATCTCCTGCACCTGTTCCTTGTTGGCCAGGCCATGGCCGACGATCGCTTTTTTCATTTGCAAGGCGGTGTACTCGGCCACGGCCAAGCCGCCCGATACCAGCGAGGCAAGTGCGGCACCACGCGCCTGGCCAAGCAGCAGCGTGCTCTGCGGGTTGACGTTGACAAAAACGATCTCGACGGCGGCGCTGTGCGGCTGGTAGCGATCAACGACTTCGCGCACGCCGTCGAAGATGATCTTCAGCCGGCCGGGCAGGTCACCCCGCGGCGCTTCGAGCGTGCTGATGGTGCCGCTGGCGACATAGGCCAGGCGCGGGCCGTCGGCGTCGATGACACCGAAGCCGGTGCGCTGCAAGCCGGGGTCGATGCCGAGGATCCTGATCATCTTTTGGGCCTGCGATCGCGCTTCAAAGGCTCAGAGTCTCAGACCGAGAGCTTGAAAAACCAGCGCACCGAATGGAAAAAAACGGGTGCCGCAAAACACAACGGTGCGACGCGGTCGAGCAGGCCGACAGCCCCCGTGACCGACGCGGTATTGCCCCAGTAGCGCACCCCGGCGTCTTTTTTAAGCGCGCGCATGACGAGCTCGCCCAGCGTGCCGGCGCCGCCCGCGATGGCGGCCATCGCGGCCGCGCGCAGCGCATCAAAAGGAGTGATCCAGAACAGGGCGGCACCGACCGCGGCCGCGACGATGACGCCGCTGGCCCAGGCGCGGAAAGAAAACGAGCGGTCGATCATCCTGGCCACCGGCCGGCGGCGCAGCAGCCGGCTGGCGATCTCTTGCGCGATCTGCGCTGCGGCAGCAACCATGACCAGGAAAAAGAGCAAAAACGCACCGCGCCCGCTGTAACGCGGCAGCTCCAGCAGGAGCAGCGCGCTGACATGGCTCAAGCCGTAGACGCAGACCATCACGCCCCACTGGATCTTGGCGTTGCGTTCGAGAAAGCGCTCGGGGTCGCCGGCCAGCGCACTCACCACCGGCAGCGCCAGAAAAACGTAGACCGGGATGAAGACCGTGAAGAGATCAAAACCGCGCCAGGCCATGATCGTGTAGTGCAGTGGCAGCACCACAAAAAAGACCAGGATCAGGCTGCGGTGGTCACCGCGCCGGGTGTGCGCCAGGGTGATGAATTCACGCAGCGCAAAGAAGGAGATCAGCCCGACGACGATGGTCGCACCGATCGGCCCGGACATCCAGGCCATCCAGAAGATCACCGCACTGACCCAGACCGCACGCAGGTCGCGGGCAAAGCGCCGGTCGCGACCGGCCTGGTCGGTATTGCGCTCGCGCAGCGTGTAGGCAAAACGCGCCAGCGAGACCAGCAAGAGCATGCCGAAGAGTGCGACAAACAGCGCGCTGACCTGCGCATTCACCGAGAGCTTGCTCAAATCGATCATGACTGCACCGGCCGGCAGCCGATGACCGCTGCCCGCGCGCGGTCGAGGAAAGTCCGTTTGTCTTCGCCCGGCTGCAACTGCACCGGCGTGCCGAAGGTCACCGTGCACAGGATCGGCACCGGCACGACTTCGCCCTTGGGCATCACGCGCTGCACGTTGTCGATCCAGGCCGGCACGAGCACGACGTTGGGGAAGTCTTCGGCCAGGTGGTACAGGCCACTCTTGAATGGCTGCGGGACGCCCTTGTGGCTGCGCGTGCCTTCCGGGAAAAGCACCAGCGAGTCGCCACCCTTGAGCGCCTGCGCGAGTGGCTCCAGCGGATCCTGGTCGTCGCTCCGCGTGCGGCTGACGTAGACAGCGTTGAAGACCTCGCGGGTGATCCAATGTTTGAAGCGCCCGCTCGTCCAGTAGTCACGCGCGGCGATCGGGCGTGTGGTCGCGCGCATCTCGCGTGGCAGCGCGGCCCAGATCAGCACCCAGTCGAGATGGCTCTGGTGGTTGGCAAAGTAGATGCGTTGTTCGGCCTTGGGCGGGCAGCCCCGCCAATGCCCTTGTGCGCCCGTGATCATTCGGGTGATCAGCGCAAGAAGTCGGCCCATGGCGCGGGCGGCGAAGGTCGCGGAATGCATCGGCGCCGATGCTAACCGGCGCACGCTGCCCGGGCCGGCTCATCGGGCCTGTTTGGCGGGCAAGTTCACCAGGCAACCTCGCGCCCGGGGAACGCGATCTTCGGCAGCGGCCACTGCGCCGCCAGCCAGGCTCTGAACGTGCCGCCGAGCCGCTCTTCGAGTCCCGATGCGACGCGGTCGCTGCGCGCCCAGTACAGCGCTTCGGCGTCGAAGCCGGCACGCTCGGTCGGGTCGAGATAACAGCAACCGAGCACGCTGCGCTCGTCGGGCGACAGCACCGCCCAGCTGAAAGAGCGGCGCAGCTGGAATTCTTTCTGATGCCAGCCGAGGTCGACGAGGTCTTGCATCAGCGTCATGTCGGCGCGTGGCCAGCCCCAGCCGGCGCCGAACATAGTCCACAACCTTTCGCGACTGCTCATCACCGCTTCGTAGTCGAGCACCGCGTGGTCGACGCGCAGCGGCGTGAGCTTGAACTCCGGCGTCGCGGGTGCAGCGGGGATTTCAAAGTCGCGGGGCAGCAAAGACAGTCACCCCACCAGGATCAATGGCGAAAGTGCCGCACGCCGGTAAAGACCATCGCGATGCCACGCTCGTCGGCGGCGGCGATGACTTCGTCGTCGCGCAGGCTGCCGCCGGGCTGGATGACGCAGGTCGCGCCGGCTTCGCAGACGACATCCAGGCCGTCGCGGAAGGGGAAAAACGCGTCGCTGGCCACGGCGGTGCCGGCCATCGACAGGCCGGCGTTGTTGGCCTTGATCGAAGCGATGCGCGCCGAGTCGATGCGGCTCATCTGCCCGGCACCGACGCCGATGGTCATGCCGCCGCTGGCGAAGACGATGGCGTTGCTCTTGACATACTTGGCCACCGTCCAGGCGAAGAGCAGGTCGTCGACTTGCGCCGGCGTCGGCTGCACCTTGGTCAGAACCCGCAATTCGCTGCGCTGCACTTCGCGGTTGTCGGCGGTCTGCAGGAGCAGGCCCGAGCCGACCCGTTTGGCGTCGATCTGGTTGCGCCCGCGCGACCAGTCACTCAACCCGCCGGGCGGCAGGTCGATCTGCAGCAGGCGCACATTGGCCTTGGCCTTGAAGACGGCACGCGCCTCGTCGCTGAAGGCCGGTGCCATCAGGACTTCGACAAACTGCTTGGCCACCAGCGCCGCAGCGGCGCCGTCGACCGGCTGGTTGAAAGCAATGATGCCGCCGAAGGCCGAGGTCGGGTCGGTCTTCAAGGCCTTGGCGTAGGCTTCGGCCGCATCGATGCCTAACGCGACACCGCAGGGGTTGGCGTGTTTGACGATGACGCAGGCCGCAGCGTTTGACCCCGCGTCGCGGTTGAAACTCTTGACACATTCCCAGGCCGCGTCGGCGTCGGCGATATTGTTGTACGACAGCTCCTTTCCTTGCAGTTGCTGCGCGGTGGCCAACGAGCCGGGCGCCGGGTGCAGGTCGCGATAAAAGGCCGCGCTCTGGTGCGGGTTCTCGCCGTAACGCAGGTCTTGCACCTTGACGAAGCGGCCATTGCTCTGGCCGGGGAAGATCGAGCGCTTGCCGTCTGCCTGCAGCGACGACAGGTAGTCGCTGATCGCGGCGTCGTAGTTGCTGATCCTGTTGAAGGCCGCCACCGCGAGCGCAAACTTTGTCGCCTGGCTGACCACGCCGCTGCCTTGCAGCTCGGCCAGCACACCGGCGTATTGCGCCGCGTCGGTGAGCACCGCGACATCGGCCCAGTTCTTTGCTGCGCTGCGCACCATCGCCGGGCCGCCGATGTCGATATTTTCAATCGCGTCTTCGAGCGTGCAGTCGGCGCGTGCGACGGCCTGTTCGAAGGGGTAGAGGTTGACCACCAGCAGGTCGATGGTCTCGATCTCCTGGCTGCGCAGCGCGGCCATGTGGTCGGGCCGGTCGCGGCGGGCGAGCAGGCCACCGTGCACCCGCGGGTGCAGGGTCTTGACGCGCCCGTCGAGCATCTCCGGCGAGCCGGTGAGCGCGGCGACCTCGGTCACCGGCAGGCCGGCATCGGCGAGCAGCCGGGCGGTGCCGCCAGTGGAGATGAGCTTGACGCCCAGCGCGTGCAGCGCGCGGGCGAAATCGAGGATGCCGGATTTGTCCGAGACGGACAGCAGCGCAGAAGTCATTTGATGAGCTTGTGGTCGAGCAACTTGCGGCGCAGCGTATTGCGGTTGATGCCCAACCAGTCAGCGCAGCGGCTCTGGTTGCCTTCGGCGTGTTGCATCACGACGTCGAGCAGCGGTTTTTCGACCGCGTTGATGATCAGCGTGTGCAGGCCGGCAGGCTCAGCACCGCGCAGGTCCTTGAAATACTGTTCGAGCGAGCTGCGGATGCACTCGTCGATCTGTTTTTTGCTCATGCGGTCAGAACCAGTTGGCCGTCGTTGGCTGCCGTTGATGCCGGCGGAGTGGGCAACACCGCATGCCGGTCGGCGAGTTGATCGAAGAAGGTGCTCACGGCGCGCACCTGTGCTCGGCAGTCGTCCAGCGTATTCATCGCGGCGCGAAAGGCTACGCCGCCGGGCAGGGCGCGCACCGCCCAGCCGATATGTTTGCGCGCGCTGCGAACGCCGACCTGCTCGCCATACAGGCCGTAGTGGTCGTGCAGATGTTCGACCAGCCAGCGCTGCACATCGCGTGTTGCCGGTGCGCCGAGTATCTCGCCGCTGTCCAGGAAATGTGCGATCTCGCGAAAGATCCACGGCCGGCCCTGCGCCGCGCGGCCGATCATCAGCGCATCGGCGCCGGTCTGGCGCAACACGGCCCGCGCCTTGGCCGGCGAATCGATATCACCACTGGCTGCGACCGGGATCTGCACGGCGGCTTTCACCGCGGCGATGGTGTCGTACTCGGCGCAGCCCAAAAAACCCTGCTCGCGGGTGCGGCCGTGCACCGCGAGCATCGCGATGCCGGCACGCTCGGCGGCAACCGCCAGCGCCACCGCGTTGCGCTCGGTCTCGCAGCGGCCGGTGCGCATCTTCAGCGTCACCGGCACATTCAGCGGCGCGCAGGCGGCGACTACCGCATCGACGATTTGCAGCGCCAGCGGCGCATTGCTCATCAGCGCCGAGCCGGCCCAGGTGTTGCACACCTTCTTGGCCGGGCAGCCCATATTGATATCGATGATCGCTGCGCCGCGGTCGACGTTGTAGCGCGCAGCGTCGGCCATCTGCGCCGGATCGACACCGGCGATCTGCACCGCGATCGGTGCCGATTCGCCTTCGTGGTCGGCACGTCGGCTGGTCTTCAGGCTGCTCCACAGCGCGCGCTGCGAGGTCACCATTTCACTCACTGCATAACCGGCACCCAGGCGTTTGCACAACATGCGGAACGGCCGGTCGGTGACCCCTGCCATCGGGGCGACAAACAGACCGTTCGGCAACTCGATCGGGCCGATGAACATGGGGCGGGGAGCGAACAACGGGTGCCGGGCAGTGCTGAAAAAGGAGGCAGCAGTATAGCGGCGGCTCTGCGCGCAGCCGGCTGCCTATGATCGGGCCCGATGGAAGCCTGGCTCGACACATTGCTGCTGGCATTGGCGCTGCCCAAGTTCGGCTTGAGCACGCTGTTTGTCGTCGCGCTGATTTCGGCGACGTTGCTGCCGCTGGGCAGCGAGCCGGCTGTCTTTGGGCTGATCAAGCTCAACCCCGAACTGTTCTGGGCGGCGATCTTCGTCGCCACCGCCGGCAACACCGTGGGCGGCGCGATCAGCTTCTGGATGGGCTATGGTGCCGAGGTCGCCTACGAGCGGGTGCGCCATCGAAAACCTTATGAGCTGCGCGCGTTGCAGTGGCTGCAAAGCTTCGGCGCCAAGGCTTGTCTGCTGAGCTGGCTGCCGGTGGTCGGCGACCCGCTGTGCGCCGTCGCCGGCTGGTTGAAGCTGCCCTTCTGGCCCTGCTTGGGCTACATGGCGGTCGGCAAATTCTTGCGCTACCTGACGATGACCGCGGCGCTGCTGTGGCTCTTCCCCGGGCGCTTCACGCCATAGGCCGGAATGACAGAATGCCCGACCCCTTGCCCACGAGGCCACGAACATGACGCCCAGCAGCCTTCCTTTGGCGACCCCCGCCTACACCGAACTGACCACGCTCAACACGCAGTTGCACAACCTGCGCCACCTGGCCAGCATCGCCAGCTGGGACCGCGCCGCGAATATGCCGCCAAAGGGCCAGGACGCCCGCGCCGCGGCGATGGCCGAGCTCGCCGGGCTGATGCACCGGCTGCGCACCGACCCCAAGCTGCGTGACCAGATCGACCGCGCCGGGCAGGAAAATCTCGATGCGGTGCAGCGTGCCAACCTGCGCGAGATCCAGCGCGAATGGCGATTGGCAAATGCGCTTCCGGAGTCGCTGGTGCATCGCAGCGAGATGGCGACGTCGCGCTGCGAACATGCCTGGCGCACCCAGCGCGGCAACCACGACTGGGCCGGCTTCGTCGAAAATTTCCGCGCCGTGCTGGAGGTCGGGCGCGAAGAAGCGGCGCTGTTGTCGGCGCAATCGGGGCTGTCGAAATACGACGCGATGATGGACCGCTTCGAGCCCGGCATGACCTCGGCCACAGTCAGCCGGGTCTTTGGCGATGTCCGGCAGTGGCTGCCTGACCTGATCCAGAAGGTGCGCGACAAACAGGCGTCGCAGCCGGTGATCGAGCCGCGCGGCCCGTTCCCGGTGGCGGCGCAGCGTGCGCTGTGTGACCAGGTCATGCGCTTGCTCGGATTCGACTTTGAAGCCGGGCGCCTGGACGTCAGCACGCACCCGTTTTGTGGGGGTGTGCCCGAAGACGTGCGCATGACGACGCGCTTTCGCGAAGATGAATTTCTCAGCAGCCTGATGGGCACGGTGCACGAAACCGGCCACGGCCGCTACGAGCAGAACCTGCCGCGCGACTGGCTCGGCCAGCCGGTCGCCGAAGCGCGATCGATGGCGCTGCACGAAAGCCAATCCTTGAGCTTCGAGATGCAGCTCGGCAGCCACCCCGGCTTTGTGCGCCAGCTCGCGCCGCTGGTAAAGGCAGCCTTTGATGACCAGCCGGCGTTCGAGGCGGACAACCTGCACTGGCTGATGACCCGCGTCAAACCTGGGCTGATCCGCGTCGATGCCGATGAGGTCACCTACCCGGCCCACATCATCCTGCGCTACGAAATCGAACGCCCGCTGATCGAAGGCGAGATCGAGCCCGAAGATATCCCGGCCTTGTGGGACGCCAAGATGGCCGAGCTGCTGGGCATCGACACCCGCGGCAATTTCAAGGACGGCCCGCTGCAGGACGTGCATTGGCCCGAGGCGCTGTTTGGCTATTTCCCCTGCTACTCACTCGGCGCGATGTTCGCAGCGCAATGGTTTGCCGCGATGCGCCGCGCGATGCCCGACCTCGACACGCAGATCGAAGCCGGCAACCTGCAGCCGGTTTTCGACTGGCTGCGCGACAACATCTGGAGCCAGGGCAGCCGCTGGACGACCGACGAGCTGGCGCTGCGCGCGAGTGGCGAAACGCTCAACCCGGCGCATTTCAAGGCGCATCTGGAGCGGCGCTACCTGTAGCGCCGGCCGGCCGCAAGCAGCGGCGCTCAGAGGCAGATCGAAAGACCCTCAGGCCAGCGCGCGTTCGAGATCGTCGAGCACTTCGTCGAGCCGGCGCACGGCCATCGCGGCGCGGCTGCGCGGCGCGCTGGCGCTGACCTTGGCGACGAGGTGTCGGCGCTGATCGTCGAGCACCGCGTCGTCGATGCCCAGGCCATGCCGCGCGAGCTGCCGGCGCAACGTGCTGCGCCGGCTGCGCAGGTCGGCGCGGGTGCGCTGGTAGGCATGTTCGGCCAGGCGCCGGCGCTGCGCGTAGCCGAAGGTATTGGCCAAGAACATCTGCGGGTCGCGATGGTCGGGCTCGAAGAGCAGGATGTCGGTGTCGGGATGGCTGGTTTCGTATCCCTTCATGCCGAGCTCGAGGCGCGAATGGATCAGCGTGCGGAAGGTCTGGCTGAGCACCACCGCCAGGCCGCCGTCGACGATATGCGGGATCTGCTGCTCGGCGCTGCCCAGCACCCGGTGGCGCAGCGAGTGTGTCGCGTCGAAGGGCACCAGGGGGTTCAGGCAGATCACCAGATCGAGCTGCATGTCGAGCAGCACGCGCGCATGCAGGGTTTTTTTCAATGCGCCGTCGACATACCAGCGGCCACCGATCTGCACCGGCGGGAAGAGCCCGGGCAGCGCGGCGCTGGCGGCGATCGCGCGCGAGATCGGGACATGGTCCCAGCCGGGCAGCCCGAAGGGTGCGGTCTCGCCGCTGTCCAGGTCGGTGGCCACCAGCACCAGTCGGCGTGCAAGCTGGCGGAAGTTGTCGGTGCGCCCCGGCGCCGAGAGCACCCGCTGCATCTGGCGCTCGAGCGGCGCATTGCTGAACAGCCCGGCCGGCAGCGCGCGGCCCAGGTGCTCGGCGGCGGCGAGCAAGGAGCTGCCGCCAAAGGTGTATTGGCTCGCCGCCTGCACCACCAGCCGGGGCAGCGATGCGATGCGGCGCGCAAATTCGGCGAACGCCGGGCGGATGAACAGCGACGGGTCGATCGCGTCCACATCGTCTGCACTGCGCGATTCGATGAACGCAGTGCAGAGCTGGCGCGGTGTCATGCCGTTGGCCAGCCCGGCGGCAATGAAGCTGCCGGCGGAGACACCCACGTAGCCGTGCAGCGCGTTGAAGTCGACGCCGGGCAGGGCTTCTTCGAGCGCGCACAGCGCGCCAATTTCGTAGATCGCGCCAAGCGGGCCGCCACCAGCCAGCGCGAGGCCGATGCGGGGCGCGTCGGATGAGGTCATGGGCTTGTCTGCCGGGCAATGAAAAGTACGCTTTCAGGCGCAAAAAAAGGGCGCCACAAGGCGCCCTTCGTCGCGATGCCGATGGCTGTGCGATCAGGCGGCGGCCTTGCGCGGCGCGCGCTTGGCGGCAAACAGCTTCTTCGCGGTCGGGGCGGCGGCCTTCTTGGCCACCGGCGCCGCGGCCTTCTTGGCCGGTGCCGACTTCGACAGCTTGGCCACCGCGGCGGCCAACTCGTCAACACGCTTGATCAGCTCGCTCACGTCCTTGGCCGTGGGCACGCCGAGTTTGTTCATCGCCTTGGCGGTGCGCGCTTCGAAGATCGCTTCGAGCTTGTCCCAATGCTGGCCGGCCTTGGCCTGCACATCGCCGGCCATCGCGGTCATCTTGCCGGTGACTTCGCTGATCTTGTCTTCGGCGATGCCCTGGGTCTTGCGCTGCAGGTTCATGCCTTCCTTGATCAGGGCTTCGAAGACCTTGCCACCTTCGGCCTGGGCCTTGCTGAAAGCGCCCATGCCGGCGAGCCAGATCTGCTGTGCTGACTCCTTGACCGACGCGGCCAAAGCGCTGTCGAGCAGGCCGGCGGGGGAGGCGGATTTCTTTTCTGCCATCTTCTGGAGTTTCTTGACCATGGTGTGGGTCCTTTCGTGGGAGGTGTTTGAGAGGCTGCGGCACGTCGGCCGCTGCGGTGAAATGAACTATAGGGTTCGCCCCTGGAGGGCGCAGCCTAAAACGCTAGGGGTGTGCCTCTACGCGGGCCGGTGCGGCGGGAGCCGCCAGCGAACACGGCAGCGATCACGGCACCGATTCCGGCAGCGATTCCGGCAGCGATCACGGCGGCGATCACGGCGGCGATCACGACAGTCACGCCCGTGAGGGTTAGCGCCAGACAGCGTGCTTGCCGCTTTGGACAAGAATGCGACGATGGGCCTCGCGCCCCGACTCGCCCCGACTCCAGGAGGAATGCATGCAGTATTTTGTGACCGGTGCCACCGGCTTCATCGGCAAACGACTCGTCAAGACGCTGCTCGCGCGGCGCGGCGCGGTGGTTTATTTCCTGCTCCGGCGCGAAAGCGAAGGCAAGGTCGCCGACCTGCTGGGCTACTGGGGTGTTGGCAAAAACCGCGCTATTCCCGTCTACGGCGACCTCACGAGCAAGAAGCTCGGCGCCACTGGCGAAGACATCAAGGGGCTCAAAGGCCAGATCGACCACCTGTACCACCTGGCAGCGGTCTATGACTTGAGTGCCGACGAAGAGAGCCAGATGCAGGTCAACGTCGAAGGCACGCGCAATGCCGTCGAATTTGCCAAGGCCATCGACACCAAACACTTCCACCTGGTCAGCAGCATCGCGTCGGCGGGCCTGTACGAAGGCGTCTTCCGCGAAGACATGTTCGAAGAGGCCGAAGGGCTGGACCACCCTTACTTCATGACCAAGCACGAAAGCGAAAAAATCGTGCGCAAGGAATGCAAGGTGCCCTGGACGGTGTACCGCCCGGCGCTGGTGGTGGGTGACTCCAAGACCGGCGAGATGGACAAGATCGACGGGCCGTATTACTTCTTCAAGCTGATCCAGCGCATGCGCCAGCTGCTGCCGCCGTGGTTCCCTTCGGTCGGCCTTGAAGGCGGGCGCATCAATATCGTACCGGTGGACTTTGTCGTCGCCGCACTCGACCACATCAGCCACCACTTTCACGCCAGCGGCAAGTGTTACCACCTCGTCGACCCCACCGGTTACCGTGTCGGTGACGTGTTGGACATCTTCAGCAAGGCCGCGCATGCGCCGAAGATGAACCTGTTCATCAACGCCGCGCTGCTCGGTTTCATCCCGAAGAGCGTGAAGAAGGGAATGATGGCGCTGGCGCCGGTGCGCCGGGTGCGCAACGCGGTGATCAAGGATCTCGGCCTGCCGCCGGACATGTTCACCTTTCTCAACTACCCGACCCGCTTCGACCGCCGCGAGACCGATGCCGCGCTCAAGGGCAGCGGCATCGAATGCCCGAACCTGCGCGACTACGCCTGGGTGCTGTGGGACTACTGGGAGCGCCACCTCGACCCGGCGCTGTTCATCGACCGCAGCTTGAGGGGCACGGTCGGCGGCAAGGTCGTGTTGATCACCGGCGGCTCGTCGGGCATCGGCTTGTCGGCCGCCTGCCGCTTTGCCGAAGCCGGCGCGATCACGATCATCTGCGCCCGCGGGGCCGACAAACTCGGTGTCGCAGTCGACGAAATCAAGACTTATGCCGGCAAGGACGCCAAGGTCTTCAGCTATTCGGTCGACGTTGCCGACGAAGCCAGCTGCGCCGAGTTCATCAAGACCCTGACCGAAGCGCACGGTGGGGTCGACTTCCTGATCAACAACGCCGGCCGTTCGATCCGGCGTGCGATCGAAGCCAGCTACGACCGCTTTCACGACTTCGAGCGCACGATGCAGCTCAACTATTTCGGTGCACTGCGCGTCACGATGGGCCTGTTGCCGGGCATGGTCGCCAAGAAGCGTGGCCATATCGTCAACATCAGCTCGATCAGCGTGCTCGTGAACGCACCGCGGTTTTCGGCCTATGTCGCGAGCAAGGCCGCGCTCGACGCCTGGACCCAATGTGCATCGAGCGAGTTTGCCGACCAGGGTGTGACCTTCACCACCGTCAACATGCCGCTGGTGCGCACGCCGATGACCGCGCCGACGAAGATCTACGACAACATGCCGCTGCTGATGCCCGAAGAGGCCGCCGACATGATCGTGCAGGCCTGTGTCGACAAGCCGGTGCGCGTGGCCACGCGGCTGGGCATCTTCGGCGAGCTTTTGCACGCGGTCGCGCCGCGGGTGACGCAGATCGTGATGAACACGACCTTCCGCATGTTCCCCGACAGCGCCGCGGCCAAGGGCGACAAGGGTGCCAAGCCGACGCTGTCGCCGGAAGCGGTGGCGATGGCGCAGATGATGCGCGGCATCCACTTCTGACCGATCGATGGCCATGAAAATGCCACGCCGACTTCTGCTGGCGTTGATGCTGCTGGGCGCTGCGTCGTCGGTAGCGGCGCAGCGCAGCTTTGCCGTGATCTCGCTCGTCGGCGACCGCATCGAGGTCGTCGTGCCGCGCCAGAGCACCGGCAGCGGCCTGGACCGCAACCTGCGCGACACGCTCAAGGACGGCGCCGGCAGCTTCGACCGCATCGCCCTGGGTGCCGTCGCCAATGCCGTCGAAAAGGCGCTGCCCGGTGCCGCCACGACGCTGCTGGCGCTGCCACCCAACGATCTGCACGACGACGCCGAGCGCCTGTTTGATGGCAACCGGGTGCAGCTGCCGGCATCGGTGGCGGCAGCGCTGGCCAAGATGCCACTGACCCACTTGCTGCTGCTGACCAAACAACGTGGTGATGCCCGGGTGCCGATCACCGAAGGCCACACCGGCATGGGAAAGGTGCAGGGGGTGGGTTTTTACGTCGACCGCTGGTTCGCTACGTCGAATGCGGCCACCGGTGAGGGTGCGACCGGGTTCCTGGCGCCGTTTGTCTACATCCGGCTGACCCTGGTCGAACTTGCCAGCGGCCGGGTCCAGGGCCAGCGGGCGGTGATGACGATGCAGCTGCTGCCGGTGACCACTCGCGCCAAATCGTCCGACCCCTGGGACCTGATGCCGGCGGCCGAAAAGGCGAGCCTGCTCAAAGGCCTGCTCGAAGACGAGATCGCGCGGCTCGTGCCGACCGTGCTGGGCCGCGGGTGAGCTGAATCTGGCTGGCGGCTGCGGCGAAGCGCCGGCGGTCGCGGTGGCGCTAGACAAAATTTTGTGCGCCGCCTTGCATCCAACGGGGCACCGGCCCGCATCCAAGCAGTCAGGAAACATCGAGCATTTCTCGAACCGGAGCCCTGACCATGGAACAACTTTTCGACCGCCACACCATCATCCCGCTGTTTGGCATGCTCGTCGGGATCATCGCGATCCTGCTCCCGATCGGCATCATCTGGCTGGTGCTGCACTACCGCAACCGGCGCAACGACGCGCTGTACGAGACCGTCAAACACCTCGCCGACAAGGGGCTGCCGGTGCCGCCGGAACTGCTCGATCCGCCGCAGGCCAAGAGTGATCGCGAGTCGCCGCTGTTTCGCGCGATCACGCTGGTCGGCGTCGGGGTCGGGCTGGCGCTGATGTTCTGGATCCTGAATTTGCACTTCCTGGTCGGCATCGGTGCGGTGATGTTCTGTGTCGGGGTCGCGCAGATCATTGCGGTGATGATCGAACGGCGGCGCGGTGACACCGCTTGATCGTGGTGCATGCAGGATGACGACGCTGGCGTCGAGCAGTTGCTGGTGGCGCGTGCGCAAGCCGGCGAACTCGCGGCCTTCGAGATGCTCGTGAAGATCCACCAGGCGCGTGTGCGCCAGCAGCTGCGCCGCTTGAGCTGGCCCGACGCCGCGCTGGCCGACGACCTGGCGCAGGAGACCTTTGTCAGCGCCTGGCAGCAGTTGCCACGCTTCCACGCCGATGCCCAACTCTCGACCTGGCTGCACCGCATCGCCTACACGCGCTACCTGATGCAGCGCCGGCGCCGGCGAGACGAGCCCGCGGCGAGCAGCACCGCCGCTGCCGCCGAAGCACAACACGACCCCGACCACGCGATGCGTCTGGATGTCGCGCGCGCGGTCGCCCGCCTGCCCGACCATGAACGCGCAGCGGTCGTGCACTGCGTGCAGCTTGAGCTGACCCATGAAGAAGCCGCCGCGGTGCTCGGCCTGCCGCTGGGCACGGTGAAATCGCAGGTCGCGCGGGGCAAGGCGCGGCTGCGTGAATGGCTTGTGGCGTGGCAGCCGGAGACTTCAACATGAGCGTTGAAAACACTGTCGACGACACCGCCGACAACACCGCCGACAACACCAGCGGCAATCTCAAAGACAAGACGACTGACCAGGCGGCGGAGTCAGCGCGTGTGGCTTCGACGACCGATTGGCTGACCGCCCTGCTGGTCGACACCGCCCCGCCGGCCGCCACTGGTGACGCGGCCGACTTCACCGCCGCGGTGATGCATCGGGTGCGGCTGGACGGCAAACGCCGCGTGCCGCTGGCAGCCGATCAGGCGCTGCGCCAACTGCTGCAGCGCCGCGTGCTGGAGTTGCACCAAACGCGTTGGGGTTATGGCGGCGCCGTGACCGGCGTGGCGCTGGCGCTGGGCACGCTTGGGTTCGTTCGCGGCGCCGACCTGGCGGGCGCGGCGACCTCGGCCAGTTGGGCGATGCTGCCGCTGGTGGCGCTGCTCGTCACCGCGGTGCTGGTCTACAGCGTGGTCGGCGACTCTCGGGCTTGAGCAGCTGAAAGTACGCGGCCGCTGCAGCCAAAAGCCGCCGCGGCCTGCATCAGCTGCGCCACCACCGCCAGCGCAATCACCTCGGGCTCCTTGCCCACGATGCCGGGCAGGCCGATCGGGCAGGTCATCCTGGCGATCGCCTCTTCGGCGATGCCGCGTTGCTCAAAACGGTGGATGAAACGAGCGCGTTTGCTCTTGCTGCCGATGAGGCCAAAGAAGCCGAAGTCGCTGCGCCGCAGGATCTTTTGCGCAATCGCCAGGTCGAGGTCGTGGCTGTGCGTGAGCACCAGATAAAACGCGCCTGGCGGCGCGCTGTCGACTTCGGCCTCGACCGGCTCGACGCAGACCTTTTCGATATGGGGCGGCAGCACCAGGCCGGCCGGGAATTCACGCTCGCGCTCGTCGATCCACTGCACCTGGCAAGGCAGGCCGGCGAGCAGTTGCACGATCGCGCGGCCGACATGGCCGGCGCCGTAGAGCTGCAAGTGCCAGCGTGGTGCCGGCAGCGGCCAGTCGTCGAGATGCGCGTTGTGCAGCCGCATGCTGCGCAAGGTGACCGCGCCGCCACAACACTGGCCCAGGCTCGGGCCCAGCGCAAAGTGTTGCTCGATCGGGCCCGGGCTGGCGTTGTGGCTGCCGCTGGCACTGTCGATGCAGTCGACGATCAACAACCGCGCTGCGGCGATCGCCTTCAGCTCGAGGTGCCCACCGCCGATGGTGCCGAAGACCTGGGTCGCGCTGACCAGCATCCGCGTACCGGCCTCGCGTGGCACCGAGCCCTGGCTGCTGATGACGTCGACCACGGCGGCCTGTACCCCTGCGGCCAGCCAGATGCCCGCCTGCTCGCGGACCTTGTCGGCGGTCACTGCACGCCGCTCACTGCAGGTCGCGCTTCACGTCGACTATCACGCCGCCCATCACGCCGCCCATCACGCCGCCCATCGCGCCACTCGTCGCGCCGCTCATCGCAGGCCGCTCACTGCACAGCCTTCACCGCGCGCAAGATCGCCTCCGGCGTGGCCGGTGCATCCAGCGCCGGTTGTGTCCGATGCCCACCCGCTGCCGACACCGCATCGCGGATCGCCAGGAAGGCCGAAAACGCCAGCAGCAATGGCGGCTCGCCGACGGCCTTGCTGCGGTGCACGCTGTCTTCGACGTTGTCGTTGCCACCGTCGGCATACAGCGCGCAGCGGAAGTCGGCCGGCACATCGTTGGCGGTCGGGATCTTGTAGGTGCTCGGCGCGTGGGTCAGCAGCGCGCCGGTTTTCGGGTGCCAGACCAGCTCTTCGCAAGTCAACCAGCCGACACCCTGGATATAAGCGCCTTCGACCTGGCCGACGTCGATCGCCGGGTTCAGGCTGCGGCCGGCGTCGTGCAGCAGGTCGGCGCGCAACAGCTTGCACTCGCCAGTCAGCGTATCGATGACCACCTCACTGACCGCGGCGCCATAAGCGAAGTAATAAAACGGCCGCCCGGTGAGCGTTGCGCGGTCCCAGTGCAGGCCGGGGGTGGCGTAGAAGCCGTCGCTCCACAACTGAACGCGGGCCTGGTAGGCCTGCTGCACCAGGGCATCGAAGCGGATCTGCAGGGCGCCGG
>JANPDN010000104.1:0-8026 GCA_031431555.1 Rubrivivax sp.
CGACGATCTCGGCGACGCTGCGGTGAGCGTTGTTGGGGGTGGCGGGCATCGACGTTCTCCGGCAGACGGTGACCATCACTTTAGTATTCTGAATTCAGAGTTCTGTTAGGGAAATCCCTACTGCACTCTGAATTCAGTGTGCAGCACGCTTGCTACACTGCCGTCATGAAAGCGCTCGCCCTCGCCCCCAACCTGGTCGAGCAGGTGCGCGACGCGATCCTGGGCGAGATCGCCTCGGGCCAACTGGGCGCTGGTGAACGCATCATCCAGGAGCAGATCGCCCGGACGCTCGGCGTCTCGCGCCAGCCGGTGCAGCAGGCGCTGCTGCTGCTGCGCAACCTCGGCGTGCTGCGCGACGCGCCGGGCCGCGGCCTCGTGGTGGCGCCGCTGGAGCCCGATCAGGTGCAGCACATGTACGCCATGCGCGCGGTGATCGAAGGGCTGGCCTGCCGCCTCGCGGCCGAGCGCAGTGCCGAGCGCGCAGGCAAGCTTGGCCCTGCCCTGATCGACGCCGGCCGCAGAGCCGTGGCCAGCGGCTCGGTGGCCAGGATGGTGGCCGCCGACCTGAAGTTCCACGAGTTCATCTACGGCCTGTCGGGCAACCCGCTCGTCGCGCCGGCAATGGCGACGCATTGGACGCACACGCAGCGCATGATGGGCGAGGTACTGATCAAGGACGAGACACCGCGTGACATCTGGGACCAGCACGCCGCCATCCTCGACGCCGTGACGAGAGGCGACCCGGCCAGAGCCGAAGCCCTGGCCCGCAGTCACATCACTCAGGCCGCCGACTTTATGGTTGCGCGGTTGCAGAGTGAAGTGAAGCCCGCAAGGCTCGAGCAGCTCTCTGCTCGGACGCGTGCCTAGAGCTTGCTGGCAATTACCGGCGCTTCACTTGACGATGGAATCCACCGCAGATCGAACGTCGCCCGTCACATGTGGTCGATCATCACCTGCCCGAACCCCGAGCACGAAACCTGGGTCGCGCCCTCCATCAGCCGGGCAAAGTCGTAAGTCACTTTCTTGCTGGCGATCGACTTTTCCATCGAGCTGATGATCAGGTCAGCGGCCTCGGTCCAGCCCATGTGGCGCAGCATCATCTCGGCCGACAGGATTTCCGAGCCGGGGTTGACGTAGTCCTTGCCGGCGTACTTGGGCGCCGTACCGTGGGTGGCCTCGAACATCGCAATCGAGTCCGACAGGTTGGCGCCTGGCGCGATGCCTATGCCGCCCACCTGGGCCGCGAGCGCGTCGGACACGTAGTCGCCGTTCAGGTTCAGCGTCGCGATCACCGAATACTCGGCCGGGCGCAGCAGGATTTGTTGCAGGAAGGCGTCGGCGATCGAGTCCTTGACGGTGATGTCCTTGCCGGTCTTCGGGTTCTTGAACCGGCACCACGGGCCGCCGTCGATCGGCACCGCGCCGAATTCGCGCTGGGCCAGCGCATAGCTCCAGTCGCGAAAACCGCCTTCGGTGAATTTCATGATGTTGCCCTTGTGCACGATCGTCATCGACGGCTTGTCGTTGTCGATCGTGTACTGCAGCGCCTTGCGCACCAGGCGCTCGGTGCCTTCGCGCGAGACCGGCTTGATGCCGATGCCCGAGGTGTTGGGGAAGCGGATCTTTTTGACCCCCATCTCTTCGATGAGGAACTTGATCAGCTTCTTGGCCTTGTCGCTTTCGGCTTCGTATTCGATGCCGGCGTAGATGTCTTCGGAGTTCTCGCGGAAGATGACCATGTGGGTCTTCTCCGGCTCCTTGAGCGGGCTGGGCACGCCCTTGAAATACTGCACCGGGCGCAGGCAGACATAGAGGTCCAGCTCTTGGCGCAGCGCGACGTTCAGCGAGCGGATGCCGCCGCCCACCGGCGTCGTCAGCGGCCCCTTGATCGACACAACGTACTCACGCACGATGTCCAGCGTTTCTTGCGGCAGCCAGACATCGGGGCCGTAGACCTTGGTCGCCTTCTCGCCGGCGTAGACCTCCATCCAGTGGATCTGCTTCTTGCCGCCATAGGCCTTGGCCACCGCAGCATCGACGACCTTGATCATGACCGGCGTGATGTCGCGCCCGGTGCCGTCACCCTCGATATACGGAATGATCGGATGGTCGGGCACATTGAGCGAGAAGTCCGCATTCACGGTGATCTTCTGCCCGCCTTCGGGAATCTTGACATGTTGATACATGGTGAGCTTTTTTCTTTCGCGAGTGCGGTGTCGAAGCGGGTTTTGGGTGGTCTGCCGGTCGGGCGCGATTCTATTCGAGCCCGCCTCGGCGGCCGCGCTGACGCGGTCCCGGTTGCTACGCCAAGCAGTAAGCCAGCGCCCGCCCCCAGACATCACCGCCGAGCGCGAATGCCGAGCCGCCGGCCAGTGCAGCGCCAGCCGCGCGTGTCGCCCAAGCGGTGATGCGGTCGGCACGCCGCGCTTCGCCCGGAGTGCCGACGCTGCCGCGCCACCGGGTCAGCATCCAAGGCCCCAGCATCAGCCCGCCGGCCGATGCCAGCCCGAAGCCGGCCATCACCGCGGCACCTGCTTGCGGCGTATTCGCCAATGCAGCCACGATCAGCGCCGATTGCAGCAGGCCGCAAGGCCAGGCCACCCAGGCGGCCCCGGCAGTGGCGGCGCTCGCCGCAGCGCCGGCAGCGCGCGCTGGACTCGACATCGACCTCGACTTCGGCGTCGGCACCTCGATGCGCTGCCAACCGACGGCGGGTACGGTAGTCGCGGTCAGCGCGGTCAGCGCGGTCGGTGCGATCGATACGGTATTGCGCGGCCTGCCCAGCCGCGTCATCCACGCCGGCTGTTGTGCCGTGCACAGCAGCCACAGGCCCAGGCCGAGTGCGGCTGCGTGGAGCAGCGTCCACAGCGGGCGCAGAATCGGTGCTGCGCCGCTGGCCAGATTCACGCCTGCCACACCCGCCGCAACCACGGCGCCCGCAGCCGCGTAGCCGGCCAGTCGCGCGGCGTGAAACGCCCAGCTTGCGACTGCCGGCCGCGCCGCGCCGCAGCCGCGCAGCACTGCCGCGCACGACGGCCCGCACATCGCAGCGCAATGGGGCGTGCCGGCCAGCCCGAGCAAGACCGCACTAAAGATCAGCGTGATGTCCATCGGCATCGTCGCATCAACCCGCGTGGTGGGTCATTTCAACGGCGCGCAAGCCACGCCGTCATGCCGCTGGCCAGCGCAATCGCGCCCCAGAAGACAAAGAAGGTCAAGGTGTAGACCGCCTGCCGCGGTAGCTCGTCGAGCTGGTGGCCGAAGACCAACAGCGTCGCCGGGTCGACCGCTGCGAAGAGCGCCATCGTCAACACCCCGGCCATGAAAAACGCCGGCCACAAGACGCCGACTGTGGCCGCGGTGGGGCTGGGCTGCGGGCTCACCTCATCACCTCGCTACCGCTTCACCGGCCCGGCCGCGCGGCAGCGGCGGTGCCGGCATGGTTGCGTGCCAGCACCGCCGGCGCTTCGGGCGCATGCCGGTTCGCGCTGGCCGGGCCGGCTGCGCTGACGACGCTGTCGGCACCATGCCAGGCCACTGCCGCCGTCAGCAGCGCCGCCACAACCACCACCGCCGGCCCGGCGAGCACAAGCCAGACCATGCCCACGCGCCACCAGGGCAGCTGAGGCCCGTGAAAAAACAATCGGGGATCGGGCTGCATGTTTCACCTCGGGATGACAAACGTTGACTTCTCGAATACACGCCGGTGAACGTCTGCGTCGCGATCGGTGTCGCGATCGGTGACGCGATCGGTGACGCGGTCGGTGACGCGGTCGGTGTCGCTTTCGTTGACGCTTGCCGTAGCGCGTCCTGCACCACTGCCCTGGCCCACGCTCCTGATCTCGAAGACGATCGGGTGCGCACCCGGGCCGGCGCTCATCGCTGACGCCGGCGGCAACTGCACCGACAGCGGCAACCAGCGCGCCTGTGCCGGGGCGACTTCGACCCGTGCGCTTCCGGTCAGACGGCCGACCTGCCCGCCGGCCGCAGGCGTGACCACTTGTGCACCGGCCAGCCCCGACACGCTGACGCGGTACGACTGCGTGCGTTCGGTGGCGTTCATCACCTGCAGCCGGTAGCCGTTTTCGATGTAGCCGTCGGCGACCAGGCGCGCCAGCGCGCCGCGGTCGCGCACGACGTCGACCTTGAATGGCACTCGCAGCCACAGGCTGGCCGCCACCCCGGCGCAGATCAGCAGCAACACCGCGCTGTAGATGAGCACGCGCGGGCGCAGCGCACGGCGCCAGATCTGCGGCGCGCTCCAGCCCTTGGCCAGGCTGTTCTGGGTGGCATAGCGGATCAGGCCACGCGGATAGTCCATCTTGTCCATCACGCTGTCGCAGACGTCGATGCAGGCAGCGCAGCCGATGCATTCGTATTGCAGGCCCTGGCGAATGTCGATGCCGGTCGGGCAGACCTGCACACACAGCCCACAGTCGATGCAGTCGCCCAGGCCCGACTCGGCGAGCTGCGCGTGAGCGAGCTTGCGCGGGCGCGAGCCGCGCGGCTCACCCCGCGCCGGGTCGTAGCCGATGATGAGCGTATCGCGGTCGAACATCGCGCCCTGGAAGCGCGCGTAGGGGCACATGTATTTGCACACCTGCTCGCGCATCCAGCCGGCGTTGCCGTAGGTGGCCAGACCGTAGAACAAGACCCAGAACCATTCCCAGGGGCCGAAGCTCAGGGTGAAGCTCTCGGCCCACAAGGTTTTGATCGGCGTGAAGTAGCCGACGAAGGTGAACCCGGTCCACAGCGCCAGGCCGATCCAGGCGCCGTGTTTGAGGCCCTTGCGCAAGAGCTTGTTGCTACTCCAGGGTGCGGCATCGAGCCGCATGCGGGCGATGCGGTCACCTTCGATCTGGCGCTCGATCCACATGAAGACTTCGGTGTACACCGTCTGCGGGCACGCAAAGCCGCACCACACGCGCCCGGCGACGGCCGTGAACAAAAACAGCGCATAAGCGCTGACCACGAGCAAGCCGGTCAGGTAGATGAAATCCTGCGGATACAGCACCAGGTCGAAGATATAAAAGCGCCGCGCGGCGAGGTCGAACAGCACCGCCTGGCGACCGTTCCAGGGCAGCCAGGGCAGGCCGTAGAAGACGATCTGGGTGGCCCAGACAAAGGCCCAGCGCCAGCCGGCAAACCAGCCGCTCACCGACCGCGGGTAGATCTGCTGCTGCTTCTGGTACAGCCAGATGACGGGGGCCGCGCCTGCGCTGTCACTGACACTGTTGCCGTCAACGGCGGCCGCGAGCCCGACACCGCCCTTGCCGCCGGATGTCATCCGCTGAGCCTCATCGCGACGCCGCGCCGGGCGCACGTACCGATTGCGACAAGCTCAGCACATAGGCCGCGAGCACATGCACCTGCGGCCCCGTCAAACGCGCGGCCTGCGCCGGCATGATGTTGGTCTTGCCTTGAGTCACGATGGCCACGATCGCGGCTTCGCCCCAACCATGCAGCCAGACCTTGTCGGCAAGGTTCGGCGCGCCCAGGGCCTGATTGCCCAGACCGGCGGGGCCGTGGCAGGCTGCGCAGCTGGCGAACTTCGGCCGTCCCAGGCTGGCGGCCACCGGGTCGTGCGCGCTGCCCGACAGGCTGAGCACATGGTGCGCGAGGTTGCGCAGGTCCTCGGGCGTGCCCACCGTGCTGGCCAGCGCCGGCATGACGCCGATGCGGCCTTCGCTGATGGTCTTCTTGATATCGTCGATCGACGCGCCGCCGAGCCAGTCGGCATCGGTCAGGTTCGGATAACCCTTGCTGCCGCGTGCATCGGAGCCGTGACAGGCCGCGCATTGGTTCAGGAACAGGCGCTCGCCGATGCCCATCGCCTGCGGCTCAGCCGCCAACTCGGCCGCGGTCATCGACTCGAAGCGCGCGTACAGCGGCTGCATCGCCAACTGCGCTGCGGCGTTGTCGTCGCGGTGCTCGCCGGAGCTCGTCCATGCCAGCGTGCCGGCGTACTGGCCCATGCCCGGATAGAGCACCAGGTAGACGCCGGAGAACAGCACCGTGATCACGAACAGCACCACCCACCACAGCGGCAGCGGGTTGTTCATCTCGCGCAGGTCTTCGTCCCAGACGTGGCCGGTCGAGTTGTCCTCAGTGACGACCTTGCTGCGGCTGGCGACGAACAGCAGCACCAGGCAGGCGAGCAGGCTCAACGCCGTGAGCCCAGCGACATAGATCGACCAGCCGGGGGCGACGAAGTCGCTCATCGCGCGCTCCCCGGGCGCTGGTCATCGGCCAGCGGCAGGCCGGCGGCTTCGTCAAACGCGGCGCTGCGCGAACGCTGCCAGGCCCAGCGCACGATGCCCAAAAAAAGCAGCAGGCCGATGACCGTGACAGCGGCGCGCAAATCGTTGAGGTCCATGGAGTGTCCCGTTCAGTTGCCGGCGCGGCGCGGCCGGTTCACTTGACCGCGGTGCCCAGCACTTGCAGATACGCCACCAGCGCGTCGAGTTCGGTCTTGCCCTGCACCGCGTCGCCCGCCTGCGCAACCTCGGCGTCGGAGTACGGCGCGCCCAGCGTGCGCAGCGCGCGCAGCCGCACCGGCATGCCGGCGGCATCGACGGCGGCGTTTTCGAGCCAGGGGTAGGCCGGCATATTCGATTCGGGCACCAGCGCGCGGGGCGAGATCAGATGCAGCCGGTGCCATTCGTCGGTGTAGCGGCCGCCGACGCGGTGCAGATCGGGCCCGGTGCGTTTGCTGCCCCACTGGAACGGGCGGTCGTAGACAAACTCGCCGGCCTGCGAATAGGGGCCGTAACGCAGCGTCTCGGCATGCAGCGTGCGGATCATCTGCGAGTGGCAGTTGTAGCATCCCTCGCGAACATAGATGTCGCGGCCGGCGAGCTGCAACGACGTATACGGCTTCAGGCCCGGCACCGGCTGCGTCGTCGAGCGTTGAAAGAACAGCGGCACGATTTCGACCAGTCCGCCAACGGCGACCGTGACCAAGATCAGCACGATCATCAACAGGTTGTTGGTCTCGATGCGTTCGTGCCCACGCGGGGTATGCGGGCTGGGGCGGTTGGCGTCTTCGGCGCCGGCAGAGCTCTTTGGATCAGCCATGTTTTCGGCTCCTCAAGCGTGCGCTGGCACAACCGCGGGCACCGGCACGGCGATGCTGCGCCCACCGCGCACGGTCATGACCACATTCCAGGCCATGACCAGCATCCCCGCCAGATAAAGCAGGCCGCCGAGAAACCGGATCACGTAGAAGGGGTAGGTCGCCTTGACACTTTCGACGAAGGTGTAGACCAGCGTGCCGTCGGGGTTGACCGCGCGCCACATCAGGCCCTGCATCACACCGGCGATCCACATCGCGGCGATATAGAGCACGATGCCGATGGTGGCGATCCAGAAGTGCACCTCGATCGCGCGCACGCTGTGCATCTGCTTGGCGCCATACATGCGCGGGATCAGGTGGTACAGCGCGCCCATCGAGATCAGCCCGACCCAGCCGAGCGCGCCGCTGTGCACATGGCCGACCGTCCAGTCGGTGTAGTGCGACAGCGCATTCACCGTCTTGATCGACATCATCGGCCCCTCGAAGGTGCTCATGCCGTAGAACGACAACGAGACGATGAGGAACTTCAGGATCGGGTCGTCGCGCAGCTTGTGCCAGGCGCCGCTCAGCGTCATGACGCCGTTGATCATGCCGCCCCAGCTGGGTGCGAGCAGGACCAGCGAAAAGACCATCCCGACCGACTGCGCCCAATCGGGCAGCGCGGTGTAGTGCAGGTGGTGCGGCCCGGCCCACATGTAGGTGAAGATCAGGGCCCAGAAGTGCACGATCGACAGCCGGTAGCTGTAGATCGGCCGCTCGGCTTGCTTGGGGATGTAGTAATACATCATCCCCAGGAAGCCCGCGGTGAGGAAGAAGCCGACCGCGTTGTGGCCGTACCACCACTGGATCATCGCGTCCTGCACGCCGGCGTAGGCCGAATAGCTCTTCGTCAGGCTCACCGGCAGCGCTGCGCTGTTGACGATATGCAGCAGCGCCACGGCCAGGATGAAG
>JANPDN010000105.1:0-1920 GCA_031431555.1 Rubrivivax sp.
CTCCTTTGCCGGGTTTGCCTGGCCGCAGGGCACCATGACGCTCAAGTTCCGCTTCCCGCTGGTCATCATCGACGAAGACTTCCGCTCCGAGAACACCTCAGGCCTGGGCATTCGGGCGCTCGCGCAGGCGATCGAAAAAGAAGGCTTCGAGGTGCTCGGCGTCACCAGCTATGGCGACCTGTCGCAGTTTGCGCAGCAGCAGAGCCGGGCGAGTGCCTTCATCCTGTCGATCGACGACGAGGAGTTCACGCCCGGCCCCGAGCTCGACCCGGCGGTGCTGAACCTGCGCAAATTCATCGAAGAGATCCGGCGCAAGAACAGCGACATCCCGATCTACATCTACGGCGAGACGCGCACTTCGCAGCACATCCCGAACGACATCCTGCGTGAGCTGCACGGCTTCATCCACATGTTCGAGGACACGCCGGAGTTTGTCGCGCGGCACATCATCCGCGAAGCCAAGAGTTATCTCGACGGCCTGGCGCCGCCGTTTTTCAAGGCCCTGGTCGACTATGCGCAGGACGGCTCCTACTCCTGGCATTGCCCCGGGCACAGCGGCGGCGTGGCGTTTCTCAAGAGCCCGGTCGGGCAGATGTTCCACCAGTTTTTTGGCGAGAACATGCTGCGCGCCGATGTCTGCAATTCGGTCGACGAACTCGGCCAATTGCTCGACCACACCGGCCCGGTTTACCAGAGCGAAAAGAATGCCGCGCGCATCTTCAACGCCGACCACTGCTTCTTCGTCACCAACGGCACCAGCACCAGCAACAAGATGGTCTGGCACCACACGGTGGCGCCGGGTGACGTGGTCGTGGTCGACCGCAACTGCCACGTCAGCATCCTGCACGCGATCATCATGACCGGCGCGGTGCCGGTGTTCCTGCGCCCGACGCGCAACCACTTCGGCATCATCGGGCCGATCCCACAAGAAGAGTTTTCGCCGGCGACGATCCAGAAGCGCATTGCCGCCAATCCGCTGCTCAAGGGGGTTGACCCGAAGAAGGTCAAGCCGCGCATCCTGACGCTGACGCAGAGCACCTACGACGGCGTGCTCTACAACACCGAGACGATCAAACACGCGCTGGATGGCTATATCGCCAACCTGCACTTTGACGAAGCCTGGTTGCCACACGCGGCGTTTCATCCGTTTTACGGCAGCTTCCACGCGATGGGCAAAAAGCGCGCGCGGCCGAAGGACCAGGTCGTCTTCGCCACGCAGAGCACGCACAAGCTGCTCGCCGGCTTGAGCCAGGCCTCGCAGGTGCTGGTGCAGGACGCGCAGAACGTCAAGCTCGACCGCCACCTCTTCAACGAGGCCTACCTGATGCACACCAGCACCAGCCCGCAGTACGCGATCATCGCGAGTTGCGATATCGCCGCCGCGATGATGGAGCCGCCGGGTGGCACCGCGCTGGTCGAAGAAAGCATCGCCGAGTCGATGGACTTCCGCCGCGCGATGCGCAAGGTCGACAAGGAATATGGCCGCGACTGGTGGTTCAAGGTCTGGGGGCCTGACAAGCTGGCGCCCGTGGGCTACGGCGGCGCCGCCGACTGGACGCTGAAGGCCGGCGACAAATGGCATGGCTTCGGCAGCCTCGCCGACGGCTTCAATCTGCTCGACCCGATCAAGTGCACGATCATCACGCCGGGGCTGGATGTGAGCGGCAAGTTTGCCAAGACCGGCATCCCGGCGGCGATCGTCACGCGCTACCTGGCCGAACATGGCATCGTGGTCGAAAAGACCGGTCTGTATTCGTTTTTCATCATGTTCACGATCGGCATCACCAAGGGCCGCTGGAATACGCTGCTCACCGCGCTGCAACAGTTCAAGGACGACGTCGACAAGAACCAGCCGATGTGGCGCGTGCTGCCGGAGTTCTGCGCCAAGCACCCACGCTATGAAGCCACTGGCCTGCGCGA
>JANPDN010000106.1:0-7953 GCA_031431555.1 Rubrivivax sp.
CCCGGCATGATGCGGTTGTTGCCACCGACGTTGTAGCCCGGCACGCCGCCGCGCAGGCCGCGCAGGTCGGTGCCGCCGAGCTTGACGCCGAGTGATCGCCCGAAGGTGTCGTCGGCTTCGACGATGCGCGCTTCGATCAGCACCTGGCGCACCGGGATGTCGATCTTGCTGATCAGGCTCTGGATTTCTTCGAGCTTGCTCGGGATGTCGGTGACAAAGAGCTGGTTGGTGCGGCTCTCGAAGATCACGCTGCCGCGCAGGCTGAGGATGCGCGTGGCCTGTGTGCTGCTGCCCCCGCCGCCGCCGCCGCCGCCCTGGCTGAGCGACTGCCCGGTGAGGCCGCGCGCAACGTCTTCGGACTTGGTGTAGTTGAGCTGGAACGACTGCGTGCGCAGCGGCTCGAGCTCGGCCAGCTTCTTCTTCGATTCCAGGTCGAGTTGCTCTTTCGCGGTGAGCTCGTCCTTCGGCGCGACCCAGAGCACGTTGCCCGACTTGCGCACGCCCAGGCCCTTGCTCTGCAGGATGATGTCCAACGCTTGATCCCAGGGCACATCCTTCAGCCGCAGCGTGACGTTGCCGGTGACGGTGTCGCTGGTGACGACGTTGAAATTGGTGAAGTCGGCGATCACCTGGAGCAGCGCGCGGACCTCGATATTCTGGAAGTTGAGCGAGAGTTTCTCGCCCTGGAAACCGACGCCTTGGGTGAGCTTGTTCGGGTCGAGCTTGACCGGCCGCACTTCGAGCACAAACTGGTTGTCGGTCTGGTAGGCGCTGTGTTCCCAACTGCCCCGCGGCTCGACGACCATGCGCACCTTGTCGCCACTCTGGAAGGTCGACACCGTCTGCACCGGGGTGCCGAAGTCGGACACGTCGAGGCGCCGACGCAGGCTGTCGGGCAAGGTCGAGCGCAGGAATTCGATGACCAGGCTCTGGCCCTGCTGGCGGATGTCGACCCCGACCTGCGTGCTCGCCAGATTGACCAGCACGCGGCCGGAACCGTCAGCACCGCGGCGGAAGTCGATATCGCGCAACGCCAGCGTGTCGGCGTTCTGCGCCGGCGCAAATCGCGCCGGCTCGGCGGTCGCCGCTGGTGCGATCGAGCCCGGATCCAGGATGATCAGCAGCGCATTGCCTTGCAGCTGCGCGCGGTAGTTGGCTGCCGCCTTGAGGTTGAAGACCAGGCGCGTGCGGTCACCGCCTTGGGCCACGCTCACCGAACGCAGGTTGCCCTGATTGATCTCGACGGCATTGCGGCCGAGCGCACTCTTCACACCGGCCAAGTCGATCGCCACGCGCGGTGGCGCCTGCACCGAGAAGCCCCCCGGCAAGGCCGTCAAGGGCTCGCTCAATTCGATGCGCACGACCTCGGCGCCGGCTTGTTGTGAACTCGTGATCGACTGGATCGTGGGCTCGGCCAAGGCCGATGCCGGCAGGCTCAAGGCGGTGACAGCGGCCACCGCGGCGACGGTCGTGGCCAATCTTGCGCGCCACTTTTGCATGGTGCCGATCTCCTGGGTTTTTTTCATCGTGCCTTCTCCTGGAGCTGCAGGTTGGTCGCGCGTTCGATCCACTCACCCGCGGCGTCCTGAACGATTTCGCGCAGCACGATCTGTGTTTCGTCGATCTTGGTGATGCGGCCGTAGTTCTGGCCGACGTAGTCGCCCACCTTCACCTGGTAGAGCAGGTTGTCCACGCGCAGCAGCGCAAACGGGCGGCCGAGCTTGTTGACGCTGCCGACCATGCCCATGCTGTCCAGCGGATAGGCTTCGAGCGGTTCCTTGCGGCGGTTCAATTCACCGGACAGCAGCGAGTTGGGTTGCCGCGCTTCTTGCTTCAACGCGACGCTGAGTTTTTGGGTGCTGAAGGGTTCGACCGACTGCAAGCCGGCGTAAGGCTGGGGGTCGAACTTCTTCGGCGGCGACAGCGGTGCGACGTTGGGTTTGACCTCACGCCGTTGCTGCTCCATCCAGGATTGCAGCTCCTCGTGTTCAGCGCCGCAGCCGGCCAGCAGCAAGACCAGCATGGTCAGCGCCAGGCTGGCCAGGATCGGCTTGCGCGACCCGTGGGACTTCGGGTGCAAGCTCATCATGGCTTCTTCGCCCCCTTCTTTTCTCTTTCTTTGTCGGCCGCGCGTTTTTGCTCGGCGACCTCGGCGGCGTCGAGATAGCGGTAGGTACGCGCGGTCGCTTCCATCGCGAGGTTGCCGCTGGCGCTGTCTTTCGGCGTTGCCGGCCCGATCGTCAGGTTGTGCAGCGTGACGATGCGCGACAGGTTTGCCACATCGGCGGTGAACGCGCCGACGTCGTGATAGCGCCCGGTGACGCGGATCGCGATCGGCAACTCGGCGTAGTAGTCCTTGATCTCGACATTGCCCGGGCGGAAGAGCTCGAACAGCAGCCCGCGCCCCAGGCCCGCCTGGTTGATGTCCGACAGCAGCGCATCCATCTCGGCCTTGCCGGGGAGCTGCTTCTCAAGCTGGGTCACGTACTCCTGGACCTGGAGTTTTTGTTTGCGCAACTCGCTCAGGTTGACCGCCTGCGTGAGCTTGGCGCGGTAGTCCTGCTTGAGCGTCGGCTCGCGGCCGCGTTCGGCCTCGAGCTCGTCGGTCGCGGTGGACAGCACGGTAAACCAGCCGACCGCCACCGCGATCACCGCGGCCAGGACCCAGGCCGCGAGCTTGGGCAACAGCGGCCATTGGCCGGGTTGGTTGGGGTTCAGCCCGCGGAACTGCGAGGCCGCACTTTCGAAGCGGCTCGCAACGTCCAGGCTCATCGGCGCAGTCTTGGCAGCCATCGTTACCTCAGGGGGACTTTTTGGCCACAGCGGCAGCCGGCAGCGCAGCCGACGCCGCCAGCGGCACCGCCAATGCGGCGGCCTGCGCAGACGCGGCCGCGGCCGCGGCCTGCACTCGCTTGAGCGTCAGGCGCATCGAAAACTCAAACAGCCGGCGCTGGTCGCGCCCGGGCGGGCCGATCAGCGTCGACTTGATCTCGACCAGTTCCGGCCGCTCGAGCCAGGTCGCGCTGTACGAGGTATTGCGCAAGAACTCCGAGACGCGCTCGTTGGTCTGCGCGATGCCTACCACCGCGACCTGGGTGCCGGTCTGCTTGATGCTCGTGAGGTAGACGCCCTCCGGGGTGTGCTTGACGAGTTCGTCGAGCAGGTAGACCGGCGTATTGCGGTCGGTCTGCAAATCCTCGACGGCCTTCTGGCGCGCCTTGAGCGCATCGATCTCGGCGCGCAAGGTGGCGATGTCCTTGATCTGCGTTTCGAGGCGGCCGATCTCGGCCTTGAGAAAATCGTTGCGCGCCTGTTGGGTCGACGTCAGCTGGCTCAGCACCGTGAACCAGATGCCGACCACCGCCAGGCCGGCGATCGCGCTCGCGCCCAGGCCGACAAAAAACGCGCGTTTGCGCTGGCGACGCTTTTCGTCGCGGTGCGGCAGCAGGTTGATCAGGATCACTGCACAAACCTCCGCATCGCCAGGCCGCAGGCCGTCAGGTACGACGGCGCCTCGCGGCGAACCCGGCTTTCGCGCACTGCCGAGCCGAGTTGCATGTGGTCAAAAGGATTGACCACCATCGACGCAAAGGCGGTCAGTTCGGTGACGCGGTCTTTCAGGCCCGGCAGCGTCGCGGTACCGCCGGCGAGCATCACGTAGTGCACCTTGTGGTGCGGTGTGCTGGTGAAGAAGTACTGCAGCGCGCGACCGATTTCCTGCGATAGGCTGTCGACAAAGGGCGACAGGATCGCCGATTCGTAGTCTTCGGGCAGGTCGCCGGCGAGCTTCTTGGCTTCGGCCTCTTCAAACGAAAAGCCGTACTGGCGCGAGATCAGCTGGGTCAGCTGCGAGCCGCCAAAAGCCTGGTCGCGGTCGTACAGCATCTCGTCGTCTTTGAGCACCTTCAGGCTCGTCGTATCGGCGCCGATTTCAAACAGCGCCACCAGCGCGTCCTTGCCGCCGTTGGGCAGCGCTGCGATGACCCGGCCCATCGCCAGCCGCGAGGCATGCGATTCGATATCGATCACCGCGGGCTTCAGGCCGGCGGCTTCGGCCAGGCCCTGGCGGTCCTGCACGCGGTCTTTGCGCGAGGCGGCAATCAGCACCTCGACGTCGCCGGCTGAACTGGGGCTCGGGCCGATGACGCAAAAATCCAGGCTGACTTCATCCAGCGAAAACGGGATGTACTGGTTGGCCTCGGCCTCGACCTGGATTTCCATCTCTTCTTCGCGCAAGCCCGCGGGCAGCATGATCTTCTTGGTGATCACTGCCGACTGCGGCATCGCCATCACGACTTGCTTGGTGCGCGTGCCACTTTTGGTGACGACACGCTTGACGGCGTCGGCGACTTCGTCGAATTTCTCGATCTGGCCGTCGGCAATCCAGCCTTTTTCAAACGGCTCGGATGCAAATCGCTCCAGCACAAACTCGCCGGTCGCGGTTTGGCCGAGCTCGACCAACTTGACGCTGGACGAGCTGATATCGAGGCCGATAACCGGCGGGTTTTTGCGTCCCAGAACGCGGTCGAGAAAACTCACAGCACCCCACTTTCCACGCAGCCACCAGGGCGCGGGATTGTTAAGAAGTTACTTCAATGCTAGCAGTAAAGCCCTTGTGCACCAAAGAAAAACGGCTTCCGGAAGTTTCGACGGCGTTGCTTCGGAGTGACGCTGCGAACAGCCTGAAAAAACCCGCCCAGTTCAATTTCAGCGGCCTCCCAGCCGGCCCTCGAATCGAGCCGGGCACGATCGTGACGGAGTTCACGGCGGCCGAGCCGACCGCCGACACAGACACCGCTGGCCGGGCGGTTTCTATAATCAAGCGCTGTCGTCGGGAGTCGCATGACCCCAGCCGCCCCGCCCACTCCAACGCCCCCTCCCGTCGCATCGACCCAACCCACCTGGCTGCGCTGGACGCTGCGGGTCTTGGCCGGGCTGTTCGGGCTCGTGGTCGCCGGCGTCGCTGGCGTGGCGTTGATCGTCGGCCTGGCGCTGGCGGTGGCCTACCCGAACCTGCCCGATACGTCCAGCCTGACCGACTACCGGCCCAAGCTGCCGCTGCGGGTGTACTCGTCGGACGGCGCCCTTCTCGGCGAATTTGGCGAAGAGCGCCGCACCTTCGTGCCGATCGCGCAGATCCCCAAAGTCATGAAGGATGCGGTGCTGGCCATCGAAGACGCCAACTTCTACAGCCACAGCGGCGTCGACTACAAGGGCGTGCTGCGCGCGGCGCTGGCGCAGTTCTCAGAGGCCAAGAGCCAGGGTGCGTCGACGATCACGATGCAGCTCGCGCGCAACTTCTACCTGTCCACCGAGAAGACCTTCACGCGCAAGATCTACGAGATCTTGCTCGCGTTCAAGATCGAGGCGCTGCTGAGCAAGGACCAGATCCTCGAGGTCTACATGAACCAGATCTTCCTTGGCCACCGGGCGCATGGTTTTGCCGCGGCCGGCGAGATCTACTTTGGAAAGCCCTTGAAAGACCTGTCGGTGGCCGAAGCCGCCATGCTCGCCGGCCTGCCCAAGGCGCCGTCGGCCTACAACCCGCTGTCCAACCCCAAACGCGCGACGCTGCGCCAGCGCCATATCGTCGAGCGCATGCTGGAAAACGGCTTCATCACCGCCGCCCAGCGTGATGCGGCGTTGAGCGAAACACTGCGCTACCGCGCGCCCGCCGAGACCGTGGTGCACGCCGAGTACGTCGCCGAGATGGCGCGCCAGCTGGTCTACACCCAGTACGGCGACGAGAGCTATACACGCGGCCTGCATGTGCATTTGACGGTGGACTCCACGGCGCAGACCGTCGCCTACCGCGCGCTGCGCAAGGGCCTGATGGATTTCGAGCGGCGCCAGGTTTACCGCGGGCCCGAGGCCTATGTCGACCTGCCGGCGGCCGAAGCGCAGATCGACGCGCGTGTTGCCGAGGCACTCGTCGACCACCCCGACAACGACGAACTTCGCGCCGCGGTGGTGCTCAGCGCCGACGCGCGCAAGGTCGTCGCCGTCTTGCAAAACGGCGATACCGTGACCATCACCGGCGACGGCCTCAAGCCCGTCGCATCAGGTCTGGCCGACAAGGCCGGGCCCAAAGTGCAGATCCGCCGCGGCGCGGTGGTGCGTGTGATCAAGACCGTCAAGCCCGGCAAGGAGGTCAAGGACAGCAAAGAAGAATGGACCCTGACCCAGGTGCCCGAAGTCGAAGGCGCTTTTGTCGCCCTCGATCCACGCAGCGGTGCGATCCGCGCGCTGGTCGGCGGCTTCGACCATGGCAAGAGCAAGTTCAACCATGTCACCCAGGCGTGGCGCCAACCCGGGTCGAGCTTCAAGCCCTTCATCTACTCAGCGGCGTTGGAAAAGGGTTTTACGCCGGCGACGGTGGTCAACGACGCGCCACTGTTTTTTGACGCCGGCACGACCGGCAGTCAGCCCTGGGAGCCGAAAAACTACGACGGCAAGTTCGATGGCCCGATGAACCTGCGCACCGGCCTGGCGAAGTCGAAGAATATGATTTCGATCCGCATCTTGCAGGCCACCGGCGCGCCGTTTGCGCAGGACTGGATCACACGATTCGGCTTCGATGCCGACAAACACCCGGCGTACCTGACGATGGCGCTCGGCGCGGGTTCGGTGACGCCGATGCAGATGGCCACCGCCTACGGCGTTTTTGCCACCGGCGGTTACCGCATCGAGCCGACCCTGATCGCGCGCGTCACCGATGCCCGCGGTCGGCTGCTGGCCGAGACCAAACCAGCGGCGCTGGACGAATCGCGGCGCACGCTCGAAGCGCGCAATGCTTTTGTGATGACCTCGCTGCTGCAGGAAGTGACCCGCTCGGGCACTGCCGCGCGCGCGCAGGGCGCGCTCAAGCGGCAGGATATCTACGGCAAGACCGGCACCACCAACGATTCGATGGACGCCTGGTTTGCCGGCTACCACCCTTCATTGGTCGCGGTGGTCTGGATCGGCTACGACCAGCCGCGCAAGCTGGGCAGCAACGAAACCGGCGGCGGCCTGGCGCTGCCGGTGTGGATCGATTTCATGTCGGTGGCGCTGAAGGGCGTGCCGGCACAGGAACTGGTGCCACCAGAAGGTGTCGTCAATGTCGGCGGCGATTGGGTCTTTGACGAATTTGCCGGCGGCCGTGGTGTCTCGAGCCTGGGCCTGGAGGACAAGTTGCCGCAGGCGCCAACCCACGAGGAGCGCAACAGCATCCTCGACCTGTTCCGGCGCTGAAGCGCCGCGCTGAAACGCGGCGCCGCGATCAGGTCGCGGCAAAGACCAGCGCGCAGCCGCCCTGCGCCGAAGCCTCGCGCGACAGCGCGGCAAAAAACTCGGTGCCGTCGCGGGTATCGACCCAGCGGCCATCAGCATACCGAAAGTGATATCCGCCGGCGCGCGATGCGAGCCACAGTTCCTGCAGCGGCGGCTGGGTGTTGATGACCAGCTTGCTGCGGTCGGGAAACTCCAGCTCGAGCAAGCCGCCGGTGCGGTGCGCATCGAGATCGATGACATCGTCTTGCAGCCAGGTGTCAACCGTCGCCTCGATTGACGCCAGCACGGCTGCGCTCAGGCGGTGGTACTCGGCATCGGTGAGCGCAGACATGCTGTCTAGAATCCGGTGATGAATGAGCGAACCAGGAAATCGAGTGTAGTCGTGGCAGCGCTGTGCCTGCTGATTGCCGGGTGTGGGCAGAAGGGACCGCTGTCATTGCCGAAGCCGGCGTCTGCGGCCGCCACTGCATCAGCGAACGCCGCATCCGCGGTGCCGCGCTGATGCTGCCCGGCGCGCCCTGGCTGGCCCGCGAAGGGGCCGAGCTCGTACTCGATGGCTGCAATCTCGACGCGCTTGCGACCGAGTACGGCACACCGCTGTTTGTCTATTCGCGCAGCGCCATGCTCGATGCGCTGGGTGCCTACCAGCGCGCGCTCGCCGGGCGCCGGCACCTGATCTGC
>JANPDN010000107.1:0-21277 GCA_031431555.1 Rubrivivax sp.
ACCGCCAACTTCACGATCGCTGTCTCTGACGTCGATGAGTTTGATGTCGGTGCGGTCACCGACAGCAATGGCGCGGCGAACACCCTGGCCGAGAACGCCACGGCTGGCGCGCTGGCCGGGATCACGGCGGTTGCCGCTGACGCCGATGCGACCAACAACGGCATCAGCTTCTCATTGAGCAACGATGCAGGTGGGCGGTTTGCGATCAACGGTGCTTCAGGCGTCGTGACGCTGTTGGCTTCGCTGGATTTCGAGGCTTCTGCCTCGCACTCGATCACGGTGCTGGCGACTTCGAGCGATGGCTCGTCGAGTTCGCAGTCCTTCAACATCGCGGTGACCGATGTGAACGACGTCGAACAGGTCTTGGCCACCAACGCCGGCATCACCGTGCTCGAAGGTCGTGCCGCGGTAGTCAGCGGCGCAGTGCTGCTGAGCACCGATGCCGATACAAGCGCGGCCAATTTGGTCTATGTCATCACCAACGCGAGTGACAACGGCACCCTGTCGCGCAACAATGTCGCGCTCGGTTTGAGCGGCACCTTCACCCAGGCGGACATCAACAACGGGCTCGTCGTCTACACCCACGACGGCAGTGAGACGGCAAGCGACTCGTTCGATTTCAGCGTGGACGACGGACAAGGAAACACATCAAACGGCAGCTTCTTGGTCGGCATCACGGCAGTGGCAGATCTCGTCGGCACGGCCGACCCGGAGACGCTGACCGGAAGCGCTGGCGACGATGAAATTCGCGGCCTCGAGGGCGGCGACACCCTGATCGGCAGCGCAGGCGCCGACCTGTTGTTCGGCGGTGATGGCGCCGACCTGTTCCAGTACCAGATGCTCAACGACTCGCCGGTGGGCGTAGCGGCCAGAGACGTCATTGCCGACTTCCTCAGCGGCACCGACCAGATCGACCTCTCGGGCATCGATGCCGATGCTGACACGGCTGGCGATCAAGCCTTCACCTCGATCAGTGAGAACGCTACGTTCACAGGCGCCGGGCAACTCAGCTACCACTACGAGGTGATTGCCGGCACCGAGTTCACGGTCATCGAAGGCAATGTTGACGCCGGCCTGGCGGCTGACTTCCAGATCGCGCTGATCGGACATCTGCAGTTCCCGGCGATCGGGCCGGACATCCTGCCTTGAAGGGAGGTCGGCGCCGCGATCGTGGTGCCGACTATCCGAATCGAACGGATGACCTCCCGCTTACAAGGCGGATGCTCTACCAGCTGAGCTAAGTCGGCGCTGGATGCAATTTTATGCGCCCAAGCTCAAGGGCTCGCGCGCTGCACCGGCTCAACGGCCAGTCCGCGGCCAGTCCGCGGTCTATTTGACCCGCTTCAGCGACGGCCTTGAACTCGGCGGCGATGGCGACGGCGACGACGGTTCGTCATCCGGCGCCGTGGCTGAAGGTGCGACGACCTCATCGGATGCCGCTTCGGTGTGCGCCAGCCGAATCGCCGGCGCGGCAACAAGCGCGGTTGGCTTGCCGTCGGCCTTGCCTGCCGTACCTGCGCGGTCTGAGGCAACAGGCGCCAAGCCCACGTTGCTGCCCACGCCGCCAACCGGCACCGGGAAGGCCATGCCCTGCCCGTTTTCGCGGGCATAGATCGCCACGACATGGTCGATCGGCACCACGATGTCGCGCGCAACGCCACCGAAGCGGGCGCGAAACTCGATGAACTCGTTGCCGAGCTTCATGCCGCTGGTCGCTTCGAAGCCGACGTTGAGCACGATCTCGTTGTTCTTCACGTATTCGACCGGCACTTGCACCGATGCATCGACAAACACCGCGACATAGGGCGTGAAGCCGTTATCGACGCACCATTCGTGCAGCGCGCGGATCAGGTACGGGCGTGTCGAACTGCCCTGGGCGTCGGGGGTCGTCGGGATCGTCATGCGGTGGGCGGTGTCGATGCTTCGCGCGGATTGGCGAGCAGTCTGTGCAGACTACTTGCGCATCACTTTTTCTGACGGCGTCAGGGCCTCGATATAGGCCGGGCGCGAGAAGATGCGCTCGGCATATTTCAGCAGCGGCGCGGCGTTTTTAGACAGCTCGATGCCGTAGTAGTCCAGGCGCCAGAGCAGCGGAGCGATGGCGACATCAAGCATCGAAAAGTCGTCGCCCAGCATGTAGCGGTTTTTCAGGAAGATCGGCGCCAGCTGGGTCAGGCGGTCGCGGATCTGCTCGCGGCCTCTTTCCAGCTGGCGCTCGGTGGCCTTGACACCGCGGCCCTCGAGCAGGTTGACGTGGGCAAACAGCTCCTTCTCGAAATTGAAGAGGAACAGGCGCACACGTGCCCGCGCCACCGGGTCACCCGGCATCAATTGCGGGTGCGGGAAACGCTCGTCGATGTACTCGTTGATGATGTGCGACTCGTACAGGATGAGGTCGCGCTCAACGAGGATCGGTACCTCGTTGTACGGGTTCATCAGCGCGATGTCTTCGGGCTTGGCGAAGAGGTCGACGTCGCGGATCTCGAAGTCCATGCCCTTTTCGAACAGCACGAAGCGGCAGCGGTGCGAATAGGGGCAGGTGGTGCCGGAGTAAAGGACCATCATGGCAACGGATTCCCAATCAAAAATACAGCCGGGCGCACAAAATCGAGCCCCGGCAAAAAGACAAACGCAGTGAAGCGGGCCGCCTCACTGCGCATCGGGCCCGGCATGGCAGCCGGGCCGGCGAACGTCACTTGACGTCTTTCCAGAACGCAGCGTTCAGGCGCCACGCGATGACGGTAAAGAGTGACAGGAACAACAGCACCCAAACGCCCAGCCGCACCCGGTCAGCCTGCACCGGCTCGGCCATCCAATGCAGGTATGCGACCAGGTCGGCCACCGCCTCCTTGTACTGCAATGGCGACATCGTGCCGGCGGTGATCGGCTCCAGGCCCTTGAAGACATGCACCGTCTTGGCGGGGTCGTGCGCGTCTTTCATGTCGACGAACACCGCGCGCTGCTGGCCCTGCAACTCCCACAGCACATTGGGCATGGCAACGTTCGGGAAGGCGGCGTTGTTCCAGCCCGTAGCCTTGGTCTCGTCGCGGTAGTAGCTGCGAAGATAGGTGTAGAGGTAGTCGGCACCACTGCCCTGGCCCGCCGCCGAGCGCGAGCGCGCGATGACACTCAGGTCGGGCGGCAGGCCGCCGAACCAGTCCTTGGCCTGCTTTGGGCTCATCGCGATCTTCATCGTGTCGCCGACCTTGGCTTCGGTGAAGACCAGGCTGGCCTTGATCTGCTCTTCGCTCAAGCCGATGTCACGCAGCCGGTTGTAGCGCATGTACGCGGCTTCGTGGCAGTTCAGGCAGTAGTTGACGAACAGCTTGGCGCCGTTCTGCAGCGCTGCCATGTCGGTCACGCGCTCGGTCGGGAACTTGTCCCAGGCGACGCCATCGCCGGCGGCTTGGGCGCTGCTGAAACTGAGGGCCGCGAGCAGCGACAGGAGGAGTTTTTTGATCATGTTGTACATCCCGCCGCGGTTCAATGCGCCTCGAAGGTCACGCGGTCAGGCACCGGCTTGAACTCACCGATGCTGCTCCACCAAGGCATCAGCAGGAAGAAGCCAAAATAGAAGACGGTGCCGATCTGCGCCAGCAAGGTGCCGATATCGGACACCGGCTTGATGCCGAGATAACCCAGCACCAGGAAGACGACCACAAAGACGCCGTACAGCGTTGAATGCCAGCTCGGCCGGTAGCGGATCGACTTGACCGGGCTGTTGTCCAGCCAGGGCAGGAAAAACAGGATCACGACCGCGCCGCCCATGATCACCACGCCCCAGAATTTGGCGTCGAAAGTTTTCAGCAGCGCGACAAAAACGATCGCCGCGATCACGATCGCGATCTTGGCCGCGCCCGACAGCCCGCCCTTGATCATCGACAGCACGGCACCGATGGCCACAAGACCGCAGATCACGTTGACAAGATCGTCTGTGGTCGCGCGCAGCATCGAGTAATACGGCGTGAAGTACCACACCGGCGCGATATGGGCGGGTGTCTTCAGCGGGTCGGCCGGGATGAAATTGTTGTACTCCAGGAAATAACCACCCATCTCCGGCGCGAGGAAAACGACGGCACTGAAGATCAACAGGAAGACGCTCACGCCGAGCAGGTCGTGCACCGTGTAGTAAGGGTGGAACGGGATGCCGTCCAGCGGCTTGCCGTTCGCGTCTTTTTTGGCCTTGATCTCGACACCGTCGGGGTTGTTCGAGCCAACATCGTGCAGCGCAAAGATATGCGCCACGACCAGGCCGAGCAGCACCAACGGGATCGCGATGACGTGGAAGGCGAAGAAGCGGTTCAACGTGGCATCGCTGACGACGTAGTCACCGCGGATCAACAGCGCCAGGTCGGGGCCGACAAATGGCACCGCAGCGAACAGGTTCACGATGACCTGTGCGCCCCAGTAGCTCATCTGGCCCCAGGGCAGCAGGTAGCCAAAAAAGGCCTCGCCCATCAGGCACAAAAAGATCAGGCAGCCGAAGATCCAGACCAGTTCACGCGGCTTGCGGTAGCTGCCGTAAATCATGCCGCGGAACATGTGCAGGTAGACGATGACAAAAAATGCCGAAGCGCCCGTGCTGTGCATATAGCGCACCAGCCAGCCCCAGGGTACGTCGCGCATGATGTATTCGACCGATGCAAACGCCAGCGCGGCGTCCGGCTTGTAGTGCATCGTAAGGAAGATGCCTGTGACGATCTGGATTACCAACACCAGCATCGCCAGCGCGCCGAAAAAGTACCAGAAGTTGAAATTCTTCGGCGCGTAGTACTCCGACATGTGCACCCGGTAGGCGTCGAACGCCGTCGGGAACCGGTTCTCGACCCATGTCACCAGCTGCGTGCCCATCGGCGCGCCGGCGGGAGCTTCCTTGAATTCAGCCATGAATACCTCGGGTGACTCTTGTTCTGCGTCTAACTTTGGGTGCTTTGAAACGCCTGACCACGGTCAGGCGTTTTTGTCCTCGCCGATCAGCAGCAGGCCGTCGGTCAGGTAGACATGCGGCGGCACTTCAAGATTGTCGGGTGCGGGTTTGTTCTTGAACACGCGCCCGGCGATATCAAAAGTCGAGCCGTGGCAGGGGCACAGAAAGCCGCCGCCCCAGTCGTCGGGCAGCGAGGGCTGCGCGCCGGTCTGGAATTTTTCGCTCGGCGAGCATCCCAGGTGCGAGCAGATGCCGACGCCGACAAAAAATTCCGGCTTGATCGAGCGGTGCGGGTTCTTCGCGTAGCTCGGCGTCGGGTACTGCGTACGGTTGGACTTCGGGTCGGCGACTTGGCTCTCGGTCTTCTGCAGCGTGGCCAGTTGCTCCGGCGTGCGGCGGATGATCCACACCGGTTTGCCGCGCCACTCGACGGTGAGCATCTGGCCAGGATTGATGGCAGAAATGTCGACCTGCACCGGCGCGCCGGCGGCCTTGGCGCGCTCTGACGGCTCGAACGTTTTGACAAACGGCACCGCCGCGGCCAGCCCGCCGACGGCGCCCGCGCCACAGGTGATCGCGATCCAGGTGCGTCGACCGGTGTCGATAGCGGCATCACTCATGAAGAACCTCGGGGGAGTTTGTGTGCTTGCGAATCAACCCGATATTCTAACGGAGCCAAGGGGTGGGCTTCCTGGGCCAAAGGCGCGTTGACGGCCTGCCCGCTGGCCCGCTACCGTGCTGCCCGGGCAACCGCCCTGCCGCGCCCCGTTGGGCGCGATCCACAAGAGGACACAACACCATGAGTTTTGCATCTGAGTTCAAAGAGTTTGCCCTGAAGGGCAATGTGATGGATCTCGCCGTCGGCGTCATCATCGGCGCCGCTTTCGGCAAGATCGTCGATTCGCTGGTCAAGGACCTGATCATGCCGATCGTCGGCAAGATCTTCGGCGGGCTGGACTTCTCCAACTACTTCATCATGCTGTCCAATGCGCCGGCGGATTTCAAGGGGCCGATGACCTATGAAGCCCTCAGCAAAGCCGGCGTGCCGTTGTTTGCTTACGGCAACTTCATCACGGTGGCACTCAACTTTGCGATCCTGGCGGTCATCATCTTCATGATGGTCAAGCAGATCAACCGGATGAAGAGCGAAGCGCCTGCGGCGCCGCCCGCCCCGCCGGCGCCGACGCCTGAAGACGTGGTCCTGCTGCGCGAAATCCGCGACGCGCTGAAGTCGCGCTAAGCAACGCCGCCAGCCCGCGCCTGGCGGGCTGAAGAAATCCGCGCCGCCACCCTTCACCCGGGGCGGGCGGCGCCGATAAGGCAAGGAGTGAAGCCCCCGCCGGGCGCTTGACTCCTTCGCCAATGAATGCCCCTTTTCGCCCTCTGCCCCCTGCATTGGCCAGCGCCGCCGAGCGTGTCAAAGCTGCCGTGCGCGCCGCTTGTGAGCGCACGATCGAAAGCCTCGGCCTGGCGGCGCTGTCGTCGAACAACGTCTTCCAGCGTGACGGCCTGCTCGGCGCGCAGTTCGAGCTGAACCGCAAGTCGGCGATCTTTGCGCTGACCTTCAACGGCGCCTTCGACGACCGCCTTTTGCGCGAAGTGCGACCTTTTGCGACCCCTGACGCGGCGCCCACGAGCTGGAACGAACTCAGCCTGGTCGACGACCACGAGGTCGATGTCCAGGTTGCAGCCGAGCGCTTCGGCATGCAGATTTCGCAGCACTGCGATTGGGAACTTCGCGACCTGGACACCTGCGTCGGCCCGATGCTCGGGTCGACCGGGGCGCCGCGCGGCGAAACCCCGCCGCGCAACCCTCTGCGGCCAGAGATCATCGGCTACGCCACGATCCGCGCCATCGAATCGGTGTCCGACCGCGCCGACGTTCGCAAGGTGCTCGAGGCCGAGTTCATCCGCTCGCTCACCGCGACCCTGCCGCAGATTTATTCATCGGTGATGGGCGAGTTGCGCTCCGTCGGCATCAAGCCGGTGGGCATGTCCGAACGCCTGGCCGATCGTGCCGGCGACCGCGCCAACGACCGCGCCAACGACCGCAGCCACGACCGGTCCGCAGCCCAGAACCCCCGCGGCGCTGACAGCGGGCAGGCACCGCTCGGCGGCCCGGCGCAGGGCCTGAGCAGCCGAGGCGGCGGCCTGGGCGATAGCAAGTCGATGCCTTCAGGCGGCCAGTCGCCGCGGCGCAGTGGCGGCACGCCGCTGGGCCAGGTCGACGTTGAGCTGATGTCGTTGATGCGCCGCCTGACCGTGGACAGCCGGGGCGGCAATGGCCGGGGCGGCGGCGAACCCAACGCCGAGGGCCACAGTCGAAGCGGCGGCCCGAGCAACCTTGGCGACTTCGACAGCGGCGAGACACCGTTTGACGGCTACACCGAAGATGGCCTGCGCCTGGCCGCGCCGAACCTGATCCGCGCGCACCGCGACGAGCTGCGCGGCGCTTCGTCGGGCGCGCTCGACCACATGGTCATCGACGTCGTCGGCAGCCTCTTCGACCAGATCCTGTCCGACCCCAAAGTGCCGCCGCAGATGGCACGCCAGATCGGCCGCCTGCAGTTGCCGGTGCTGCGCACCGCGCTCGGCGACCCAACCTTCTTTTCGTCGCGCAAACATCCGGTGCGGCGCTTCATCAACCGCATCTCGTCGCTGGCCAGCGCCTTCGAAGACCTCGAAGCCGAAGAAGGCAAACTCTTCCTGCAGCTGGTGCGCCAGCTCGTCCAGGGCATCGTCGAAGGTGACTTCGACCAGGCCGAGGTCTACGAGCGCCAACTCGCCGCGCTGGAGGCGTTTGTCAACGAGCAGGCGCGGCAGGAGGTGAGCGAACAAGGTGACGCGGCATCATTGATCGCGCAGAAAGAAGGCGAAGCGCGGGTTCGCCAGCACTATGCCAACCGGCTCGAAGGCGAACTCGGCAGCCTGGCCGTGCCGCCCTTCGTGCGCGACTTCATTTCGCAGGTCTGGAGCCAGGTGCTGGTCAAGGCGCACCTCACCGACGGCACCGACGACTCGCGCTTCAAGCGCTTCCGCCACGCCGGGCGCGAGCTCTTCATGAGCGTGCAGCCCAAGGGCACGCCGGCGCAGCGCAAGACGTTCCTGATGCAGCTGCCCAAGCTGATGCAGGAGCTCACCGAGGGCATGGACTTCATCGCCTGGCCAGCGGAGTCGAAGAAGACCTTCTTCGGTGCCCTGTTGCCGGCACATGCCCAGTCGCTCAAAGGCGAGGCGCTGTCGACGCTGGACTTCAACCTGCTCGCGCGCCAAGTCGACAAGGTCTTTGACACGCCGATCCCGTCGCAGGCCGAGGTCAGCCATTCCAGCGACCCAGCGACGACCAGCGAAGAGGCGATCCTGCCGACGCTGACGGCCGAAGAGATCCAGCGCATCGGCCTCGTCGACGAAGCCTCGGTCGATTGGTCGGGCAAAGTCGATATCGAGATCGGCGCCGAACCGGCGCTCGCCGAGGTCGACATCGCCATCGACGGCATGCCGGCACCTGAGCCGATCGAGCCGATGCAGGGCAAGTCGCTCGCCGCGCATGTGCAGATCGGCTACGCCTACCAGATGCATCTCGAAGGCGCCTGGCACAAGGTGCGGCTGACCCACGTCAACCCGGCGCGCACGTTCTACGTCTTCTCGCGCGGCCGCAAACACAAGCAGGCGATCTCGCTGACGCACCGGATGCTGGTGCGCTTGTGCGAGAGCGAACGCCTGCGTGCGTTTGAGAGTGCCTACCTCGTCGAGCGCGCCACCGCGCGCGCGCGCCGGCAGTTGGCCAAGGTCACGCCGGGCGCTGCGGCCCTTACGGCCTGATCGACAAATACGACGGCGCTGCAGGAATGCGCTGTGGCGCACCGGCAGCCCAGCGCATCGCCGCCATCAGGCTCGAGGCATCGGCGAGCCCGCGGCCGGCGATATCGAACGCCGTGCCGTGGTCGGGGCTGGTGCGCACGAAGGGCAAACCGAGCGTGACGTTGACACCGTGCTCGACGCCGAGGTATTTCACCGGGATCAAGCCATGATCATGGGTCATTGCGATCACGACGTCGAACTCGCCCGGGTGTTGGCTCGAATGACGCGCGCGCATGAATACCGTATCGGGCGCGTAGGGGCCGCTGGCGTCGATGCCCTCGGCTCGCGCGGCCTGCACCGCCGGTGCGATGAAGGCCTGCTCTTCGCTGCCGAAGAGGCCACCTTCGCCGGCATGCGGGTTCAGGCCTGCGACCGCGATGCGCGGCGGTGCTGCAAGACCCCAGGCGCGAGCAGCGCGGTCGGCGATGCGGATCGTCTGGAGTACCAGATCAAAGTCGAGCGCCTCGATCGCTTGTCGCAAGGCCAGGTGGATCGTCACCAGCACGACGCGCAGTTCATCGTTGGCCAGCATCATGCGCACCGGCGCCGCGACGCTGCGCCCTGCCGCCAGCGCCTGCAGCATCTCGGTGTGGCCGGGGAACTTGATGCCTGCGGCGGCGAGCGCTTCCTTATGGATCGGGGCGGTCACGATCGCCGCTGCGGCGCCACTTTGCACCAAACCCACCGCAGCTTCGATGCAGTGCGCCGCTGCGGCGCCACAACGCGCGTCGACCTGGCCCCAAGGCAGCGCCGCCAGGCCGTCGGGCAGGCCGGCGGGCTCGATCACCGGGATGCAGCCCGCCGGCAAGGCGTCGATGTCCGCCGGGCTCTCGATCACCGCGATCACCGCGCGTTCGGGCAGCAAGGCCGCCGCGCGGCGCAGCACGGCGACATCGCCGACGACTACCGCGCGTTCGGCACCGCCGGCCAGGAAAGCGCGCACGATGCACTCCGGCCCGATGCCCACCGCGTCACCCATCGTGATCAGCAGCGGACCCTTCATCAGGCAACCTCCGTGCTTCGCACTGCGGTATTCGCCTTGGGAACGGCCCGGCGGCTCATCAGGCAACCTCCGTGCTTCGCACTGCGGTATTCGCCTTGGGAACGGCCCGGCGGCTCATGCGGGATTCTCGATATCGATGAACTGATGCTCCAGCCCGAAGTGCTGTGCCAGTTGCGCCGCGACGGCAGGGGCGCCAAAACGTTCGGTCGCGTGATGCCCGCAGGCGAGAAATGCAACCCCGGTCTCGCGCGCCAGATGGGCTTGCGGTTCGGAGACTTCGCCGGTGATGAAGGCGTCGGCGCCGGCCGCGATGGCGTCTTCAAAATAGCCTTGTGCGCCGCCGGTGCACCAGGCGATGCGCCGCAGCGGCCGGCCGTCGCCAGCGAGCACCAGCGGTTGGCGTTGCAGGGCTTGCTGAACGCTCGCCATCAGGCCGTCGAGCGTCGTCAGCGCGTTGGAGCCGTCGGACGCAGCGCCGATGAAACCGAGGCCCTGTTTGCCGAAGGTCGCATCTGCGCGCAGGCCGAGTCGCCTGCCCAACTGCGCGTTGTTGCCGAGCTCGGGGTGCGCGTCCAGCGGCAGGTGGTAGGCAAAGAGGTTGATCTCGTGCGCCATCAGTCGCGCCACGCGGGCGCGCAGCCAGCCGGTCAGGCGGCCATCCTGACCGCGCCAGAACAGGCCATGATGGACGAGCACTGCATCGGCACGCGCTTCGATCGCCGCGTCGATGAAAGCCAGGCTGGCGGTCACGCCGCTGACGATGCGCCGGACTTCGACGCGGCCTTCGACTTGCAGGCCGTTCGGCCCATAATCTTCGAAGCGGTCCACCGCCAGCCAGTCGCGCAGCGTGGTTTCGATCTCGGAACGCAGGGCCATTGAAGGTGCTCGTTTGATGCGCAGAGTCTGGCTGATTTTCTCCCAAGCGGTCGCGGTCGCCGTGGCGGCGCTCTTTGTCGTCACGACCTTGAAGCCAGAATGGCTGCGCGGCTCGGCTTCGACAGCGTCGCCCGCGCCGACGCTGACCGAGGCGGTCGCGCCGGCGCCTGTCGCTGCGGCGGCGTCGGGCGCCGGGGCTGCAATCGAGGTCGCCGCGACAAGCGGCTTCAGCGCCGCCGCACGCGCCGCGATGCCGGCCGTTGTGAGCATTGCCGCGCAAAAGGCGCCACCGCGCAGCGCGCAGACCGACGACGCCGCATCGCGCTTCTTTTTTGGCGACCGCGTGCAGCGCAACCAGGTGCAGATCGGCCTCGGCTCGGGTGTGATCGTGTCGCCAGAAGGTTATCTGCTCACCAACGACCATGTCATCGCCGGTGCCGACGATATCGAGGTCCGCCTGGCCGATGGCCGCCAGGCCCGCGCGCGGCTGGTCGGCACCGACCCCGAGACCGACATCGCGGTGCTCAAGATCGAACTCGGCGCGCTGCCGGTGATCAGCCTGGGCGACGCCAGCCGGCTGCAGGTGGGTGACGCGGTGCTCGCGATCGGCAACCCGTTCAACGTCGGCCAGACGGTCACTGCCGGCATCGTCAGCGCGTTGCGCCGCAACCGGCTCGGGCTGTCGACGTTCGAGGATTTCATCCAGACCGATGCCGCCATCAACCGCGGCAATTCCGGCGGCGCGCTGGTCGATGCCCGCGGTGCGCTGGTCGGCATCAGCACCGCAATTTATTCTGAAAGTGGCGGCAGTGTCGGTATTGGTTTCGCGGTGCCCGTCGACCTGGCCCGCGAGGTGATGACCGCACTGATCCGCGATGGCCGCGTGATCCGCGGCTGGGTCGGCATGGAGTTGCGCGAGCTGACACCCGAGATCGCCGAATCACTGCGCTTAGGCGTGCGCCAGGGCGTGCTCATCACCGGCGTCGTGCAGGGCGGGCCGGCGAGCCAGGCCGGGCTGCAACCCGGTGATGTCGTGACCGCGATCGGCGCGTTGCCGGTGGTGGGCACGGCCGAGCTGATGAAAAACGTCGCCGCGCTGAAACCGGCGTCGAGCGCGACTCTCGCCGTGCGGCGCGGTGAAAAATCCCTGGAGCTGGTGGTCACCGTCGGCCAGCGCCCGACCGCGCGGCCGCGTTGAAACAACCCGCCACGGCCGGGCGCGCCGGGCCGGCGCCGATCAGCCGGGATTGACCTCGTCGGCCGCAGCGTCTGCCGGTTTGGTCTTCTTGATGAAGATCTGCGCCGCAATGATGCCGATCTCGTACAGGATACACATCGGGATCGCCAGCGCCAGCTGCGAGATCACGTCCGGCGGCGTCACCACCGCGGCGACGATGAACGACGAGACGATGAAATAACCGCGGAATTTTTTCAGCTGTTCGATGCTGACGATGCCGATGCGGGCGAGCACGATCACCGCCACCGGCACTTCAAAAGCGATGCCGAAGACCAGGAACAGGGTCAGCACAAATCCAAAATACTGCTCGATATCCGGCGCTGCGGTAATCGCGGTCGGCGCAAACGACTGAATGAACTGCGACATCGCCGGGATGACGATGAAATAACAAAATGCCACGCCAGTAAAAAACAGCAGCGTGCTCGAGACCACCAGCGGCAGCACGAATTTTTTCTCGTGCGAGTACAGGCCCGGCGCAACAAACGACCAGACCTGGAACAGCACATAAGGCAGCGCGACGAGGAACGCCGCCATCAGCGTGATCTTCAGCGGCACGAGCACCGGTGAGATCACGTTCGTGGCGATGAGCTTGGTGCCGCTGGGCAGGTGCGCGACGAGCGGCTGCGCCAGCAGGTCGTACAGCGGCCCGAAGCCGGGCCAGAACGCGAGCACCGCAAAGGCGATCGCAATCGCGATCGTGGCGCGGATCAGGCGGTCGCGCAGCTCGACCAGATGTTCGACAAACGGCGCTTCGGTGCCTTCGAGTTCGTCGCGTTTGTTGTCCGGCTTGGCGTCGGGATCACTCATCGCGCTGTCTTCAGCCCGGGCGGGCGATAGCGCGCCACCCGCGCCGCACCCGACTGCGCCTTGTTCCGCACGCCGTTGCGATTTTTGTACCACTGCGGCGTGGCGCCACGCTTGAGGCGCCAGTTTTTCTTCGGGTGTTTGTAGCTCGGCGGCGGCGGTGCGAGCGCCTCGTGTGCGGCGTCGCCAAATGCGTTATCGGCGCTGCCCGCGGTCGATGTCGACCAGTCCTGGTCGAAAGCCGCCGTCGCTGAGTTGACCTCGCCCTGCACCGTCTTTTCAACATCGCGCGCGGCGTCTTCGAACTCGGTCTTCATCTTCTTCAGCTCGTCAAGTTCGATCGAGCGGTTGACTTCGGCCTTGACGTCGGAGACATAACGCTGCGCCTTGCCGACCAGATGGCCAAGCGTGCGCGCGACCTTGGGCAGCATTTCGGGGCCGATGACGATCAAGGCCACCGCGCCGATCAGCGCGAGCTTGTCAAAACCGAAGTCGATCATCGCGCGGCACGCCGGGGTGGCGGCGCCTCAATCGTGGTGCACGGCGTGCATCACGACTTGGTCTTCGCCTCGACGTCGACGGTGTTGCTGTCGGCGGCCTTGGCCGCGGTGACCTGCTGCGTTGGCGTGGCAGCGGCGTCAGCCGCCTCGTTGGCGCCCTTGACGCCGTCCTTGAAGCCCTTGACTGCACCGCCCACGTCGGCGCCGATGTTCTTGAGCTTCTTGGTGCCGAAGATCAGCACCACCACCAACAACACGATCAGCCAATGCCAGATGCTGAACGATCCCATAAACATTCTCCTGAAGGGCAACCGGGGATTCTAGGTGAGCCCTGGTACCCGCTTTTCAATCAGCCTTTGAGCCAAGGCCTGGGGCCGCCCATCACGTGCATGTGCAGGTGGTAGACCTCTTGACCGCCGTCCGGCCCGGTATTGACCAGCGTACGGAAACCATTCCTCACACCCAACTCGCTCATCAGTCTTGGCGCCAGCGCCAGCATCCGGCCGAGCATCGCGGCATGTTCTGGCCCGCAATCGGCCAAGGTCGCAATATGCACTTTGGGGATCACCAGCACATGCACCGGCGCCCACGGGTGGATATCGTGGAAGGCCAAAAGTTCGTCGTCTTCGTAGGCTTTTTTCGACGGGATCTGGCCAGCGACTATTTTGCAGAAGATGCAGTGCGCGTCGGTGGTCATGGCTTCTCGCGTTCTTCAGCGTCACGCAAAGTTACCTTGCGCAGTGCAAATTCTTCGAGCCCCGAAAGCCCTTCACGGCGGCGCAACTCGGCCAGCACGTCGGCGGGTTTCAGGCCGTAGGCTTCGAGCACGAGCAGGGTGTGAAACCAGAGATCGGCAACTTCGCCGACGAGCTTGGTGGCGTCCCCGTCCTTGGCCGCCATCACAACCTCGGTGGCCTCTTCGCCGACCTTCTTGAGCAGCGCGTCACCACCCTTCGCAAACAGGCGCGCGACATAACTCTGCGCCGGGTCGGCATTGCGGCGGGACGCGATGACCGCAGCCAAACCGGCCAGGGTGTCGTCGGAACTTGGGTCTGGGCTTGGGTTTGAATCAGGGCTCATCGCGGCCGGCTCATTTGTAGATCGACGCCGGATCCTTGAGCACCGGATCAACCACCTTCCAGACGCCGGCTTCGAGGCGCCTGAAAAAACAGGAGTGACGGCCAGTGTGGCAGGCGATCGACGGTCTGCCATCGCCCTGGCCGGCCTGCGTGACCTTGAGCATCACGACATCGTTGTCGCAATCCAAACGGATCTCATGCACATGTTGGGTGTGCCCCGACTCTTCGCCCTTGTGCCAGAGGCGGGCCCGCGAGCGGCTCCAGTACACCGCTTGGCCGCTGTCGGCAGTGGCGGCGAGCGCAGCGCGGTTCATGTAGGCGAACATCAGCACATCGTTGCTGCCGACTTCCTGGGCGATGACGGGCACCAAGCCATCGCGGTCCCAGCGGATTTCTTCGAGCCAACTCATGATCGGCAGTTTAGTGGCTTGAGTGCGTCTCGCCGACAAAGCCGCGTTCGGCCGCGAACCAGGCCAGCACCGGCACCGTGCCGGGCAGCACCGGCGCACTGCGCACGGGCAGGGTCTCCCAGGCCATCGACTGCTGCTCGCGCATCTCGAAGCGCCCGCTCCAGGCGAAGACCTTGCAAAAGTGCAGTCGCACCAGGGCGTGTGGATAGTCGACGATCTCGACCTTCCAGGCTTGAACGGCCGCTGCGTCAGCGCCGACCGTGATGCCGAGTTCTTCGTGCAACTCGCGGCGCAGTGCCTGCTCGACCGATTCGCCGGGCTCGAGTTTGCCGCCGGGGAATTCCCAGTACCCGGCGAAGACCTTGCCGGGGGGCCGACTGGTGAGCAAAAACTGGCCATCGGGGCGGATCAGCACGCCAACCGCCACGTCGACCGGCTGGCGTTCGCTTGCAGCGGCGCCATCGCCAGGCATATCGCTGGGGCTGACGCTGCGGCTGACGCTGGGGCTAGCGCTGGAGCTATCCTCAGGCCCATCGCCGCGTGCAGACTCAAGCACGCCGTTAGCCACCCTGGCGCGCCACGTAGTCGCGCGCAAACTGTTGCGCCACCCGGCCCGAACGAGAGCCACGCTCGAGCGCCCAGACCAGCGAATCCTGGCGTGCCGCGGTGATCTCGTTTTCTTGCAGGCCGAAGTGGCGCAACCACTGCGCGACGATGGCCAGGTACTCGTTTTGCGTGAACGGATAAAAACTGATCCACAGCCCGAAGCGCTCTGACAGCGAGATTTTTTCTTCGATGACCTCGCCCGGATGCACCTCGCCATCTGCAGTGTGCTGGTAGCTCAGGTTCTCCTGCATGTACTCGGGCAGCAGATGGCGCCGGTTGCTCGTGGCGTAGATGAGCACGTTGTCGCTCGCCTGCGCCACCGAGCCGTCGAGGATCGACTTCAGCGCCTTGTAGCCAGGCTCGCCTTCGTCAAAACTCAGGTCGACGCAGTAGATGATGAATTTCTCCGGCCGTTCGGCAACCAGGTCGACGAGGTCCGGCAAGTCGATCAGTTCGGCCTTGTCGACTTCGATCAGGCGCAGGCCTTGTGCGCTGTATTCGTTCAGGCAGGCCTTGATCAGCGAACTTTTCCCGGTGCCGCGTGCGCCGGTGAGCAGCACATTGTTCGCGCCACGCCCGGCGACAAACTGCGCGGTGTTGCGCACCAGGCGCTCTTTTTGCGCATTGACTTCGCGCAAGTCGGCCAGGCGGATCGTCGCGACATGCCGCACCGGCTCGAGCACGCCGACCGTGCCGCGGCGGCGGTAGCGAAACGCCACCGAGGCCTGCCAGTCGGGCGCGGTGGCAGCATGCGGCAGGATCGCTTCGAGCCGCACGAGCAGCGATTCGGCGCGCGTGATCAGCCGCTCCAGCGGCGGGGTTTCGATCGGTGCGTCGGGGGCATGCATGAGGCGGCCGATTTTACGGGCCGCTCGCTGGCACCACGGTGAGGCTGCTGTCGCGCCGCCGTACTGCCCCGTGCCGTGGCCAGATACCGCGCCCGCACCGCACCGCCCCGCGGCCGGACTGCCTCAGGGCGTGATGTCCGGCGAGCCGACGGGAAAGAGGAAGTTGCCGAGCAGCGCGATCTGGAAGTCGGCAGCGAGGTCGGCATCGACATTGCCTTCGATCACGGTGTAGGTGACCCCGCTGATGAGCTCGGTGTGATACGCCAGTTGGCCGGCCGCGGTGAAGGTGCTCGTCTGGCCGATCAACGTAAACGCCTGGTTGTTGGCGATGCCGGTATTTGCGTCGATGCCTGACAGGTTGATCTTGTCGCTGCCGCTGAGAAAGTCGCTGATCAGGTCGCGCAGCAAGACGCCGACACCACTTTGGCTGGTCGCCGTGTAGACGAAGGTGTCGACCCCGGCACCACCGCTGAGGGCATCGGCGCCGGCACCACCGGTGATGTTGTCAACGCCGCCGCCGCCCGCGATCGTGTCGTTGCCGTCGCCGCCGTTCAAGGTGTTGTTGGCGCCGTTGCCGGTGATCAGATTCGCCAGCGTGTTGCCGGTGCCGTTGATGTTGCTGCTGCCGGTGAGGGTCAGGTTTTCGATGTTTGCGCCGAGCGTCCAGGTCAACGCCGCCTGGATCAGGTCGATGCCTTCGTCGGCGAGCTCGGTGGTCACGTCGCTGTTGTTGTCGACGACGTAGGTGTCGTTGCCGGCGCCACCGGCGAGATTGTCGGCACCGGTGCCGCCGTTGAGGCTGTCGTTGCCGAGATCGCCGCGCAGGGTGTTCGCGCCAGTGTTGCCGACGATCATATTGTTGGCCGCGTTGCCAAAGCCGCTCAGCGCGCCCGACCCGGTAAGGGTCAGGTTTTCGACTTCGCTGCCGAGCGTCCAGGTGACCGAACTCTGGACCAGGTCGGTGCCTTCCCCGGCGACTTCGACCACCGCATCGGCGACGTTGTTGACGACATAGGTGTCGTTGCCGGCGCCACCGAGCAAGAGGTCGAAGCCGCTGCCGCCGGTGATCGAGTCGTTGCCACCGAGGCCGCTGATGCGATCGGCCGACGAGGTGCCAGCCAGCGTGTCGCCGGCACTGGTGCCGTTGATAGCGTTGAAGGTCAGCGGCGCTGCGCCCGTCATCGCCGAGGTCACGAACTCGGCGGTGCCGTGGTTGTCGGTGTAGCTCACCACGCCGCGAAATCGTGCATTGGCATAGAAGGCGGTGAGCAGGAAAGACGCGCCGGCCGGGTTCACGTCGACCCATTGCGCGCCGTTGTTGGTGGTGTACTGCCAGAAGGTTTGCACCAGCGCCGGCATGCCGTCGGCGTCGGTCAGGTTGTGCGTCAGGGTCTGCACCACACCCACCGCGGGCGTGGTGTCGCTCACCGTCACGCTGCCAGCGGGCGCGTCGTTGACATTGCTCACCGCCGATGTCGGCAGGCTGGTCAGGCTTTCCGGCGAGCCATGCGCGTCGACGTAGCTCACGCGTACCCGGATCTGCGCGCCGACATCGGCATCTCCGAGGGCCAAGCTCGTGCCGGTCGCGCCGACGATGTCGACACCGTCACGTGTCCAGCGATAGGCCAACGCGCCGAGGCCGTCAAGGTCGACGATGCTGGCCGTATCCACCGTCAGGATCTGGTCTTCGGCTGCGCTGCCCACGATCAGCGGCAGGCCGGTGGCGGGATCGTTGACATTGGCCACCGCGCCGGTGAGGGCACTGAGCAGCGACTCGTTCGATCCTTGGCCATCGGTCCACGAAGCCCGCGCGCGTACCAGCGCCCCGACATCGGCGTCGCCGAGGGTGTAGCTCGACGTCGTTGCACCAGCGATCAACACACCGTTGCGCGACCACGTGTAGGTCAGGCTGCCGAGACCGTCGGCATCGGCCACCGTGCCCGTATTGGCGACCAGCACTGCGTCCTCGATGGCGCTACCGACGATCACCACGCTGCCGGTGGGGGGGTCATTGACATTGGCCACCGCGGCGGTCGCAGCGCTGGTGAGGACTTCGCTGCTGCCCAGCGCATCGGTGAAGCTCAAGCGCAGCGAGACCTGCGCGCCGACATCGGCGTCACCGAGGGTGTAGCTTGAAGTGACCGCGCTGGCGATCGGCGACCCCGCCCGCAGCCACTGGTAGCTGAAGGCACCCAGGCCATCGGCATCGCTGATGCCCGAGGTGTTCGCGACCAGCGTCTGGTCCTCGGTCGGCGTCCCGGCGATCAGCAGCGCACCGGTCGCGGGGTTGTTGTTGACGCTGACCGGGGCGCTCGCCGCCGACACCGCAATCTGCCCGGCACCCAGCGGATCGGTGAAGGTCAGCGCCACGCGCAGTGCCCTGCCGACCTGCGCCGCGCCGGTGGTGAAGCTGGCGTTTGTCGCCCCGCCGATGGGCACCCAGTTGCCAGCGTCCAACATCTGCCATTCGGTGGCGGTGATGGTCAAGGACTGTGTGTTCGCCAAGGTACTCAGAAGACTGATCACCTGCCCCACACCCGGCGTGGTGTCGCTCAGGGCCAGCGCGCCGGTGGTCAGCGCGGTGGTCGTCGTGGTCGTGCCGGCAATGAACCTGACAAACTCGACGTTCAACAAGTTGTCGACTTCGGCCCCCGTGGTCACCCGGTAGGCGTTGTCCCCGGTGCGCAAGAGTGTCGAACCGGACAACAGGCCAACGAACGTCGCGGTATCGGCCCCGGCGCCGCCGTCCATCGTGTCGTTGCCGGCAAAGCCCTGCAACTGGTCGTTGCCAGCGGCGCTGAAGAGACGGTTGGCGGCACCGTTGCCGCGCAGGTTGTTGCCCAAGCCGTTGCCCCAGCCGTCCAGCGCCGCGGCGCCGTCGATCCAGAGCTCTTCGACATTGGCGCCCAGCACGATGCTTACGGAGCTGCTGCGCACGACGTCATAGCCGCTGGCGGCGCCTTCGACCACGCCATCGGCGGCATTGTCCAAGGTGTAGGTGTCGTTGCCGGCGCCGCCGACCATCATATCGAAGCCGCTGCCGCCGTCGATGCTGTCGTTGCCGTTCAGGCCGTTGATCTGGTCGGCCGCGGCGGTGCCGAGCAGGGTGTTGTTGTTGGCATCGCCGCTGATGACGTTGAAGGTGATCGTGGGTACCACGGCGGTAGCCGCACCGGAGACGACTTCGGCGGCACCGCGGGCATCGGTGTAGAAGGCCTGGGCCCGCAGCCGCAGCCCGCCTAAAGCGGCGTTGACCACCAGCGTGGCCGGGCCGAGGTCGACCACATTTGTCCAGGCCGTGCCAGTCGGTGAAGACTGCCAGCGCCAGCTCACGGGCCCGAGGCCATCGGCGTCGACCAACGTGTGCGAGGCGGTCAGCGTGCTGCCGATGGCAGCGGTACCGCTGACGCTGACGCTGCCGGAGGGCAGGTCGTTGACGTTGGCCACCGCGGCAGTGGCGGTGCTGGTCATCAATTCGGCCGACCCCCGCCCATCGATAAAATTCACGCGCACCGAAACCGCTTCGCCAACGTCGGCATCAGCGAGGACATAGGTTGCGGCCGTCGCGCCAACGATCGGGGCGCCAGCGCGCACCCACTGGTAGCCGAATGGCCCCAGTCCGTCGGCGTCGGTGATGCCGGCGGTGTTGGCACTGAGGATCTGGTTTTCGGTGGCGGTGCCGCTGATCGTGACGGCACCAGCCGGCGCGTCGTTGATGTTGGTGATCGGTGTGGTGGCGGCGCTGGTCAGCGTCTCGATGCCGCCGCGGGCATCGGTAAAGCTCACGCGCAGCGAGATCGCCTGGCCGACATCGGCGTCGCCGAGCAGGTAGCTCGGGGCGGTCGCGCCAAGAATGGGCGCGCCTGCGCGCAGCCACTCGTAGCTGAATGCACCCAGGCCGTCGATGTCGGCGATGCCCGAGGTGTCGGCGCCAAGATTCTGGTCCTCGGTCGGTGTGCCGCTGACCGCCGGGCTGCCGGTGGCGGGGTCATTGACATTCACCACGGCGGTCGTTTCGGCACTCGTCAGCGATTCAGCAAAACCCTGTCCGTCAGTAAAGCTTAAGCGCACCGAGATGAGCTGGCTGACATCGGCATCGCCCAGCGTGTAAGTCGACGCCGTTGCGCCGGCGATCTGCGCACCTGCGCGCAGCCATTGGTAGCTGAAGGCACCCAAGCCGTCGGGGTCGTCGATCGTGCTGGTGTCGGCCGTGAGCGTCTGGTCCTCGATCGGGTTGCCGTTGATGACGACAGCGCCAGTCGGTGCGTCGTTGGCATTGCCGATCGGGCCGGTGGCGGCACTGACCAGCGACTCGGCGGTGCCGTGCGCATCGACATAATTCACCCGCACCGAGATCGAGTGCCCAACGTCGGCAATGCCCAGGAGGTAGTCCGACAGGTTGGCCCCGACGATGGGCAGGCCATCGCGCAGCCATTCGAAGGCGAAGTCGCCCAAGCCGTCGGCATCGGCGATGCCGACGGTAACGGCACCAAGCGTCTGGCCTTGCGTTGGTGTGCCGTTGATCGTGGGGCTGCCGCCGGGTGCGTCGTTGACGTTGGCCACCGCCGCCGTGGGCGGGCTGGTGAGTTGTTCGGCAAACCCCAGCGCGTCGGTAAAACTCACCCGCAGCGAGATCGGTTGGCCGACATCGGCGTCGCCCAGCATGTAGCTCGATGCCGTCGCGCCGGCGATGGGTGAGCCCGCGCGCAGCCACTCGTAACTCAACGGCCCGAGGCCGTCGGCGTCGACGATCGCACTGGTTTCGGCTGCAAGCGTCTGGTCCTCGGTCGGCGTGCCGGTGATCGTGGGGCTGCCGCTGGCCGGGCTGTTGGCGCCGTTGGCGCTCACCGGCGCACTCGCCGCCGACAGCGCGAGCTGCCCCGCGCCCAGCGGGTCGGTGAAGGTCAGCGCCACGCGCAGCGCCTTGGCCGTCTGCGCCGCGCCGGGCGTGAAGCTGGTGTCGGTGGCGCCGGCGATTGGCACCCAATTGCCAGCACCGGCATCGAACATCTGCCACTGTGTGGCGGTGATCGTCAGCGACTGGGTATTGGCCAGCGTGCTGATCGCGCTGATCGACTGGCCCGCACCCGGTGTCGTGTCACTCAGCGTCAGCTTGCCCGTGGTCA